>JAESPR010000008.1 GCA_016765685.1 Colwellia sp. | reverse complement strand
CTGATTTACTGGTTCAATTAGGCTTGCCTGATTTCCTTTTATCATTTGGAGAATAAAAAACATGGCCGCTCCTAAATTAAAAATGCGCTCAGTTGGAACGACTGACTTACTGGTTCAATTAGGCTTGCCTGATTTCCTTTTATCATTTGGAGAATAAAAAAACATGGCAGCTCCTAAATTAAAAATGCGCTTGGGTGACCTACTGGTTCACGAACACATTATTACTAATGAACAATTAATGCAGGCGCTGAATAGTCAAAAGGCAACCGGGCGAAAATTGGGTGATACCCTGATTGAATTAAACTCGTTGTCTGAGCGACAATTATTAGAGTTTTTGGCGCAGCAATTAGGAGTGCCATTTTTAGATATTAGCCAGCGCCGCATTGCTACTGAAAGTGCAAATTTGTTATCTGAGGTACATGCCAGACGCCTACGTGCCTTGATTATTGAAGATAAAGGTGACTCGGTTGTTATTGGCATGAGCGATCCCGCTGACTTAAATGCCATTGATCAACTCGAGCAAATGTTAGCGCCGAAACGTTTAGAGTTAGCCGTGGTGATGGACTCGCAAATGTTTGAAGCATTTGACGGCCTTTATCGACGTACGGCTGATATCGAATCTTTTGCGAGTCAATTAGAAGAAGAATATGAACAATCGTCTAGTTTCGATTTATCAACCTCTTTTATTGATGAAACGGGTGATGCGACCGTTGGTAAATTATTACAATCGGTTTTTGAAGATGCCGTGCAAATGCGCGCCTCAGATATTCATATCGAGCCAGATGAAAATCAATTACGCATTCGCCAACGTATTGATGGGGTTTTACAAGAAAGTATTTTAAAAGAAAGCAAAATTGCCTCGGCAATGGTATTGCGCTTAAAGCTGATGGCGGGTTTAGATATTTCTGAAAAACGTCTGCCGCAAGATGGTCGTTTTCATTTGCAAATATCAGGGCACAGCATTGATGTGCGTATGTCGACCATGCCTATTCAGCATGGTGAATCAGTGGTAATGCGTTTACTTGACCAATCAGCGGGTTTGTTATCATTCGATCAAACGGGTATGCCCGATGATTTAATTAAACGGGTGCGTCATCAAATTACTCGTCCTCATGGTATGGTATTAGTGACAGGCCCTACGGGTAGCGGCAAAACCACCACGCTTTATGCAGCATTAAGTGAACTAAATGACGCCACCAAAAAAATTATTACCGTTGAAGACCCGGTCGAGTATCGTCTGCCGCGTATCAACCAAGTACAAATAAACCCGAAAATCGATTTAACCTTTTCTACAGTATTGCGTACCGCTCTTCGTCAAGATCCCGATATTATGATGGTTGGTGAAATGCGTGACCAAGAAACCGTCGAAATTGGTCTGCGAGGCGCGTTAACGGGTCACTTAGTATTGTCTACCTTGCATACTAACGATGCGATCACCAGCGCACTGCGCTTAATTGATATGGGCGCGGCAGGTTTTTTAGTGGGTAGCTCATTGCGTGCGGTTATTGCCCAGCGTTTAGTGCGTCGAGTTTGTGAAAGTTGTGTGCAAGAATACCAAGTCGAATCACAAGAGTTATTGTGGTTAACTAATTTAGCCGGTGACAAGGCTGCGACGACCAAATTTGTTCGAGGCAAAGGTTGTCAAAGCTGTCAGTACACAGGCTATAAAGGCCGAATTGGTGTGTTTGAACTATTAGAAATGAACGAGCCAATGATGGCTGCACTTAAACGCGATGACACTGAAGCATTTACTCGATTATCTAAAGAAAACCCTAGTTTTACCCCGTTAGCGCTAGCGGCTTTTGATTATGCCGGTCAAGGTGTTACCACCGTAGAAGAAGTATTACGTTTAGTGGAAACTGTTTAAGTAAAAAGTTATAAAGCTATAAGGCTTTAAAGTAGAGCACGCGGTGAGCTTGATGTGTTTTACCTTATGGCATTAAGGCCTTAAATCATTACAGCATTAAAGCTTAATTAGAGTAATTTATGGCATCATTTAATTATATCGGTCGCAACAGTGGCGGTAGCCAAGTCAAAGGCACTATGGAAGCGAATAATACTTCTGTAGTAGCCGAGCAATTATTGAGTAAAAACATTATTCCAGTCTCTATTTCTGCTGCCACGGCAAGCAAAGGTGAAAGTCTTGCTAGTAAAGACGTCGGTGAAATTTTTGGCTTTAATAATGTTTCATTAGATGAACTGATTATTTTTTCTCGACAAATGTATGCCTTGATGCGTTCAGGAGTACCCATTTTACGCGCGATAAATGGCATGGCAGATGCCAGTAATTCCGTAACGTTGAAAAAAGCACTCGTTGAAATTGCTGGTCAGTTGGAAGGGGGGTATACCTTATCTTCAGCATTGAACCAGCATCCTAAAATTTTTGGTTCTTTATTTGTTTCTCTGGTTCATGTTGGTGAAAATACCGGTCAGTTAGAATCGTCTTTTTTAAAGCTAACCACTTACCTTGAGCGAGAACAAGCCACCAGAAAACGCATTAAAACCGCATTACGTTACCCCAGTATGGTATTAATTGCCCTTGCTGCCGCACTGGTTATTTTGAACATTTTTGTTATTCCTACTTTTGCTAACATGTTTGCCAAGTTAGGCGCCGATTTACCGCTGGCAACTAAGTTTTTAATAACCAGCTCAAGCCTCTTCTTAAATTATTGGCCTTATATGTTGGTTGCTTGTCTATTTGGCTATTTTGCAATTAGGCGGTCACTGCAAACAGAGAAAGGTCGCTACCAATGGGATAAGCGAAAAATAAAGTTGCCCATTATCGGTAGTATTATTGAACGTTCTATTTTAGCAAGATTCTCTCATAGTTTTGGTATCATTTTAAAAGCAGGTATTCCAATGACTACCGGATTAACCCTTGTCGCTGATGCGGTTGATAATAGTTTTATGCAAGAGAAAATTATCGCCATGCGTTCATCTATTGAAAGTGGTGAAAGTTTATTACGCTCAGCCATTGCTAGTGCTTTATTTACCCCGTTGGTTTTACAAATGATTGCCGTTGGTGAAGAAACTGGTCGCGTAGACGAGTTACTTAAAGAAGTAGGTGACTATTATGAGCGAGAAGTTGATTACGATTTAAGCACCTTAACTGCCAGAATAGAGCCGCTGTTATTGATGGTTGTTGCCGCTATGGTATTAGTGCTTGCGCTAGGAATATTTACACCAATGTGGGATATGGCATCTGCTATGCAGGGTAAATAAGATGCAAGGTAAGTAGAGGAAATAGAGCCGTTATTATTAGTGGTAGTTGCCGCTATGGTATTAGTCTAGCGTTAAGAATATTCACGTTAATGTGGTGGAATATGGCATCAAACAGCGAAAAAAAGGAAAAATCACAGACAGAGTTTATCGTGATTGTAGTGTTTGTGGGAATAATGATGGCTATTTTTATTAATTATTTTATTAAAAATGAAACGCAATTTACCCATGCTGCTTTTACTACCATAGCACAAAGCTTTAACACTAAAGTGAATGCTGTGCGTGCGCAGTGGTTTATGGATAAACAACCCAATGTCGTTTATCTTGCTTCATTTAATAAAGAAAAAAAACAGGCTGTAACCGTGAATAAATCCGGTTGGATTGATGCGCATCAAGCACAGTCAACTTGTGAAATAATATGGCTGTTAGTCCTAGAGACACCAATGAATTCAATGAGGTTTTCGGTGAGTGCTATCGAGGTGTTTACCTCATCTGATACACAGCAAAGCGCCCAAGTTGACGCTAAAAATAGCCAATGCCGTTATGTACTACTTGATGGTAGTTACTTTCAATACAACCGCGCTAATGGCAAAGTAAGCAAAGTGATTACGTTAAATTAGTGTTTTTTATTAATTATTTTGCTCTAAATTGTAATTAATGGCGCTAAATAAGTGACTTAGTAAATAAATCACTGTTACAATAAAATTAATGGGATAGTTGTTGAGGTCGACATGAACAGTAAGATAAATTTGAAAAGAACATCAGGTTTCACCTTGATTGAACTCGTCATTGTAGTGGTTATCTTGGGCTTTTTAGCTGTGGCGGCTATCCCTAAGTTTTTAGACTTAACCGAGCAAGCCAAACAAGCCAATATTGAAGGCATGGCCGGCGGTTTTGCTACCGGCGTTTCATTAACTAGAGCACAATGGGAGGCTGAAGCAAGGCCAAACGATGGTGGTACCCCGAAGAAAAATTTTGTTAACTATGACGGCACCACGGTTTATTTAACCGTTGAAGATGCACCTAATAATGTTCGGCCAGGATATATTATTGGTACCACACCAATATCGGTTGTGGCTAGTGTTAATTGTAGTGAAGTGTGGAATGCTATTTTTCAACAACCACCCACTAACTCGACCACAGATTTAGATGTAGGTAGCTCAGTAGACTATTTTGTTTCCAAAGATGGTAGCAACCTGTGCCATTATTACTTAAAAGCCTCACTCGCACGCAGCACCAGTGATACTACTAAATACTTAGATCCATCAAATAGCACTACCGTTGGCAACAGTTTTACCTATCAACCATCCAATAGCGAAGTTATTGTTTACGTAAATAATTAAATCTAATAAAAATATCATCTAACAAAGGAAATATTATGAACATCATTAATACTAATAAAAAAGCACAACAAGGTTTTACTTTAATTGAGCTAGTGGTCGTTATCGTTATTCTAGGTATTTTAGCGGTTACCGCTGCGCCTAAGTTTATTGACATAACCACTGATGCGAGAAAGTCAGTAATGGAGGGGGTTAAGGGCAGTATCAATAGCGCGGTTTCACTAGCCAACTCCAAAGCATTAATTAACAGCCAAACAGGGGCAACCGGCTCCTTCCAAATTGGTTCAACTTATTATGCCTTAGTTCATGGTTATCCTGCCGCTGAAGCTGCAGGTGATGGCTCTACTGCTTTATTGGGATTAGGGATTACCTCTTTAGTCGAATTAGAAGCAGGCTCAGATATTACCGCAACCAATGCCGATCCAGCTTTGTTTCAACATTCAGGGGCAGCTACTTCGGCAAACTGTCAACTCTCTTATGCTGATGCGGCTAATAACCAAACTCGTCCGGTAATTACTGAAGACTTTAGTGCTTGTTAAATTTATTGAGTTCTAAGTAAAATATAAAAAGAGGGCTTGCCCTCTTTTTATATGTTCAGGATGAACAGTATGCTGCAGTAGAGAAAACAAATGAATAATAAAGGTTTTACTTTAATTGAATTGGTGGTAGTTATTGTTATTTTAGGTATTCTGGCAGTAACGGTAGCACCTAAATATATTAACTTAAAAGCAAACGCGCAAACGTCTACTTTGCAAGGAGTGAAAGCCTCATTAGAGGGGGCTGCCGCATTAGTGTATGGAAAATCAATAGTCAAAGGTAATCATAAAGAAGCATTCAGTTTAACTAATACAGTTAATATTGGTGATGACGGTGGTTTAAATAATGATGGAGAACTACTTGTTGTTTATGGTTATCCTATTGGCATCCCCGATGAATTTAAGCGATTAGTCGATATTGACAATCAATATGAATATGTACCAATTGGTACAAACTTTACTACTTTTGCAATTTATTTTTCTGACAATAATATGCCTACAAGTACAAGTGAAGACTGTATAGTGTTTTATATTGCCTCCTTAGATGTTGGAGAAAAACCAACTTTTCAAGTTAATGATTGTATTTAATAAAAGTGAAAAAGGTTTTACCTTAATTGAACTGATTGTAACTATTATTATGATAGGTATTATGGCTGCGGTAATAGTACCAAAAATTTTAACGTCTAAAGGTTTTGAAGACTACACTTACCGCGATGAGCTTATTACCAAACTTAGATCTATTCAACTGCGAACTATGCAGCAAACCAATAACAATGCTTGTCAATTGATCAAAGTTGAGTCGTCTACTATTGGTTTATTAGCAACTACCCTTAATGCAAGCACTTGTGAGTCGAACTATGCAGGCGAGACCACCAGCATCATTATTGATGATCATGATGTAACCTTCAGTATTTCTGAAAGTTTAGCCAATTTTTCCTTTTCATCATTAGGCCGGCCCTTAGGTTGTGTCGTGAATCCTTGTGCAATAACCATAACCGTGACTGGCGAAAGCATATTAAAGGTTGAAATTAACGCTGAGGGTTATATTTATGCACTCTAGCCCTATATTACCATACAGGCATCATAAAGGTTTTACCTTATTAGAAACCATTGTTGGTATTGTGGTATTAGCCATCTCTTTGTCGGTTTTGACTACGTTTATTTATCCAGTTGCGCAACAAAGCGCTGAGCAGTTACATCAAGTGAAAGCTGCCGAGCTTGCCCAATCAATGCTCAATGAAATTACCAATAAAGCTTTTGATGAAAACTCTGATATGGCCGGCGGTCGACTGCGCTGTGGTGAAACTGCAGCGCCTAGTTGTTCTTTAGGCATGGCGCCAGAAGTTATTTTGGGTGAAATTGAAACAAGAGCGACATTTAATGATGTTGATGATTATAATAACTTGGACTACGACGTTGGGGAAATCGAAAATTCACAAGGGCAAGTGCTCGACTTGTATTTTGGTTACGCCATGAGCATTAGTGTTTACAATGATGCTAATTATGATGGCAGTTATACTGGCAATAATTCAACAGCTAAATTAATAACGGTAACCATCATTACTCCGACGGATTTTTCCATGCGCTTTTCAACTTACCGAGCTAACTTTTGATGCAGCCGTTAACAGGTAGACGAACATCAGGTTTTACCTTAATAGAACTAATCGTTGTTATTGTTATTCTCGGTGTGCTTAGTGCGGCCGTAGGTGGTTTTCTAAAGTTTGGTGCGCAAATTTACAGTGAAACTACCGCCAGAGATCAGTTAGTATCGTCAGCCCGTTTTGCCATTGAACGCTTGAATCGTGAAGTGAGAAATGCACTGCCAAATAGTTTACGGTTAACCAATGCTAGTCAATGTTTAGAATTTACCCCGATTTTAGAAAGCACCACTTATACCGATATTCCTGTAGCACCTGAACCGACTAGCAACACTATCACGGTTATCAAATTTGATGAAAGTTCAAGTGGCGATTGGGATAACTGGAAGGTAATTGTTTATCCATTAAGTGTGGCTGATGTTTATGGTAATACTGGTAAAGTATATGCTGTAAATAGCATTGTAAGCACAGGAGATGAATGGCTTATTACTTTAGAAAACAGTATATTGTTTACCGATGAATCACCGACCAAAAGGCTTTATTTTATTAATGGCACCGTTGAGTATTGCTTGCTAAATAATACTCTGTTGAGGAATGGAGTGCCGATGGCGCAAGACATATATAATGCCAGCCCATTTGAAATTTCAGCGGTAAGCCTGCAGCGTAATGCTATGGTACAAATACACTTTCGCTTTGAAAAAAATAGTGAGCAAGTAACCTTTAATAACGAAATACAGGTGTTAAATGTGCCATAAATTAATACCAACATCGATCAAAAAAAATAAGCAAAGCGGCAGTGCTTTAGTAATCGCACTTTTTGTTATAACAGTGATGAGCCTTTTAGGAGTTGCACTCGTTAAGATGATTGGCTCAAATGCTGAGTCTATTGCTTATGAAGTGTTCGGCACTCGAGCCTATCAAGCGGCACAAGCGGGAGTACAGCGAAAAATGGCAGAATTATTTCCGCTTTTACCTAGCAGTGGCGTTTGTTTAGCTGGTGTTGATTATGATTTTTCAGCTATTGATGGCTTAGATGGCTGTAGTGCATTAGATGTAGTATGTACCACTGATGCCACCGTTGCGGGTATTACTTATTATACCATTACTAGTACCGGGCAGTGTCGTGTTGCGGGAATTTTAACCTCAAGAAGCATTGAGTTAAAGGCGAGAAGTTTATAGATTGATTATTTTGTAATTTATGTCTGTTTTTTTTACACCTTCATTTTATTAAAAAAATATAACACCCATAACTTATTGTAAATAAAGTAAAATGCATTGTCGGCCTAAAATATGCATGTTCGTTGTTGATTGTTATGTTGTCTTTCATTGCTTGGAGTTCTAAATGAGTAATTTAGTAGTAAATACGTTAATACTTTTTATTTTTCTTTCTTTTTCTTCTATATCTCAGGCGACCTTGATTACTAATTTAACTCAAGCACAATTGGATGCTGGTGATTACAGTCAAGCAGAAGATCAACTTGTGTCTAATTTGTTAGGCGTTAATTATATTTATTATCAAGGTTATGACTGGGCATGGGTATCTCCTGTAAACCTAGAAGATTATTACGGACAAAACACCTTATATGCACCAAGCATTCAGGTAAATTGGAAGTTTGCAGACTTTAATTTACTTAACATACTAAAGACTAAATTAAGTTTGGCTGATTTTACCGATAGCAATGGTAATATTATTCAGGCAGCAGAGTTTTTCAATTCAGATTTTGACTATGTAGATGCTGACAACTTTAAACCAGAATCAATAAGTAGCGAATGGATTGCTCCAGATGCTTTCATGGCTAGTTTCTTTGGTCAATACGAAACTTTTTACGTAAGAGAAAGTTCTAACTCAAACCATGGTCCAACACCTGTACCAGAGCCATCAACGTTATTGATTTTTGCGCTAGCATTAATAACTCTAGCGAATAAAAAACGTTTATTTAGCTAAAAAATTATTCACGGCTCAATTAATTACCATAAAACCTCGCAACTGTGGGGTTTTTTATTGCCAGAAACCGTCCTTTACTAGCCTTTATATTGCATATTTAGGTACTTAGCGTTACCTTGGCTATATATTAGTAGATTGTGGCAAATCCAATATGCGAGGTTGTTTTACAATGTTGTCCCGTTTCTTCCTACTTACTTGTTTTTTATTTATCGCCATGCCAAGTGCTTTTGCTGCGCAGTGTTTAGATGTTTTTCCAGCAGGTTGGCGTCAACTTACCCCTGTTAGTGAGCAATTAATTAATTTTCCTACCAATAACTCAAGTGCCACTTTAACCGCTGGCACAACGTTGCCCCGCGGTGATAATTTTTATAATAACTCAAATGTTGGCAATCAAGATGAAGTTTTTGTTGGCGCTATAGTAGGTAGTGAAACCACCGCCCGATTATTTTTTAAATCGTCTGTGGCTTGGAATAATATAAAAATTAATGAGAGTGGTAACCCCGAAGATTTAATCATTGTGATTGATGCTAGTTTGCAAATCACCGGTGATAATACCGTGATTAACGCCATTATTTATGTCAAAGGCACAATGACGGTTACTGGCAACGTCACTATTAATGGCGCTGCTACTGTGCTTGGTACTGCTGATAATTTTAACGTTAACTATAATGCCAGCAATATCACTAATGCCGACTTTAATGGCATGTGTGCCCCTTTGCTTTCTTGTGAAGTGTTTTTCCCTGGTGCAAGTCCTCTGGCAGCATTTGGTGCTATAGGTACGATAGATATCAAAGGAAGCGCTAGTTGTAACGGTGGTAATTGTAGTGTGGCAAGCATTACTCAGCCACGTTTACCGACCATAGATACTGGAGGCAGTAATCAAGGTAATTTTAATTTAAACTCATTATCAGATCAAGCCTATAATTATTATACTAACTGGGGTAGCGTAACCAATGTTTCCTATACCGATAATTCGGGTACAGCAGTGGTGTACATTCAAAGTTTTGGTAATGACGTTATCATTCCTGAGAATACTAATTTTAATGCCGGTGGTAGTCCATCCGAGGTATTATTAGTGATTGAAACCGATAAAAAAGTAGAAATAGGCAAAGACTCCACCTTTAACGCTTTTGTTTATATAGTGGCCTCAGAGGAAATTAAGCTAAATACCGACATCGCTTTTAATGGCGCCTTAACTGTGGTTACCGACAAACTTACCGTAGAAGAGGGCGATGTGCTTAATTACAATGTTGCAGACCTTAATGGTTTCAATCCTCAAGGTTTTTGTAGCGTAACACCACCTGCTGCTCCTGCTTTGGTTGCCCAATATAAAATGGATGAAGTATCTTGGGGCGCTGTAATAGACAGTGTTAATGGTTTTAATGGCACCGCCTTTAACGGCGCCGATATCGTTGGCAGTACATGTCGTTATGGTGAATTCGATGGTGTCGATGATTATGTGCAAATTCCCCATGACAATGCTTTAAATGGTAGTAATGCGCTGACATATATGGCTTATATACGCGCTGATATGTGGACAGGTGTTGACCAAATTATGGCTAAATCTGTGCATGGTGGAGGCTCTGGACGGGCGCAAATGGGCATTTTTTCTGAAAATGGAGTTTTTAAAGTTCGTGCAGAAACAGTTAATGTCCGTGAAGAAATTAACGATACTTTACCGGTAACGGCTGGTGATTGGGTGCATGTTGCTGCGGTTTTCAATGGCACCTCATTAATACTTTATATTGATGGAGTTAATGTCGCTAGTACTACCTTTTCCGCTACCACACTTGTGCAAACAACCGATCCGTTAAATATCAGCAAACGCGTTGGCACTGATGTTTATTATTTTGATGGCTTGATAGATGAAGTTAGGGTTTATACCTCTGCGCTTACTAGCCAAGAGATTAATGACGTTATTAATAGCATCACCTTATGCTCTTTAACGGCAGTAGATCACTATCAAATAGAACATGACGGCAATGGTTTAACCTGTGAAGCAGAAACGGTCACCATTAAAACCTGCGCTGATGCAAACTGTAGTATTTTAAATACCGATGCCGTGAGCCTGAACTTTCAAGTCGATGGTGTCACGCAAAGCTCGCCGACTTTTAGCGGCTCTACCACGGTTAACTTTAATCAAATCACGCCGGCAACAGTCACTTTGTCAGTAGCTAATGAAACAATTACACCTGATAACGCCCTAGTATGTAAAAATGGTGCCTCAAGCAGTTGTGATGTGGTGTTTGCTGACGCCGGTTTTCGATTTTTATATGGCGATGCAGAAAGTACGACTATCGGTAATCAAGTCAGTGGCAATGATTTTGCTGATACCGTGAAGTTGCAAGCCGTTGAAAGTGTTAATGGTGTTTGTACTGGCATATTTACGGGTAATAAAGAGGTTGAATTATCACAGCAAAATATTGCGCCTGGCAGTACCACAGGTTTAAGTTTAAAAATAAATGGCGCAGGTGGCACCACTATAGCTAAATATCCAACTTACACTCCGAATATAACCCTTAATTTTGGGGTTGATAGCAAAGCAACTATTCCTGCTCCTGTCTATTTAGATGCGGGACAAATTCGTTTACATGCGAAGTACAATGGTGGAGGTGTTAGTTTAGCTGGCAATAGTAATGATTTTTGGGTGAGTCCTAAAAAATTAATATCAAAGGCAACAAAAATAGTAGGAGGTAGCAATATTGATGGAAATACCAACACGTCGACAACAATATATAACGCGGGGCAAGTTTTTAATTTTACCGTAACAGCATATAATTCTCTTGGCACATCGGTTGGTAATATTACTGAAAACTATATTCCTAATGATATTCAATTACTATTAACCCGAACGGGGCCAACAACAGGCGGTGTTGAGGGAAGTTTTAATTACGGTAATGGCACATTGTTAAGTGATTTAACACCGGTTTATCAAAGTGTGATTTTAGCTAATTTCAACTCTGGAATTTCATCAAGTAGCACTGCATCTTATACCGAAGTCGGTTTGTTAGGCCTTGACATACAAGATATTAATTATGGCTTTACCAGCAACACCATCATAGGTGATGCCATTAATATAGGACGTTTTACTCCCGATAATTTTGTGCAAACGGTGGTTGAGCAAGGCAGCCTTGATGCAGTTTATAACCAAAATACTGCTTTTGCTTATATTGGACAAACACTTGTCGGTGATGCCAGTAAAGGGGCTATTTCCTATCTGGTTAACCCTGTGGTTGAGCTTACCGCTAAAAATGAGCACGGCATCACCACAAAAAATTATACTGAAACGGGTTATAATAAATTGGTTGCTTCGGCGAGCTTTATCACTGTGCCACTAACCGATAACAGTATAAAGGGAATCGATGCCGATCCTTTGCCACTAACAGCAGATATGTATGCTGGCACGGTCAGCCATAATGGCTTGGTTGCTAGCCTTCCTAGTTTTGGCGTATCACTTAATGCCGGTGTTTTACATTACGAATTAGCCGATGAAGATAACTTTTTATATCCTCGCAATGAAAATTCAGAAGTTAATGCGCAGAATAACAATATCGACTTTGTAATAGATGCGGTTAACTTTATTGATAGTGACGGTGTCGCTATTATCACCCCTGCAAATATTACCGATACTGTAGGCATAAAGATCCGTTTTGGCCGCGCGGTTCTTGACAACAGTTTTGGCCCTGAAACAGCCAATTTACCTCAGCCGCTTTCGGTGCAATATTTAGATACTAACGGCAACTTTGTCATCAATGATCTTGATAGTTGTACTAACCTTACCCCTAATGCTTGTACTAACTATGATGCTAGCAATATAACCTTGAGCAATGGCACATTAAATGAAAGCTTTACTGAAGTTTTTGCTGCTCTAGGCCAGCTTGATGAGGGTGAAACTAGAGCAATGATATTAAAAGCAACAGGTGTGGGTAATCAAGGCACAGTAAATGTTGAATATGATGTTTACTCGTGGCTAAAATACGATTGGGATTGGGATGGCGTTGCCGCTAAAGATTTTGATACCAACCCCGATGCTGTTGCTACCTTTGGACAATTTCGTGGTAATGACCGGATTATTTACCAACGCGAAGTCAATAATTAAAAAAAACTAGTAGGAAATGTATCAGAGTTGTTAAAGCTGTTCCTATAGTTTAATCAAGCAGCGACCGTTTAACGAACGCTTTAATTTGCTTTTTTTATATCTGTGTGATTAACTTTGATGCATATATATTGATTGTGATAAATTGTGATGAAAACAAAAGTTTTGACGGCACATGTTCCTTTACCATTAGCTGATAAAATAGATTCATTAGCTGACCGCTTAGAGCGATCCAAAGCATGGATCATGAAACAAGCTTTAGCTGCATGGGTTGAACAAGAAGAAGAACGTCATCGTTTAACACTTGAAGCTATGATTGATGTTGATAATAACAATGTTATTGATCATCAGTCAGTACAAGCTTGGGCTGAAAGTCTTAATACGGGTACTCCGTTATCGGTTCCGTGTTAATGGAAATAAAATGGACAAGTAAAGCCATATCTGATTTAAGCCGTTTGTATAGTTTTTTATCTTTGGTCAATAAACAGGCTGCGGCTAACACTGTTCAATCGCTGACTGAAACACCGAATAAAATAATTCATCAGCCTCGAATAGGCGAACGATTAGATGAATTTGAGCCAAAAGAGGTTAGGCGATTATTGGTTGGTCATTACGAAATGCGATATGAATTAACCCGCGATACTTTTTATGTACTTCGGATTTGGCACACAAGAGAAAGACGATAATTGCTGAAATAAATGAGAACGCTTAAATTTATTAAAAACAAGCAACACATTAGCTTAAGAGTAAGGTATGATTGTCGGATCTGTTTTAAGAATAATTTTCGCTCTAACTTTTGCGCTAATTAACTCGCATTTTCACAGGACATTTCGAGCTTATGTTTAAAAAAATACGCGGCATGTTTTCAAACGATTTATCCATCGATTTAGGAACCGCAAACACCCTTATTTATGTCAAAGATCAAGGCATAGTATTAAACGAACCCTCGGTTGTTGCTATTCGTCAAGACCGCGTCGGTGGCTCTAAAAGTGTTGCTGCTGTTGGTACGGCAGCTAAAGCCATGTTGGGTAGAACACCGGGCAATATTGAAGCTATTCGTCCGATGAAAGATGGTGTTATCGCCAACTTTTTTGTTACCGAAAAAATGCTACAACACTTTATTAAACAAGTGCATAGTAATAATTTTTTACGTCCAAGCCCACGTGTTTTAGTGTGTGTTCCTTGTGGTTCAACCCAAGTAGAGCGTCGCGCTATTCGTGAGTCTGCCATGGGTGCGGGTGCCCGTGAAGTGTATTTAATTGACGAACCTATGGCCGCAGCTATTGGTGCTGGTATGCCAGTATCAGAAGCAACCGGCTCTATGGTGGTCGATATTGGTGGTGGTACGACAGAAGTCGGCATTATTTCCTTAAATGGTGTGGTTTATTCATCATCAGTGCGTATTGGTGGTGATAAATTTGATGAAGCTATTATTAACTATGTACGTCGCAATTTTGGTAGCTTAATTGGTGAGGCAACGGCTGAGCGCATTAAGCACGAGATTGGCTCTGCCTATCCAGGTGATGAAGTAGTTGAAATTGAAGTGCGTGGTCGTAACCTTGCTGAAGGTGTACCACGTAGTTTTACGTTAAACAGCAATGAGATTTTAGAGGCTTTACAAGAGCCATTAACCGGCATTGTTAGCGCCATTATGGTGGCGTTAGAGCAATCGCCACCAGAGCTTGCATCAGATATTTCTGAGCGTGGCATGGTACTTACCGGTGGTGGTGCTTTATTAAGAGACTTAGATCGTTTGCTAATGGAAGAAACTGGTATTCCTGTTGTTGTCGCTGACGACCCATTAACTTGTGTCGCTAGAGGCGGAGGTAAAGCCCTAGAAATGATTGATATGCATGGGGGCGATCTTTTTTCCTACGAATAAAGCCGTGAGTTTTCATTGTTATTTAACCCAATTACGTCGTTGTAGGTCGACACGAGCGTAGCGAGGTTCGACATCTGTTTAGACAAGTTCGACATCTGTTTAGGCAAGTTCTACAAACGTCGAGGCAAGCATCGACCTACAAGTGCAGTTTTCTATGAACCCAATTTTTAAACATGGCCCTTCCCCACAGCACCGGCTTGTCTTGGTGCTGTTTTGTTCTGCATTATTGATTTTTTTCGATCATAAAATGGCTAGCTTTGAATCGTTTCGAGGTTATTTACAATCATTAGTAAGCCCTTTGCAATACTTAGCCAATACACCTAAGCAGGCGATGACATGGGCATCGACTAATATCGCTACACGCCAACAGTTAATGACAGAAAACCAACAGTTTCGCTTAAATGAACTTAAGTTTCATGAGCAAACTATGCAGCTTAATATTGTTAAACAAGAAAACGTACGTTTACGTTCTTTACTTGCATCACCATTGCGCAGTGAATTAAAAAAAATGGTCGCGGAAATATTAGCGGTTGATAGTGACCCATACAGCCATCAAGTGGTGATTAATCGCGGTGCGGGTGACGGTGTTTATGAAGGGCAACCGGTGCTAGATGCGTCAGGTATTGTTGGACAAATATTACATGTGGGACAAACAACCTCAAGAGTCATCTTAATTACTGATATTTCTCATGCGGTGCCTGTTAGAGTACAACGTAATGGTTTACGGTTGTTGGCCTCAGGTAGTGGTCAAATTGAACGCTTGAACCATAACTTTGTGCCACAAAGTGCCGATATCAAAATAGGTGATTTACTGGTTACCTCAGGATTGGGAGGAAAATACCCTGAGGGTTATCCTGTTGCTACAGTTTCATTTGTTAGCAGTGATGAATCAAAAGAATTTGTTCGCGTATACAGTACACCTATTGCGAAAATAGATAGGTTACGTTATCTGTTGTTATTATCTGATGCTGAGCCCGTGAGTATTTTTGCGCCGAAAAGTAAGCAGAAAAAACTGGATGCTCAAAATAAAGCAAAAAATAAAACTAAGGTAACTCACTAATGTTCACACATAATGGTGTAATTATTTTGCTGACATTGTTAGTTGCAATTATGGCAAGCATCATGCCGTTACCATTGAGTGTTGATGCCTTTCGCCCTGACTGGGTGCTTATTGTGCTAATATACTGGTGCATGGCTTTGCCCGGGCGAGTGAACATTATTACGGCTTGGGTAATGGGGTTTTTATTAGACGTATTGTTAGGCTCTATATTAGGAATTCATGCTGCGGCTATGGCTATTTCGGTTTATATTGTTGCGGAAAATTTTCAAAAAATACGTAATTTTTCTGTTTGGCAACAAGCACTTATTACGGGTGTATTGGCGGCTTTATACCATTTAGTGGTTTTTTGGTTACAGCGTTTTTTAATTGATGTTACTTTTCTCTCTAGTTATTTATATCCAGTAATAACCACAATAGTGTTATGGCCATGGGTATTTTATTTGTTGCGCAAAGTGCGTCGCCATTTTTCTATTAAATAACAGCGTCATGGAATTTTCTTAGGTATATATGAAACAACTAATTTTGGCTTCACAATCTCCCCGAAGAAAAGCACTATTAGCGCAATTAGGTTATCACTTTACAAGTAAAGCCGCGGATATTAACGAAGCGGTGTTAGCTAATGAAGCTGCTAAAGATTACGTATTACGGTTAGCTCAAGAAAAAGCGCAAGCCATTTTTTCAACATTAACGGTTGAGCAACAAGCACAAACACTGGTTCTTGGAGCGGATACTAGCGTGGTGATTGACGGTGATATTTTAGGTAAACCCGCCAATGAAGCTGAGTGTATTGCTACCTTGTTGCGCCTAGAAAACAAAACCCATCAAGTATTAACCGCTATTGCGGTGAACAGCCAAAATCAAACAAATAAGATTGAAACAAGGGTTAAGTTAATTACCACGCAAGTGCAATTCAAAAAACTTTCTATTGATGAAATCAAACGTTATTGGCAAACGTCAGAGCCGTGCGATAAAGCCGGCGCTTATGCGATTCAAGGGATTGGGGGGCAATTTGTTACGTCAATTGAAGGTAGTTATTCTGCGGTAGTTGGTTTGCCGTTATATGAAACCGCACAACTGTTGGCACAAGTAGGTTTACCAACATGCATTCAAGCGAAAAATGGCAAGGATCAAAAATGTTATGAGTAGTGAGTTATTAATTAATGTAACCCCTAGTGAAACGCGCGTTGCTTTAATTGAGCATGGCTCGTTGCAGGAAGTCCATATTGAACGAGAGGCGAAACGTGGCATTGTCTCTAATATATATTTAGGTAAAATTATCCGCGTATTACCGGGTATGCAAGCAGCCTTTGTTGATATTGGTTTAGACAAAGCCGCTTTTTTGCATGCGTCAGATATCAATACCAAACTGATTTTAAAAGAAGAAACAGCTCAGTTGCCTGACATTCGTGCTTTAGTGCATGAAGGCCAACTGCTGATGGTGCAAGTGGTGAAAGATCCGCTGGGTTCAAAAGGCGCACGGTTAACCACCGATATTACCATTGCTTCTCGTTATTTGGTGTTAATGCCTCACGCCAGCCATGCGGGTATTTCTCAGCGTATTGAAGGTGTTGAAGAACGTAAGCGTTTAAAAGATATTGTTAGCCCGTATTGTGACGACCAGCAAGGTTTTATTGTGCGTACTGCTGGTGAAGGCGCCGGCGAGAAAGAGCTAAAACATGACGCTGAATTTTTACGACGAGTGTGGAAAAAAGTACAAGAGCGAAAAGAGCGTAAGCAAGTTAACTTACCTTTGTATCAAGACTTATCCTTATCTTTAAGAGTATTAAGAGATTTTGTCGGGGTAGAGTTTGAACGTATTCGAGTAGACTCTAAATTAACTTTCGATCAACTAGTTTCCTTCACTCAAGAGTTTATACCTGAATTAACTCAAGTAATGGAATATTATCCCGGTGAACAGCCTATTTTTGATTTATTCTCGGTTGAAGTAGAAATACAGCGCGCGTTGCATCGAAAAATAGAATTAAAATCCGGCGGCTCATTAATCATTGATCAAACTGAAGCCATGACCACTATTGATATTAATACTGGCGCTTTTGTTGGTCATCGAAACCTTGAAGATACTATTTTTAGTACCAATATTGAAGCAACTCAAGCGATTGCCCGCCAGCTTAGGTTAAGAAATTTAGGGGGCATTATCATTGTTGATTTTATTGATATGCACAATGAAGATCATAAACGTCGAGTATTAAGTAGCTTAGAAATGGCGATGGCCAGAGATAATGTGAAATTTAGCGTGCATGGTTTCTCTTCGTTAGGTTTAGTGGAAATGACCCGTAAACGCACTCGAGAAAGTTTAGAGCATGTTTTATGTGGTGAATGTCCTATTTGCACTGGGCGTGGTAATCTAAAGACAGTTGAAACGGTCTGTTTTGAAGTATTACGTGAAATAGTGCGAGTGAACCGGGCTCATGATGCCGATGAGTTTATTGTTTATGCGTCTTCAGCGGTGAGCGATTTTCTTGTTAATGATGAGTTTCATAGTTTAGCTGAAGTGGAAGTGTTTATTGGCAAGTCAATAAAAGTGCAAACCGAAACTATGTATTCTCAAGAACAATTTGACGTGGTAATGATGTAGCGAGCAGCTACATGTTTTTAGGAAATTAGTAGGGAAAATGGTATTAATGTCGATTGTAAGCACATCTAATCGTTGGCTAAACCGCTTTTATAAAGTACTCGCAATTATGCTAGTACTGCTAGCGGTATTGATCAGCGCATTTCGTTTGTTTGTGCCTTACGTTGAACATTATCGACAAGACCTTCAAGATTATATCAACAATAACAACCAAACAAATATTGTGATTGGTGGTTTAGGCATGAGTTGGCAAAATGCAGGGCCGACCTTAGTCGCCAGTCAAGTAATTTTAGTTTCGACAGATGATGCCCATATTTATATCAAGCATTTAGAAGTGCAAATTGATTTTTGGGCCACAATAACTAAGCAACGTTTGATTTCAAGTAATGTGGTGCTTGACGGTGCGGTTGTGCGGTTATCGCAAGGAGCTTGGCATACTGAAGAAAATAAACCGATTAATAGTACCGCTATTGCACCCAACTTAGCTGAACAACGTAGTGGTTTTCAACAAATTTCAGACATTTTCTTAAATCGCATTCAGCGATTTTCGTTAGTTAACAGTAAAATATCCATTGAAAATAATGCACTAGAGCGAAATTTTCACATTAATAGTTTACACTGGCTTAACAGTGGTGAACGGCATCAAGCACAAGGTAATATTACTGTTGATGAATTAAGTTCAAATAACTTACGTTTACAAATCGATATTAATGGTCAATCTGTCGATGAATTGGCTGGCTTGATGTATTTAGAAGCTAATCACCTTGATATCACCCCTTGGCTTGATAGTGTTTTAGCAATAGATAATGATAAGACTAAAACCGATATTGGTTTTTCAGCTTGGTTGAAAGTGAGCAAGGGCAGCATTGAGCGTTTGCAAGTAGCATTACATGACAATTATATTAGCTGGCAAGACCATAACCTAGCTAATACTCAGGCTAACAAGCAAACACATAAGGTTCAACACAACTTAACCTTAAGCTCGGGCCAGTTGTTACTTGTTAAAGGAAAAAGGCCAGCCAGCTTTAAACTGTATAGCACACCGCTATTATTGCAGTTTAATCAACAAGATGTACAAGAAACTATTGTGCAAATGAATAAAACGGCTGAAGATTTCTCTATTTATTTGTCATCGTTTGATTTGGCCTTAATTAGCCAAGTTTCCCCGTTGTTTATTAGTTCAAAAGACACCCGAGACTTATTATCTGCATTAAATGTTAGCGGTCAAGCGAGTGATATCTACTTTAAAAAAACAACAAAGGACATTCAAGCGTTAGCGAATTTTGCTGATACTTCAACTCAGTACAGTCAAGGAATTCCTGGTATTGATAACCTTGCTGGTATATTAAGTTTTAGCGAGCAAAATTTACATATTGAATTGGCAGCACAGCATGGCGCTTTAGACTTTAAGGAACATTTTATTGCCCCTATTCCTTATCAGTCATTACAGGCAATAGTTGATTTGTCTTTTGCGGATAGCAGTTGGCAGCTACAAGTGAATGATATTGAGTTAAGCTCTAATGAATTACAATTAACGGCTGATTTAGCTATTGATGCGCCAACGGATGCGCCAATGGTGATGTCTTTATTGGCCAATATTACCGATGGCGATGCCAGCAAAGCCCATCATTATTATCCGTTAACCACCATGAGTAATGACTTAGTCAGCTACCTGAATGAGGCGCTAATTGACGGAAAAATAGCGCAGGCACAAGTGCTGTTAAACGGGCCACTGGCTAACTTTCCCTTTGTAGATAATTCTGGCATATTTGTTGTTGATGCAGAACTAACAGAGGCAACCTTTAAATTTAGTGAAGACTGGCCGGCAATTAACAACTTTGCCGCAAACTTAAATTTTACTAATAATAGTATGTTAATTACTGGCAGAGCGGGTAATTTAACCGGGCTTGATGTCAGTGGCGTACAGGCGGCTATTGATGATTTAGCGGGTGAGCAAATACTTAACGTGGATACCTTGATTAAACCAACACCGGCAATTCATGTCGCTGATTTAATGAATCAAAGTTCTCTTAAAGAAAGTGTTGGCCGTGTTTTGCAGCAGTTACAAGTAAGCGGTGATATCGACGGTGAGTTTCATTTGCATTTACCCTTAAATGCTACTGAAGAAGTGATAGCGAGTGGCTTAATTAATTTTGCTGACAATAGTGTTGCACTGCAAACACCGCGTATGAATTTCAAGCAAGTAAGCGGTCAATTACGTTTTAAAAATGATCTTATATCTACTAAAAATTTATCACTAACTTGGCAAGGTTTACCGTTGTCATTAACGGTTAATGGTCACGACAAGTCAGACTATTACGATACTAATATCGAGCTAAAAGCTGATTGGCAAACGGCTGATTGGCGGCCACATGTTGCACCTCATTTAAAAAAATATGTTGATGGCAAATTGCAATTCAAAGGTGATTTGTCTTTGTATCAGCATCATAATGGCGGCTTTTCCTATCAATTTAATATTAACTCTAACTTAGCGCAGATGGCATTTAACCTTCCTGAACCTTATAAAAAATCAGTACAGGTAAATGTGCCTTTAAACATTGAAGTGAACGGGCAATTAGAGCAATCAACCTTTAATGCTTCTTATGGTGATCAGTTAAGTTTTTTTGGGGTGTTAAACCATGATACTAGCCATTTTTCACGTGCTCATATTGTGCTAGGTGATGAAAAAATGCTGTTGCCTACGGATGGTTTTCATATTACTACTAATTTGGCTCAGGCAGATGCTAGTGTGTGGCAGCCGTTTATTTTAGATATAATTGATACGGTTTCAAGAAACGATGAACCCCGTGGTGTTGAAGGAATAACCGCAAACTCGCCAAGTTTGTTTTCTAAACCTGAGCGTATTCGAGGCACTATTGCTACGTTAGAATTATTAGGGCAACGTTTACATAATGTTTCTTTTAACTTGCTCGATAAAACCAATTGGTGGTTATTGCAGTTAAATGCAAAAGAAACTCGTAGTCAGATAAAATTCTATCCTAATTGGTTAGAGCAGGGCGTTGATATTAAAGCCGATTTTATTCACTTAACTAATCAGCCTCAAATAGCCTTAAGTGATAAACCCCCTACACCAGCACAGCAAGTTGATGACACCTTGATGATTTCGTTAACGGATGATACTGTTTTTGCCAATATACCAAAAATTAGTTTTCACTGTGATCGTTGTCAAATTGAGAACTTAAACTTGGGTGAGGTGAATTTTTCTTTACTGCGCACAGATGAAAATGTTATCAAAATTAATAATTTCACCGCTAAACGTGAACAGGCTGAATTTAATTTGTCAGGTGAATGGCAACAATTAGGCACCACCACAACAACGACAGTTAATGGGGGTTTATCGTTAAAAAATATTGAATATGAATTAGAGCAATTAGGCTATGGCTCTATTATTCGTGATAGTGGCGGCAAACTTGATTTTAACTTAAATTGGCAAGGTGGCCCTCATGAGTTTGATGTTAGCTCTTTAAACGGTGATCTTAAGGCAAAAATAGATGATGGTTATTTAGCTGAAATTGATGATAAAGCGCGTATGTTTTCGGTATTAAGTTTGCAATCTATTGTTAGAAAACTCACCTTAGATTTCCGTGATATTTTCAGCGATGGTATGTTCTATCAAGATATTAAAGGTGACTACCAACTTAAAGAGGGGGTTTTATATACTAATAATACTCGCATGAATGGCTCTGCGGGAGATTTATTTATTAAAGGTAATACCAGTTTTGTCGATAACAGTCTTGATTATAAAATGTCTTATCAACCCAATTTAACCTCAAGCTTGCCAGCGATAGCTTGGATAGCAACTTTAAATCCGGTGGTTTTTTTAGCGGGTATTGCGATAGATCAAGTGATCACTTCTAACGTGGTTACCGAATATAATTTTGAATTAACCGGTAGTGTTAGTGAACACATCTTTAAAGAAGTGAATCGTAAAAGTCGAAATATTAGCGTTGGTCGCTCAAAACCACCCGAGTTTGTTGATAGTAGTGATCAAACTCAATCACCACAAAAAAACACGGATAAAAAATCTTTCAAACAATTTAAATCGCCTAGTGTTATTGATCGTCAGCAAAAAATTTTTCAAAACGATCATCAGTTCAATGAGTTAAATAATGGTTAAACTGAGTGCTATTCAACTCAACTCTAAAGCGAATGTTGAGCATAATTTGCGAGTGATTTCAGAGCAGTTGGCACAGTTAACGGCTGCTGAACCGCAGGATAATATTAACCATATTGTTGTTTTACCTGAGTGTTGTTTATTTTTTGGCGCTAATGACAAAGCGCAGTTACACTTAGCAAAAAGTACAAGTACAGCGCAGTCACCAAAAAACAATGTGTTGCAACAAGCGGTAAGTCATTTAGCCAAGCAATATCAAGTGACGTTAATTGCAGGTACTATCCCCATAGTGACGGATGAGGGTGATAAATTTACCAACAGTAGTTGTGCCTTTAATAGCCAAGGTGAATTGCTAGGACGGTATGATAAAATTCATTTGTTTGATGTAAATGTTGAAGCTGTTGAAGGTAATAAAAAAAATTATCATGAATCCCGTTTTACCCAGGCAGGTAAAACTACTTGCTTGGTAAAAACACCGCTAGCTAATATTGGCTTAACGGTATGTTTCGATGTACGCTTTCCTCTGTTATATCAACAATTGACTGCTTTGGGCGCGGATATTATTACCGTACCTAGCGCATTCACCCGTGTTACGGGTAAAGCACATTGGCAAACTTTATTGCAAGCAAGGGCGATAGAAAACCAAGTCTATATTATTGCTGCCGGACAAGAAGGTAAACACGAAAATGGCCGAGAAACCTGGGGACATTCCTTGATTATCAGTCCTTGGGGAGAGATATTAGCATGTCTTGAAAAAGGTGAAGGCACTATTAGCAGCGATTATGTGCCGCAAGAAATCAAACGAATTCGAACTAGTATGCCCTTGACGCATATTATTGAAACCTAATTTTAAGTTGAACTTACTTGAGTATATAAATGAATAATGTTGAGCAAACTTTATTAGCAGATAGCCAAATTGATGATGCTATTTTATCTAAAACATTAACTAGCATGATGGAGCGACAAGTTAATTATGCTGATCTGTATTTTCAGTCTAGCCAACACGAGTCGTGGATGCTTGAAGATGGCATAGTCAAAGAAGGCTCGTACAATATGGAACGAGGTGTGGGTGTTCGCGCTATATCAGGCGAAAAAACAGGCTTTGCTTATTCCGATGATATTTCGCCACTCGCCTTACAGCAAGCTGCAGACGCAGCTAAAGGCATTGCTGATGCGGGACAAGGAGGCCAAGTTCAAGCGTTTAAACGCCAATCACCTATTAAAGTTTATCAAGCGGTAGAGCCCCTTGGCAGTTTAGCGCAAGAACAAAAAATTGACTTATTACATCAAATGGAAGCCCATGCTCGCCAAATAGACAGCCGAGTAAAACAAGTTATTGTTAGTTTATCGGGTGTTTATGAAAAAATACTGATAGCCGCAAGCGATGGTACTTATGGTACGGACATTCGTCCTTTAGTACGTTTAAACTGTTCTGTTTTAGTAGAAGAAAACGGTAAGCGTGAACGTGCTAGTGCCGGCGGTGGCGCTCGAACCGATTATAGTTATTTTTTTGAGGTAGAAAGCTTTCGGGTAGAGAACTTTGGAGTAGATAGCCTTGAGGTGAAAAACACTGAACCACGTTATCTAACTTATGCAGAAGAAGCAGTGCGCCAAGCGTTAGTTAATTTAGTTGCTGTTGATGCGCCCGCAGGAACCTTTCCCGTAGTGTTGGGAGCTGGTTGGCCTGGAGTATTACTGCATGAAGCGGTAGGTCACGGTTTAGAAGGTGACTTTAACCGCAAAGGCTCTTCAACTTTTTCGGGCAAAATTGGCACAAAGGTTTGTTCTGAGCTGTGTACTATTGTTGATGATGGCACCATGGCTGATCGCCGTGGTTCATTGAATATTGACGATGAAGGTGTTGCTGGACAATATAATGTTTTAATTGAAAAAGGCATTTTAAAAGGATACATGCAAGACAAACACAATGCTTCACTCATGGGTGTTGCACCTACGGGCAATGGTCGCCGTGAGTCTTATGCCCATTTGCCGATGCCGCGTATGACTAATACCTACATGCTGGCAGGAGAATCTAGCCCAGAAGATATTATCAAATCAGTGAAAAAGGGCATCTATGCCCCTAATTTTGCTGGCGGGCAAGTGGATATCACCTCAGGAAAGTTCGTCTTTACTAGCTCAGAAGCTTATCTCATTGAGAATGGCGAAATTACCACCCCCATTAAAGGAGCCACCTTAATTGGTAGCGGCCCTGAGGCAATGAGAAATGTTTCTATGGTGGGTAACGATCTTAGGCTTGATGCTGGTGTTGGTGTGTGTGGTAAAGACGGTCAAAGCGTGCCCGTTGGTGTGGGTCAACCAACCCTGAAAATTGACAAAATGACCATTGGTGGAGTTGCTACGCAATAGTGCTAAGTAGCAAGCTTTAAGCGGTAAGCCTAGTCGCTTATTACTTGCGACTTATCACTTGTGGCTATTTTCTTTTAGGTAAGTAAATAAATTTCTATAATGCTTACCTAATTTTTCTGCTTTTTTCTCTTTGGCGGCATGACGAACCAGTTGTTTCAATTTTTGACGTTCCATTTGTGTAAACTCGGCTAATAACGCTTCAACCGCGTCGTTACCCGGTTCGATTAACTCATCCCTTAAATTTTCTAAGCGGATAAACTTAGCGGTTGATTGCTGGTGTTTGTTGTCCATCACAGCAATGGCTTGATGGATAGGATTAAGGTCTGTTTCCAGTAATATTTTTGCGATGTGACGAATATGGCGACGCAGCGCTTCATTTTTGTTCTTTATTTTATCGGCCACCACCATGGCATATTTTAATTCTTCATTTAGCGGAATAAGGCTGCGCTGATGTTTGGACATTTCCACTAAAGATTGCGCGAAATCTTGCAATTGATGCATTTCTTTCTTGATTTCAGTTTTACTTTTTAATTCATCGCTCATTTCTGGTGTTAAGTCGTCGATATCGTTGGCTGACTGGGGCATAATAGTTGCTAATGTAAATTATATAAATATTACCTTTATTATACCTTGAATTTATATGCGCAAAAACCAGTAAAGTTGATATTTTCAAACTAAAGCTTAAATTAAAACTAAAGCTAAAGTGAAAAATAAGTAGATAAAAAACTATGACCGCAGAGAAACAAGCAATAGATCCACTAATTGAGCAACTTGAACAAGTAAAAGATCGAGTAGCTAAAGTACTTGAATTAGCTAAGTCGTTAGGCGCTGACGGCGCTGAAGTTGCCATGAGTCGTCAACAAGGTTTGAGTGTAGGTACTCGCCTTGGTGAAGTTGAAAATGTTGAGTTTACTAATGACGGCGCGTTGGGCATTACCGTTTATCAACAAGGCAGAAAAGGCAGCGCTTCAACGGCCGATTTATCTGAAAAAGCACTAATGCAAGCAGTAGAAGCCGCTGTTAATATTGCCAAATATACTTCAGTAGATGATTGCTCAGGACTTGCAGATAAAGAACGATTAGCAATGGATGCACAAGATTTAGATTTATACCATCCTAAAGCACTAAGCACTGAACAAGCGATAGAAATAGCCAAAGAGTGTGAGCAAAGCGCCTTAGACAGTGATAAACGCATCACTAATTCAGATGGTGCTAGTTTAGACTGTTTCTCTGGTTTTAAAGTGTATGGTAATAGTCATGGGCAATTAGTGGGTTATCCAAGCTCACGTCATAGTTTGAGCTGTGTTGTAATAGCGGGCAAAGACGACAATATGCAGCGTGATTATGCTTATGATGTTAATCGTGATTTTTCTTTACTCGATAGTGGCGTCAGTATCGGAAAAAAAGCGGCAAGCGAAGTCATATCACGCTTGAATCCGCATAAATTATCGACAATGAAAGTGCCGGTGCTTTTCCGTGCTGATATTGCCAATACACTTTGGGGACATTTTATTGCCGCTATTAGTGGTGGTAACCTATATCGAAAATCATCATTTCTTCTTGATGCTTTAGGTAAAACTGTTTTTCCTGATTTTATCTCTATTAATGAACGTCCTCATATTCTTAAAGCGTTAGCCAGTAGTGCCTTTGATAGTGAAGGTGTGTTGACCCAAGACCGTGATATTATTACGGATGGCGCGCTGCAAACCTATCTTTTGACTAGTTATTCAGCTCGTAAGTTAGGACTTACCACCACAGGACACGCCGGCGGTATACATAACTGGCAGGTTAACGATAAAAACATCACTAGCAAAGGTAATGCAACAGCAGATTTTGATGTTATGTTAAAAACCTTAGGTACGGGCCTGTTGGTGACTGAGTTAATGGGACAAGGCGTTAATGTAGTTAATGGTGATTATTCTCGCGGCGCTGCAGGATTTTGGGTGGAAAATGGCGAAATTGCCTACCCCGTAAGTGAAATTACTATTGCTGGTAATTTGGATCAAATGTTTAAAAGTATTGTTGCGGTAGGTGCAGATGTTGATAAACATGGCAGCATTAGCACGGGTTCAATATTAATTGATGAAATGCAAGTGGCAGGGCAATAATTTGTAGGTCGATGCTTGCCTCGACAATTGTCGTGCCTCGTTTAACTCGTGACGACCTACAATTACGTTAACAGCAACGTTGCTGTACCTAAAAAGGCAAAAATCCCCACCACATCAGTAACCGTGGTGATAATAACACTGCCAGCGAGTGCGGGGTCAATACCAAAACGTTTTAGCATCAAGGGAATGGACACGCCGGCTAGACCGGCGGCGGTCATGTTCATCAGCATAGCAAAAGCGATGACAGCGCCTAACATTAAATCTTGTTTCCAGACAGCCACTACGGTAGCGATGAGTAACGCCCAAATAATGCCATTGAGAAAACCTATGGCAACTTCTTTATTGAGCAAAGCCCGCGCATTACTATCACCGACATGACCTAGTGCCATGCCGCGAATAACTAAAGTTAAGGTTTGATTACCAGCAACACCACCCATACTCGGCACTAATGAATTTAATACGGCTAAAATAGCTAATTGTTGAAAAATCCCTTCAAACATGCTGGTTACGGCTACAGCTAATAAAGCGGTAATTAAGTTAACCCCAAGCCATAAAGAACGCTGTTTTGTACTTTTTATTACCGGTGCAAAGGTATCGGCCTCATCATCTAAACCGGCCATACTCATCATCGAGTGCTCGGCATCTTCACGAATAATATCAATAACATCATCTATGGTGATCCGACCAAGCAAGTGATCTTCTTTATCTATCACTGGGGCTGAAAACCAATCGTGCTTTTCAAATAATTTGGCAACTTCTTGCTCGCTTATGTTTGCTTGAACTGCTTCAATGTTAGCATCAATCAAACTAGAAATTATGATCTCGGGGTTAGCAGTAACTATGGATGCCAGTGATACCGCACCGATAAAACGATTATTTCTGTCTACCACATAGAAGGAGTCAGTTGCCTCGGGAAGTTGCCCTTTAAGACGTAAATAACGTAATACCACATCAACGCTGACTTCTGGGCGTAAGGTGATGGTATCGGTATTCATGATACCGCCGGCGGTATCTTCGTCATAAGATAGCGCGGTTTCTACTCGGCTTCGGTCTTGTGAGTCCATCGAGTTAAGCACTTCACGATAGGTGCTCACTGGCAGGGTACGTAATACTTCCGCTAAATCATCTACGTCCATACCTTCAGCAACAGCGGCCAATTTCTCAGGTCGCATGCTTTGCAATATGCCTTTACGTACTTCTTCATTTAACTCTTCGAGTACTTCACCGTGATGTTCAGCGTCAATCAATTGCCATAATACTGAGCGGCTTTTTGCCGGAGATGATTCAAGCAATAGTGCTAAATCATAAGCAGACATGTCTTGTAATAATTTACGCACATACACGAACATACCACTATCAAGGGCTTCATTAACTTGATGCAGTTTTTGTTGAATATTGTCTTGTTCTATAGTTTCAGGCATAAGAATAGTACTTGAAAGTTAGTGTGGTAATACATACTAATGTTATTAAGTTTATCGTAGCTTTGTGTTTTTTTCAGCTTTTTTGTTTACTGATGAATTACTCCGACTCATCAAATTTGTCAGTAATAAGCTGGCTGATTGCTTGTACTGCCGCTGGGGCATCAATTCCGCGCGCAGTAACTTTAACTATTTTACCTTGCCCACCCGCGAGTAACATGATGGCCATAATGCTACTGGCGTCGGCTTCTTTTTCTGCTAAAGTTAAGGTTATTTGCGCTGAAAATTGTTGGCAAAGTTGCGCCAGTTTACTAGCAGCACGGGCATGTAACCCTAATTTGTTAACAAGGGTCAATTCTTTGCTGATTGTCGCAGATTCAGTATTTTTAGCCACAGTCATCGGTTTTCCTACTCATTGATTTTTTCAATATCTCTATGATGGGTCTGCACGTCTTTTTTCTCTTTGCGAAAGTTATTCGCTAATAATTCAGCAATGTAAACTGAACGATGTTTACCACCGGTACAACCAATAGCAATGGTGATGTAACTACGATTATTACGCTCTAAATGAGGTAGCCAAGTCATCATAAAACTGTTTATTTGCCAAATAAATTTGGTGACTATGGATTGACTAGCTAAAAAATCTTTCACGGGCTGATCTAAACCAGTGTATGTTTTTAACTCTTTTTCCCAGTGTGGGTTGGGCAAAAATCGGGCGTCGAATACATAATCGGCATCGGCGGGAATACCGTGTTTAAAACCAAAAGATTCAAACACTAACACCATATTACCGGTTTTTTTACCTAAAATACGTTCTCTGACTAAATCAGCTAATTGATGCGGGCTTAGTTGGCTGGTGTTGATGTATAAATCAGCATTGGTTGAAATGGGTGTTAACAGCTTTTTCTCTAAGGCTATGGCTTGATCTAAGGGAATGTTTTTCTTAATTAACGGGTGTAAACGTCTGGTTTCGCTAAAGCGGCGGATTAGATCCTTATCATCTGCATCTAAAAACAGTGTCGTCACTTCGACTGCATTGGGTAAGTAGGCAATAATTTCTACAATATCATTAGGATCGTTTGGCAGGTTACGAACATCTAAACTTACCGCGACATTTTCATAATCATTAATGACGGTATGTGTTAAAGCGGGCAGTAGGTTAACGGGAATATTATCAACACAATAATAACCTAAATCTTCTAATACCCTTAACGCAACTGATTTACCTGATCCTGATCGACCACTAACAATAATGAGTTTCATACTTCTGAGTTTCCGAGTTGCGAGTTAATAGTTTCGAGCAGAGTGTTGTTCGCAACTATTTACTCGTTGCTTAATTGTGTTGAATAAGGTTAAACATTTCTTGCTTGTTAGTGCATTTTCGTACCTGTTTAGCTGTTTTTCTGTCGCTAAAGAGTTTGGCAATGCTTTGTAGGGTTTGTAAATGTTCTTGCGTACTTTCTTGTGGTACGAATAAACAGATCAAGATATCTACCGGTTTGTTATCTATGGCGTCAAAATCAATCGCATGTTCGGTTGTTATAAATACCGCAATTGCTTTGTCGGTATTATTTAATCGTCCATGGGGTATAGCGATACCATTACCTATGCCGGTGCTGCCCATTTTCTCTCGATTAAGTAAACTATCAAGTAAGTCACTAGCGTTGCAGTCACCCAGCTCTTTTGCAGCAAGTTGACAAATTTGTTCAAGCAGTCTTTTTTTACTGCTTGCTGGCACTGCACATTGGGTGCAGTCCAGCGTTAAGATATCTTGTAGTGTCATAATGATGAAGCTAATGTTGTGTTATTTTGCCTTTGTGTTTGAGTACTTGACGGTCTAATTTATCAACTAACGTATCTATCGAGGTATACATATCAGCATTGACTGCTGAGGCATGAATTTCGCTGCCTTTTAAGTGTAAGGTTGCCTCTGCTTTTTGATTTAACTTTTCAACGGTTAATACCACATGCACATTGTTAATGTGATCGAAATGCCGCTCTAATTTGGCAAGCTTAGTATTAACATATTTGCGTAATGATGAAGTAACTTCTACATGGTGGCCGGTAAGATTAATTTGCATAGATGTGATCCTTATTTAATAAAGTCAAATAGATGACAAGTTATAATAAACTCTTGCGTTGGTTCGACGGTGGAATAGACAAAGACTCTCGATATTTGGCTATGGTACGCCTAGCTACGTTAATTCCCTGCTCGGCCAGTATGTTGGCCATTTTGCTATCACTTAGCGGTTTAGCAGGTATTTCCGCTAAAATGAGTTTTTTAATTAATGAACGAATAGCGGTTGAAGAACATTCACCGCCATTTTCAGTGCTAACATGGCTTGAAAAGAAGTATTTTAGTTCGAAGATACCTCTGGGTGTGTGCATGTACTTTTGTGTCGTTACCCGAGAAATAGTAGACTCGTGCATGTCTACCGCTTCAGCAATATCATTCAATACCATGGGACGCATTGCTTCTGCGCCATGTTCTAAAAAACCTTGTTGGCGTTGAACAATACAATTAGACACTTTTAATAAGGTATCGTTGCGAGATTCCAAACTTTTAATAAACCATTTGGCTTCTTGTAAGTTGGCGCGAATAAATTGGCCATCGTTACTCGAAGATTTTGTGGTTTTAGTCATGGCAGCATACTGTTTGTTGACTGACAATTTAGGCGCAGTATCTGGGTTTAATTCAACAATCCAGCGACCATTTTTTTTCTCTACCGAAACGTCAGGAATAACGTATTGGTCGTCGCTTTTAACCACAGCATCACCGGGGCGAGGGTTTAAACTTTGAATTAAGCGCATTACTTCACGTAATTGTTCTTCTTTAAGTCGTGTTTTACGCATTAACTGGCGATAGTCACGATTGCCAAGTAAGTCAATGTGTTCGCTGATAATTAATTTACTTTCTTTTAAATAAGGAGTGTCTGCTGCAAATTGATTTAGCTGAATAAGCAAACAATCAGCAATAGATGGAGCGGCAACACCAATAGGGTCGAAGACATTAATGCGTTTTAAAACGACTTCTACTTCATCAAGTTCAAGCCCCTCAATACCAACACTTTCTAAAATTTCGTCGCTCGAAACAGTCAGATAACCAGCATCGTCAACGGCTTCAATAATAGCAATGGCAACGACTCTGTCTGTTTCAGAAAAAGGTGTTAATTCCATTTGCCATAATAGATGATCTTGTATTGAGTCACTGGTTTCACCCTGATAAGTGAAATCTTCACTAGGGCTGCTTATGGCACCAGTATTTGAAACACCTGCGCTGTAACTTTCTTCCCACGTGGTATCAATATTTAATTCTTCAGGAATATCATTTTTTTCCATTGCTTCGGTGGTGCTAATTTCATCAATGGTTGCTGAGGCTTCTTCACTGCCGTCACTTGGTGTTTGTTCTGTGCTCGTTGCGGTGGCTGAAAAAGCTTCTTCAAGGTTGTCGATATTGTTATCGGAGTCGGTTTCGGACTCCTGTTGTTCATTTACTTCAAGTAAGGGGTTGCTTTCAAGTACTTCTTGAATTTCTTGCTGAAGTTCTAACGTGGATAACTGCAACAGCTTTATTGCTTGTTGCAGCTGCGGCGTCATGGTGAGTTGTTGTCCTATACGGAGTTGCAGAGTTGGGCGCATCTACCTTGTATACTTCCTATTCATTTTTGTTTATTTTTAATATTACTTATTTAGTAATAAGCATAGTCTAAGTTAGCTGTGTATGTGTTAACTATAACGTGAATTGCTCGCCTAGGTATACATCTCTTACCTTTTGATTAGCAAGTATTTGTGCTGCATTACCTTGGGCAATAATTTCTCCGTGGCTAACAATATAAGCATGTTCACAAACATCGAGCGTTTCACGAACATTATGGTCGGTGATCAATATGCCAATGCCACGTTCTTTTAACTGAATAATTATTTTTTTTATATCACCAACCGAAATGGGATCAACACCGGCGAAAGGTTCGTCAAGCAGGATGAAACTAGGCTCAGCAGCTAGAGCGCGGGCAATTTCTACTCGCCTTCTTTCGCCACCTGATAAGCTCATGCCTAAGTTGTCTTTAATGTGGCTAATATTAAATTCTTCAAGTAAATGTTCTAATTTATCTTGTCTATCTTGCTCGTTGAGTTTTTTTCTGGTTTGCAAAATAGCCATAATATTGTCTGAGACGGACAATTTTCTAAAAATGGATGCTTCTTGAGGTAAGTAACCTATACCAAGCCGTGCACGTTCATGCATAGGAGCAAGCGTGACATCTTCACCATTAAGCATTATTTTGCCATCATCATTGGGTACTAAGCCAACAATCATATAAAAAGAGGTGGTTTTTCCGGCGCCATTCGGCCCAAGCAAGCCCACAATTTGTCCGGCGCTTACCGCTAAACTAACACTTTTAACCACTTTTTTAGTTTTATAAGATTTCGATAAGCCTTGGGCTATTAAGGTTGATACAGCTGAACCGTTGCCAGTATTATCAGTTATTACTGTCATTATCTTTCTTATGTTGTTGCGCTTTGATTTGAGCGGGTTGCAAAATGGTTGTTACTGAGTTGTTTTCACTGCCTATGGCTTCTAATTTTTCACTTAACGTATTGTAAGTTATTACTTCGCCAGTAACTTGACTGCCTGCTTGTTTAACTTGGGCGTTGCCTGAAACGGTGATGATCTGTAGATCGGGCTGATACTTTATTTCATCGGCTTGTAAACTAATTAAACTACCGTCTTCTAGTTGCTGCTTAAATATAGCGGGTTTACCTTTAGCAAGGTAGGTATCAGATTTTAGTTTGGTTTTTTCATCAATTTGACTATATACCTGAACGATATCAGCGGTAATAGCAATAGAGCCTTGGATGATGCTGACTTCACCAAAATAGCTAGCAATTTTATTTTTAAGATCCGCTGATTGGCGATTAGCATTAATGGTGATTTCTTGGTTAAGATCTTTTTTTGCGGCTATTACCGGGGCAGATAAAGAGGCAAACAAGGAGGCAAGTAATAAACTTTTGCTAATGTTTTTTATTATCATCAATGGGTTAACTGTTGTTTTTTTTATAAATGGTACGTACATGTTCGGTTAATGTCATCTGTTTGGTGTTTAAGTCAATAATCAAACCAGAGCCATACATAGTGAAGTCTTTGCCTTGCACTACCACGGTTTGGTCTGAGCTAATAATATTAGTGTTTAAATCAAGTTCTAAATATTTACAGTGTATCTCTTGAATTAAACTATTTTCATCAGTTGCGGTTAAGTGTACGCGATGATTCAAAATAACCCTATTGTTTTTGTATAATGTTGCCTCTTTTGCACTCAATTTCCACGGATGATTTCTTTTTGTAGGTAGTGACTCTATCGGTGAAGAGCTAGATAATAGGCTAGTTGAAGCATCATTGGTTACAGTAGCACTCGTTAGCATTTTTTTGGTTGCTTTGCTTCTGGGATATAAGGTGTAATTGGGTAATTCAAAGTGGGTAACGGCTAATTTGGCATAATGCTCCATACGATCAGCAATGATGGTATGGGATAGTTGCCCCGTTGAGGTGTAAATATCACTTTTAAGCGCTTCGGCAACGAAGTCAGGGGTGAGTTCGTTATCAGTACTTTCACTGGGTATGACTTGAGATTGCCGCCACTCAATAATGCCATAAGCCATGGCTCCTAAGACTAATATTAACAGTGCTAAAAAATTTATTCGTGTCATACACTCGCACCTGATGCGTTTTCAAGCGTACCTTGGGCTTGCATAATTAAGTCACATACTTCTCTGACCGCACCAAAACCACCACGAATAAAAGTGGTGTAATCTGCTTTTTTTGCCACAGCAGGGTGGGCATCTTGCACTGCAATACCTAAACCCACATGTAAAATGCAGGCTAAGTCAGGAATATCATCGCCAATGTAGGCAATTTCATCAGACGTTAACTCAAGCTGTTTAGTTAAATCTATCAGGGCAGGCAGCTTATCTTCTTGCCCTTGAATAATGTGCTTAACATTTAGCGCCGACATACGATTAGCAACAATAGTAGAGCGCCGGCCAGTAATAATAGCAACGGCTACGCCACTACTACCGAGCGCTTTTATGCCAAAACCGTCTTTAGTATGAAAAGCTTTTAATTCTTCTTCGTTATTGCCTAAATAAATGCGACCATCGGAAAATACGCCATCAACATCACACACTAAAAGTTTAATTTTTTTAGCGCTATGTAAAATACCTTGGCTAATGTCACCATAAAGAGTTTTAGTCTTGTTGAGACTTAAATTGAGGTTTGAGTTATGGTTTGCGCTCATTATAGTACCCCTGATCTGAGTAAATCATGCATATTCATGGCGCCGATAGGAGTTTGTTTATCATCGACGATAATTAAGCCATTAATTTTTTTATCTTCCATAATATTAAGTGCTTGGGCCGCTAACATATCAGCCTGTGCGACGGTGGGTGACTTAGTCATTACCGTGGTAATGCTGTCTTGGTGAATATCAATTTTAAGATCTAAAATACGGCGTAAATCACCGTCGGTAAATAAACCCACCAATTGATTATTATCATTAACAATAGCCGTCATGCCTAAACCTTTAAGTGACATCTCTACTAGAGCGTCTTTGATTAATGCATGTTCACTAACCACAGGTAGGCGTTCACCTTGGTGCATTAAATCGCTTAAACGTAGTAATAAACGTTTACCTAGGCTGCCACCGGGGTGTGATAAAGCAAAGTCATCGGCAGTAAAACCACGGGCATTAAGTAAAGCAACAGCAAGGGCATCACCCATTACTAGGGTTGCAGTAGTGCTTGACGTTGGCGCTAAGCCGAGCGGGCATGCTTCAGTGCTTACTTTTATACATACGTGGGTATCGGCTAGTTTTGCTAACGTAGATGAGGTATTGCCAGTCATGGCAATGAGTTTAGTACCTAGGCGCTTTATAACAGGAATTATCGCTAATACCTCACCAGTTTCGCCTGAATTTGAAATGGTCAACACCACATCATCTTTGGTGATCATACCTAAATCACCATGGCTTGCTTCACCCGGATGAACAAAAAACGCTGGTGTGCCCGTACTGGCTAATGTTGCTGCAATTTTGCCACCAATATGTCCCGATTTTCCCATGCCAATAACGATAACGCGTCCTTGGCAATTAAACATTAACTGACAAGCATGTTCAAAGCTGTCATCAATATATTGTAATAATTCCGCTATGGCTTGCTGTTCAATGTTGATCACATTTCTGGCAAGTTCTTTAAAGTTTTTCATGTTTCTACTTAAGTTAATGTTAACTAACCGATATTTGGCTAAAAAGTAATATTTGATAAGCAATAAAGCATAGCAGTAATAATGCGCCTTTTGCACGGGTAAGTCTAAAACCACCTGATTTGCGACTAAAACATAATAAAAAGAGTAAAGCCGTAATAGCAAGCATTACGGGGACATCACGCAACGATGCTTCAGGGTTAACAGCACCGGGTGCGATGATGCCCGCAAAAGGCAGTACCGCTAATATATTAAATATATTAGAGCCAACAATATTACCCATAGCTAAGTCGTCTTCTTTTTTCAACATGCTGGCAATACTGGCAGCTAACTCGGGTAAACTGGTGCCAATAGCAATGATAGTTAAACCAATGACAAGGTCACTAATGCCATAGGCTTTAGCAATAAATATAGAAGACTCGACTAGAAAATGAGCACTTAATACTAATAAGGTGATACCGCAGATAAGCCAAAAAATAGATTTTTTGGTGCTGGTTGCTTCCGGCAATTCTTGTTCAGCTTCAATAATTAAGGGGTCATCAAGGGTATTGTTTTTTCGTTGCTTCAATGCCTTGATTAATAAAATAGAAATAAAAACAAAAAAGCTTATCATTAAGGCAATGCCTTCACCAAGGCTGAAAAAATCATCGGACAGTATCCAATAAGCCAGTAGGGTCAATAATAGTAACAGTGGTAGCTCTTGTTTAATGGTTGAAGAAGAAACCATCATAGGTTTTACTAGTACGGTAAAACCGAGTACTAAGGCTATATTGGTAATGTTTGAGCCAATAGCGTTGCCAATAGCTGTGTCAGGGTTACCGTGAAATGACGCGGTAGCGGCGACCATCATTTCAGGCGCTGAAGAACCCATAGCGACAATAGTTAAGCCAATAATCATAGGGGAAATCCCTAAGTTTCTTGCCAACGAAGAAGCGCCTAAAACAAATTTATCCGCACTCCAAACGAGTACGGTCAGGGCAACCAATAAAATACCAACGTGTTCTAACATCTATCACTCCAATTTTGAGATGTTAAATTGTCGCTGTTTGTCGAAGAAAAAAAAAGGAATTAATGCAATAATAGAGAAATAATTGCAATTAAAGCGCATTAATAGCTGTCTTTTACATTTATTAACATTATTATTGTTAATTTTTAGTGAACAATGGTAAACGCTCAGGTAAAATCACTTTTAATCAATAGCACATACTGCACATAACTAAACTAATAAAATGATATCAAACGAAAAATCTGCCAACTCTGCCAGCTTAGTTGATATAAATAATCTAACTTTTAAACGCGGTGAGCGAGTTATTTATAATAATATTAGTCTGTCGATCCCGAAAGGAAAGATCACTGCGATCATGGGACCCAGTGGTATTGGAAAGACCACCTTGTTACGTTTAATCGGTGGTCAAATTCGTCCAGAATCAGGCCAAATACTATTTGCGGGTAATGATATCCCTCAACTTTCTCGAAAAGAATTATATAAAGTGCGTAAACGTATGAGCATGTTATTTCAAAGTGGCGCGCTTTTTACTGAGTTGAGTGTCTATGACAATATTGCTTTTCCTATTCGCGAGCACACCAAACTGCCCGAAGCGATTATTGAAAAAATAGTTTTAATGAAATTAGAAGCGGTGGGCTTGCGGGGGGCGCGTGACTTACAACCCAATGAACTTTCTGGTGGTATGGCTCGCCGTGTGGCTTTGGCTCGTGCTATTGCTCTCGATCCTGAATTAATTCTTTATGATGAACCATTTGCAGGACAAGATCCTATTTCAATGGGCGTGATTGTTCGTTTGATTCGTTCATTAAGTGATGCGTTAGGATTGACTTCGGTAGTGGTATCTCATGATGTGCCCGAAGTGATGAGTATTGCTGATTATATTTATATCATTGCCGAGCAAAAAATTATTGGTCAAGGTACCCCTGAGCAAATACAACAGGACAAATCACCTTTAGTGAAACAATTTGTGCAAGGTGAAGCAGATGGCCCTGTGCCATTTCATTTTGCTGCGCCTCATTACCAAAATGAATTAATTAAAAACTCACCTGTGCTCGGTTCTGCGTTAAATTCTATGTCAAGTTCTGCGTTAAGTAATAGAGGACAAATATAATGCAGCAGCTACAGTTGTTGGGTAAAAATACTTTAGCTTTGATCAGTGGTTTAGGGCGTGCGGTGATTGTCTTACTTTCGGCAATATTACATCGGCCTGATTTTCGCAAAGGCACGCCATTATTAATGCAGCAGCTTTATAACGTAGGTTTTTTATCCTTAGTGATCATCGTGGTTTCAGGTGGTTTTATTGGCATGGTGTTAGCATTACAAGGTTACACCATTTTAGTGGGATATGGCGCTGAAGCGAGCCTTGGCCCTATGGTCGCTTTGGCATTATTACGTGAATTAGGGCCGGTAGTTTCAGCCTTATTATTTGCCGGTCGGGCTGGCTCGGCCTTAACGGCTGAAATAGGCTTGATGAAAGCCACTGAGCAATTATCGAGTTTAGAAATGATGGCGGTTGATCCCTTGCGCCGTGTTATAGCACCGCGCTTTTGGGCTGGTTTTATTAGTTTACCTTTGTTAGCTGCGATTTTTTCAATGGTCGGGATTTTAGGTGCACATCTTGTTGGTGTCGATTGGTTAGGCGTTGATAGCGGAACATTTTGGTCGGTTATGCAAAGTCAGGTAGATTTTAATAAAGATATTTTAAATGGCATTATTAAAAGCGTTGTTTTTGCTTTTGTTGTCACTTGGATTGCTGTGTACAAAGGTTATGATTGTGAGCCTACTTCAGAAGGTATTTCAAGAGCAACCACTTCAACCGTGGTACAATCATCGTTGTTAATACTGGCATTAGACTTTATTTTAACGGCGCTTATGTTTGCGGTATAAGTGTTTGCCGTATAAGTGTTTTTGGTATAAGAGTTATCACGAATTGCTCGTTTCGAGTATTAAGAAAAGATAAATAAATTTAAAAGGCGTTTGGTGAAAGACATGATGTCAAAAAAAATAGAATTAATGGTTGGTATTTTTGTTGCTTTAGGTATTGCAGCATTACTTATGTTATCGCTAAAAGTGGCTAACAGTGGCATTTCAGGTGGCGGTGAAAGTTATAATTTGTTTGCTAAGTTTGATAACATTGGTGGTTTAAAGGTTCGCTCGCCCATTAAAGTAGGTGGCGTAGTCGTTGGTCGAGTTAGTGATATCACGCTTGATAGCGAAGACTATACCCCGGTGGTCACCATGAAAATTTATCAACAATATGATCAATTTTCAGAAGCAACCTCAGTGGCTATTTTAACCGCGGGTTTATTGGGTGAACAATACATTGGTTTACAACCAGGTTTTATGGATGAATCAGTAGAAATTTTACAGCCAAATGATTTTATTGAAGATACCAAGCCGGCATTAGTATTAGAAGAATTAATAGGACAGTTTTTATTTGGTCAAGGGAGTGGTGACGAATAATGAAAGAGATGAATATAAAAATGATGGGTTGCTTCAAGGCAACATTATTTTTAACCAGTATATTCGCGAGTTTGTTGAGTGTTAGTGTTGTTGCCTTTGAGCAAACACAAGCAGCACAGTTATCTGCGAATAAAACGCGGCCTGACAATACTACGCGTCTTTATGTCGACAAAAAAGATCCCTATTTAATGATCAAAGAAGTTGCGGGCAATACCTTCAAACGTTTTGCCGATGAGCAACAAGCGATACGAGTCGATCCAAATATTCTTAAAACTATTGTTCGTGAAGAATTGATGCCTTATATCAATTATAAATACTCAGCTTTTAAAGTGATAGGCAAACATTTAAAGAAAACGACCGCGCAAGAACGTAAAGAATTTGTGCCTGTTTTTAGAGATTATTTAGTCACTGCATATGCGCAAGTTTTCACCTTGTATGATAACCAACCGGTAGAGTTTTTTCCGGCAAAAAACTTTACCGACAAAAAAATAGTGGCCGTCAATACTCGGGTCATTATGTCAGGAAAAAACAACATTGATGTTTCATTCAAAGTAAGAAAAAATAGAAAAACCAACGAATGGAAAGCTTTTGATATGGTTGCCGAAGGCGTAAGTTTACTTGACAGTAAACAAGCTGAACTCAGTGGTGTTATTCGTCAGAAAGGGCTACCTTACGTCACCGAACTGTTAAGAAAGAAAAGTGAACGAAATATTGTATTTAAGAATAAATAAGCGAAAAAAATCAGCTTAAGCGAAACAGGTTAAATAGAGACTCAATTTGTGGCAAAAATAACGTTAAGTATTACAGATAATAATAACGCATTAGTGGGTGAATTAACGCGACATACGGTGATGCAAATATCAAAAAAAACAATTAAGCAGTTAATAGCCCAGCAATCTTCAATGATAGATTTACAACATGTTACTCGTGTTGATACGGCAGGTCTCGCTTGGCTTTTTTATTTATTAGAGCAAGCCAACGGCGCTAATTGCCAACTGTCTTTTGACAACGTGCCTGCTAAATTAACTAAACTTATTAGCTTAAGCAATGCAGAAGGTTTTTTACCTGTTCATACTTCAGAGCTATAAATAATTAAGGAATTTCCTTTGGAAATAACAGAGATAGAAAAATTAATTAATGACGTTTTAACCCTAGATGAACTACAGATTAAGTTTGATGGTTCACAATGCAGTATAGTGGCGGTTGCTGATATGTTTGCTGACTTGTCACGGGTCAAACGGCAACAAGTTGTTTTCGCGCCATTAGCCGAGGCTATTAAAACGGGAACTATTCACGCTGTGACAGTTAAGACCTTTACCAAAGCACAATGGCAGCGGGATAAATTGTTTAATCAATAATGGTGGTTTTTAACCAAATGCCTCAACAAAGAATTATTCACGCGCATCGTCAAGAGCAGTTAAGACCTTTACCAAAGCACAATGGCAACGGGATAAATTGTTTACTATGTAACTCAGAAGTTAATGAGGATACCTTCATTAACTTCTGTTAAGAAAAAGGCTGCTCAATGTATTAATTAATGTAATACTGGTTTCCATTAAGTATACTCGGGCACTGAATAAACAGTTTCCTCTTCATTAATCAAAATTTAAGAAAGTAAGTTATTTTGGACGCATTTAAAGTTATTGGTGGCACGCCACTACGTGGTGAAGTCACTATCTCTGGGGCTAAAAACGCCGCTCTCCCTATTTTAATGTCAGCACTGTTATCAAAAACGCCTGTTGTTTTTAATAATGTTCCTCAGTTAAATGATATTTTAACCACCGTAAAATTATTAGGACAATTAGGCGCTAAAAGCGAATGGCTAAGCGATAATCAAGTACGTATTGATGCGAGCAATATCACCGAGTATTGCGCACCTTATGATTTGGTTAAAACCATGCGCGCTTCAATTTTGGTGTTGGGTCCTTTACTTGCTCGCATGGGGCACGCCGAAGTGTCATTGCCGGGCGGTTGCGCTATTGGTGCTCGTCCGGTGAACTTGCATATTCAAGGTCTTAAAGCGATGGCGGCTGATATTGAGGTTGAAAATGGCTACATTGTTGCAAAAATGAAGCTTGATGGAAAACGTGTTCGCCTTAAAGGCGCTAATATATTTATGGATATTGTTAGCGTTACCGGTACTGAAAATTTAATGATGGCTGCAGCATTAGCTGATGGCACAACGGTTATTGAAAATGCTGCACGTGAACCAGAAATTGTTGATCTGGCTCGTTGTTTAATTGGCATGGGTGCGAAAATATCAGGAGCTGGCACCAATACTTTAACTATTGAAGGGGTTGAAGAACTGCGGGGTAGTGAATATTCAGTGATGCCTGACAGAATAGAAACCGGTACTTTTTTGGTTGCAGCTGCGGTCACCCAAGGAAAAGTTAAGTGTTTGAATACCGATCCCAGCTCATTAGAAGCCGTAATAGCAAAACTAACTGAAGCGGGCGCTAAAATTACTACTGGGGCGAATAGTGCTGGGCAAGAATGGATTGAATTAGAAATGACGGCAAAGCCAAAAGCCGTGAGCGTGAAAACAGCGCCACATCCAGCCTTTCCAACCGACATGCAAGCACAGTTTATGACCATGAATGTGTTAGCTGAGGGCACAGCAACGGTGGTAGAAACTATTTTTGAAAACCGCTTTATGCATGTACCTGAATTGCAACGCATGGGCGCAGATATCACACTTGAAGGTAATACCGCTATTGTTAAAGGGGTTGAGTCTTTAACAGGTGCCCAAGTGATGGCGACTGATTTACGCGCATCGGCAAGTTTGGTTATTGCCGGACTTGTTGCTAAAACACCTACGCAAATTGACAGAATTTATCATATTGATCGTGGTTATTTGAAAATAGAAGACAAACTGCAGGCATTAGGTGCTGATATTACCCGCATTACAACGTAATATTTATCTTGTTGCTGTATCACTCAATTTATTTGTCAAAAGTACTCATTGACTAACGTCAACTCCGTGCGTTTTCCTCTAAATTGAGCCATACAGCTTAAAGCTAAACAGTTACTATCAATAGATAAAGTTATTACTCATCTTTAAAATAGAAATAGAAAACAAAATATTATACTGTAAACTTCGTTTTACCCCCTATTATAAATGGTTAAATTCCGAAAATAACCAGCACATTCTGTGGCTGTGCCTTTAAAATGCATCAATAAAATTATTAACTATAATAGCTATTGTCGCACTTTAGAGGAAAGCCCATGCTTTTTACTGGCACATTAATATCAGATTGCCCCATCCGTCAAAAAATTCGCGAATTCTACCGCATTGATGAAAACATCGCCGTTGACCATATTCTCCCTTTTGCTGAAGTAAATGTGAGTGCCCGCAGTCGCGCATGGGAGCGGGCACGTCAAATGGTCTTGAAAATTCGTCAAGATCAAGCCGGTAATGGTGCTATAGATGCCTTATTAAATGAGTATTCACTTTCTTCTGAAGAAGGTGTGGTATTGATGTGTTTGGCTGAAGCTTTGTTGCGTGTGCCAGATAAACATACCCAAGATGCCTTAATTCGCGACAAAATTTCACAAGGCCAATGGAGCTCACATTTAGGCGCGAGCGATTCACTGTTTGTTAATGCTTCTTCTTGGGGGTTAATGATCACGGGATCTATGGTGGGTTATGCCGATCAACGTAATCAAGACAAATTTGGTTTATTGAAAAAAACCATTGGTCGTTTAGGTGAACCTGTTATTCGAAAATCAATGAACTATGCCATGAAAATCATGGGCAAGCAGTTCGTTATGGGCGAAACCATTGTTGATGCAACACACCGCGCGGCAAAAAAAGAGCAGCAAGGTTATGTTTACTCTTATGACATGTTAGGTGAAGGCGCTCGCACTATGGATGATGCGGATCGCTATATGAAATCTTACCAAGATGCTATTGAAGCTATCGGCACTGTAGCGCAAGTTTCAGGTAAAAATGATCCCCGTAAAGTTCCGGGTATTTCAGTCAAGCTTTCGGCTATTCATCCACGATATGAATTTAGCCACAAAACACGGGTAATGGCCGAAATAGTACCAAAACTAAAAGCGCTGTGCTTGCAAGCTAAAAGTTATAACATTGGTCTAACTGTTGATGCCGAAGAGTCTGAACGGCTAGATATATCGTTAGATATTATTGAAGCCGTGTTTACTGATACCGATTTAGAGGGTTGGCAAGGTTTTGGCATCGCGTTGCAGGCGTATCAAAAACGGGCGATTTTTGTGGTAGATTGGCTGCGCCAATTAACCCTGCGTACTAATCGTAAAATGATGGTGCGTTTAGTTAAAGGGGCTTATTGGGATAGTGAAATTAAGAATGCTCAAAAAGAGGGCCTGAGCCACTTTCCGGTGTTTACCCGTAAATCATCGACAGATGTTTCTTACCACGCTTGTGCGAATAAGTTACTTGATTACCGAGATAGTATTTACCCGCAATTTGCCACACATAATGCTTACACCGCTGCGACTATTGTTGAGTTGGCAGGTGATGACAAAGAAGGCTTTGAGTTTCAGTGTTTACATGGCATGGGCGATTCTTTATACGATCAAATCGTTACACAAGAGGGCATACAATGTCGCATTTATGCCCCTGTTGGTCATCATGAAGACTTATTAGCTTACTTAGTACGTCGTTTGTTAGAGAATGGCGCCAATTCTTCTTTTGTAAATGCCATTGTTGATGAGTCACAACCAGTAGAATCATTACTTGAAGATCCTGTTGAAAAAACACAGCGACTTAAAAATAAATACAACCAACAAATTACCCTGCCAGTTGATCTTTATCGCCATGAGAAAAATACTCAAGGTGCAGACCGAAACATTGTTGGTCGAAGCAATTCTAAAGGCTTAGACTTAACCGATATCAATACCATTATGCCCTTAAAAACGACCTTAGATAACTGGTTTGTTGAGCACCGTTTAAATAAAGATGAGGTGCCAGCAGGGGCTAATGCCGTTAGAAATCCCGCTGATCATAGTGAAATAATTGGTTTTCACCACCCTCATAACAAAGAAACGATGTTGGTAATGATTGATAATGCACAAACTGCTTTTACTTCATGGTCACAAACGCCGGTCAGTGAACGCGCTGCTTTGTTGTGCCGCATTGCTGATGTATTAGAGCTGCACATGGCGGAGTTGATTGCCCTTTGTATCAAAGAGGCCGGTAAAGTTGCTCAAGATGGTATTGATGAAGTACGTGAAGCGGTCGATTTTTGTCGATATTATGCCGCCCGTGCTATTGAACAAGGTGCAGATGAGCGTCTTGAAGCGCGCGGTGTGGTGCTTTGTATCAGCCCATGGAACTTCCCGTTAGCTATATTTTTAGGACAAGTGGCAGCGGCTATTGCTACAGGCAATGTGGTGTTAGCAAAACCTGCGGAGCAAACCGGTCTTATCGCCCTGCGCACCATTGAGCTGATGCTGTCAGTAGGTTTGCCGAAAAATGTAGTGCAAGCCGTGATTGCCCGAGGCTCGGCAGTGGGCAGTATTATCGTTCCCGATGAACGAATAGCCGCTGTGATGTTTACTGGCTCGACTGAAACAGGTACACGTATTTCACAAACATTAGCAGCACGGGGTGGCAATCAGGTGCCATTGATTGCTGAAACAGGCGGTCAAAACTGCATGATAGTCGACTCAACCGCGTTGCCAGAGCAAGTGGTTGATGATGTTATTTCTTCTGGTTTTCAATCGGCTGGGCAACGTTGTTCAGCATTAAGAGTTTTGTTTTTACAAGAAGATATTGCCGATAGCGTTATTACCATGCTCAAAGGTGCTTTAGCTGAACTGCATGTAGGAAATCCAGCAAAAATGAGCACCGATGTTGGCCCTGTCATTGATCAAAAAGCACTGGCGGCTCTTAATGCCCATAGTGATTATATGAAAAACCATGGCAAGTTGTTATATCAATGTACTTTTGGGGATGACGTGATTGAAGAGAATGGGCATTTTTTCTTTGCTCCTCGCCTATATGAAATTGATGATATCAGCGTGCTTACCAAAGAAGTTTTTGGCCCTTGTGTGCATGTTGTGCGTTTTAAAGGCGATGAAATTGAGCAAGTAATTGAAAAGATTAATGGCACAGGTTTTGGCTTAACTATGGGTATTCATACCCGCATTGAACACCGAGCAGCGGAATTATCAAAACTATCACGTGCCGGTAATGTATATATTAATCGTAATATGATTGGCGCAGTAGTTGGGGTGCAACCTTTTGGTGGGCGCGGCCTTTCTGGCACAGGACCAAAAGCAGGAGGACCTAATTACCTTGCGCGTTTAGTGGTTGAAAAAGTAACCCCCAATGTAGAGAAAGTTCATCTATTGCCAGCCCAAATATTGGCGTTAACGAGTAACAACCAAGCACAGCAAGTAGCCGAATCTTTAATGAATAAAGCTCATAAGGCTGAAAAATACTGGCGTTTGACTGACTTAAATACCCGTATTTCATGTGTACGCCAATTGTTAGCAAAAATAGCTCATGTGGGCTTAGTCGATGATTTAGCCGATGATTTAAACTGCACTTTAGCAGCGGCGCGTGAGCAATTAATCAATATTGAAAAACGCATGAAAAAGCCACAGCAGCTACCAGGACCCACAGGTGAATCAAACATTATTTATTTAGAAAACCGCGGTATAGTGATTTGCTTTGCCGATGAAAAAGTAAGTTTTAATTTTTGGGTGATGTCATTGGTCACTGCCTTAGCAACTGGCAATACCGTGGTTACGGTAGTATCAGACTTATTCTATCAAGAAGCGTTAGCCTTTAGGGACAAGTTTATATCAACAGGTGCCGACATAGGCGTATTGCAAGTAGCCAAACTTGACCATTTAGAAACGCTATTAGCTCAACCTACATTGGCAGGTGTGGTAGTCGATAGTCGTTGTGATCTCAAGCACTATATCAGTGATAAACTTGCTAAGCGTCAAGGAGCTATTTTACCGGTGATCAGCTCAGAGTATTTTGATAATTTGATTCAGCGTTTATTAACCGAAAAAACTATTAGTATTGATACTACCGCCTCAGGTGGCAATACTTCCTTGATGACCTTGGTTGAAGAAGAATAACTAGCAAACAACGAGCTGTTTTAGTTTGCAGCTCTTTTGTTATTTTACCAAAGGCGAAACTGCCAGAGCTAAACTATTTAGTTTCGCCTTTTTTGTGTTTTCTATTGATAAAATCTATGGCATTATTTCTTTTTATCGCTATAAAATATTACCTTTAAGTTAATGAACAAAACAAAACCCTTAGATCGTATCGACATGACCATTTTAAAAATGCTACAAGCGGATGGTCGAATTTCCAATGTCGAATTAGCTAAAAAAATTAATTTAAGTGCCAGCCCTTGTTTAGACCGAGTTAAACGTTTAGAAAGAGAAGGTTATATTAAACGCTATGGTGCTTTTTTAAATGCGAGCAAACTTGACTACGGCATGACTGCATTTATACAGGTGACACTTGACCGAACTACCGCCGATGTTTTTAAGCGCTTTAAAGCTGAAGTAGTGAATATTAAAGAGATTGTTGAGTGTCATTTAGTTGCAGGGGGTTACGATTACTTGTTGAGAATACGTTTTGCCAATATTGAAAGCTACCGGTTAATTTTAGAAAAAGTTGCCGGTTTACCGGCAATATCACAAACGCATACTTATATGGTAACTGAACATATTAAAGAAGATATTGGTGTGCCCTTCGATTAAATAATAGGTTATGCCCCATCTAGTATTGTTAAAAACGCTGGGGTTATCTAAAGCATCTATATTGCTCAATAAAGTGATAATGAAGTAGATAAATATTACTGCAAATGAGAACTGTTCTCATATACTTGACAACCATGATGATTTTCTTTACGCTTCCCGCATTATTTATTATTCTCATTTTCGTGCTGTTTTCTACAGTGTGAGTAGGTTCTATGTTAAAAAAATCTAAAGCGAGTAAACTTGTTAGCAAGTTAATTTGTGGGGTTGCTGTTACGTTGTCGTTTATTGCTTCTGCCGCACAAGAAGTGAATGTTTACTCTTACCGTCAGCCATTTTTAGTACAACCACTGTTTGATCAATTTACCGAACAAAGTGGCATTAAAGTAAACGTAGTATTTGCAAAAAAAGGCATGGCTGAGCGCTTGGCAAGAGAAGGTGAATATAGTCCAGCAGATATTTTATTAACGACAGATATCAGTCGTTTAATTGAATTGTATGACCGGGGTTTGCTGCAAGCTAATCATGACAAAGTACTAACTGATGCTATTCCTGCGCAATATCGTGCGCAAGATAATAGCTGGTTTGCCTTAACGACACGGGTGCGAAATATCTATTCTTCAAAACGTTTAGGTGTTGTTGAAATAAACTACGAAGATTTAGCCGATGTTAAATATCAAGGTCGTATTTGTACGCGTAGCGGCAAGCATGCCTATACCGTAGCATTAGTTGCATCGATGATCGCTGAACATGGTGAAGCTGATACGTTAATCTGGTTAGAAAAATTCAAAGCAAATTTAGCACGTAAACCACAAGGTAATGACCGGGGTCAAGTGCAAGCTATTCATCAAGGCTTGTGTGATATATCGTTAGGGAATAGTTATTATTTTGGTAAAATGTTGAAAAATGAGCAACAAAAAATATGGGCAGACGGGGTTAATATTAACTTTCCTAATCAAGCGAATCGTGGCGCTCATGTCAATATTTCAGGCATGGGATTAGCAAAATACTCCCCTAATGTTGATAATGCAAAAAAGTTAATGATTTTTTTAGTTTCAGAATATGCGCAGCAACTTTATGCCGAAACGAACATGGAATATCCGGTACGGGTTGGCGTAGTGCCATCAAAATTGGTTGCCTCATGGGGTGAATTTAAAGCCGATAGCTTACCACTTGAAATTATTGCAAAAAATAGAACGTTAGCTTTGAAACTGATTGATAAAGCGCGTTTTGATTTATAAAAAGAAGAATTAATTGATAGCTTGTGATTGAAAAACAAAAAAATAGACGATGGAGAGGCGCTAGTTATTTTATTGCACTAACACTGATGATACCGGTGTTAGTGATGTTATATGCGGGTATTAACGCTTCAAACGAGCTATTTATCCATTTATGGCAAACTGTGTTGCCAGACTATATTGCTAACACCTTAATCTTAGGTGTTTTTGTGGTTTTATTGTCGGTGATTTTTGGTGTTATTAGTGCTGCTGTTATTGTGCATACTAATGTGGTGGGTAAAAATGCGCTTCGTTGGTTATTAATGTTACCACTAGCGATGCCGGCATATTTGGTCGCTTACCTTTACACCGACATGTTTGATTATGCGGGTCCGGTGCAACGAGCATTGCGAGCATGGTTTTCGTGGCAATCTCCTAGCGATTATTGGTTCTTTGATATAAGAACGCTAGGTGGCGCGAGTGTGGTTATTGCCTTAGTATTGTTCCCTTATGTTTATATGCTGGCGCGTACTGCGTTTGAACAGCAAGATCAAAATTTATTAAGAGCAAGCAGATTATTAGGTTTGTCAGCCAAACAAAGCTTTTATAAGGTGGCTTTACCTTTGGCTCGCCCAGCTATTGCCATTGCCGCCAGTTTAGTACTGATGGAAACACTTGCTGACTTTGCTACCGTACAGTATTTCGCGGTTAATACCTTAACAACCGCTATTTATGATACGTGGCTGGGGTATAACGATTTAGCGAGCGCGAATGCGTTAGCGAGTATATTAATGTTATTTATTTTGTTTGCTGTGGTTAGTGAACAACGAGCTCGTGCCGGACAAACTTATCAATCTGAACGCCCCAATAAAAACCATCAATTAATTAAATTAACTATGATTCAACAACTATTCGCGAGTGGTTTTTGTTGGTTATTAGTGATTGCCGGCTTTATCTTACCTTTTATATTATTGTTATTCATGGCGTGGCAATATAGCAATATAGCGCAGTTACAAGCGCTACTACCTACGGGTATTAATAGCATTAAAATTGCGGTGTGGGCAGCAAGTTTAACTACTTTTTTTGCTTTGCTTTTAGTTTTATTTCAACGTTTAAGCCATGATCGCTGGCGAGCATTACCGATGAATATTTCCGGCTTTGGTTATGCTATACCAGGCACTGTGTTGGCTATGGCAATGTTAGCAACGTTTGCACCGATTGATCATGCCATTAATGATGTGGCTAAATATTTTTCATTGCCAACGCCGGGGTTAGTTTTATCAGGCAGTATTTTTGCGATTATTTTTGCGTATGTGGTACGCTTTGCCGCTATCGCAAATGGCACAATTGACAGTGGTATTAAGCAAATCCCTAAGTCCATTGATTATGCACCAGCAAGTTTAGGCGTAGGCTTATTTACGATGCTGAGAAAGATCCATCTGCCGCTGCTAAAATCCTCAATTTTTGTCGCTTGGTTATTGGTTTTTGTTGAAGCGATGAAAGAATTACCGGCGGTATTGTTGCTTAGACCGTTTAATTTTGAAACCCTTAGTACCCAGGTTTATCAGCTGATTTCTGATGAAATGTTAGAGCAAGGAGCACTAGGAGCTATTTTAATTGTGTTGTTAGGCTTATTACCTATTATTTGGCTTAACCGTGCTAAAACGGGTAATGGTGAGGAAGAAGTGTGACTGCCCTCTCTATTATCAAAAAGGCTATTATCAAAAAGGCTATTATCAAAAAGGCTGAAATGAAAAAACGTGAAAAAACGTAATAGTAATCAACTTGAAATTAAAAAACTTTGTGTGTCGTTACAAGGTAACGATATATTATCTGAGGTAAATTTGTCCTTAGCCTCAGGAGATATCCTTGGCTTAGTTGGACCCAGTGGCTGTGGTAAAAGCACTTTACTTAATACCATTGCTGGTTTTATTAATCAAAGCCATGGCGAGCTTATTGTGGGTGTTCTTGGCGTTGGTGAACATGACGATGGTGAATTGTTAATTATTACTCCAGAACATAATGTCGCACCTGAACATCGTAATATCGGTATGATCTTTCAAGATTATGCGCTTTTCCCTCATTTAACCGTTGAACAGAACATTATTTTTGGAATCAACAAATTAAGTAAAAGAGTACAACAATCTCGATTAAAAAATTTAATGCACCTGTTGAAGCTAACTAACTTAGAAGCTCGCTTTCCTCATCAGCTTTCTGGTGGGCAACAGCAAAGGGTCGCGATTGCTCGTGCGTTAGCGCCACAACCTAAATTGTTATTGCTTGATGAGCCTTTTTCAAATATTGATGCGCGTTTGCGTAATGAGTTGATGTTAGAGATGCGACAACTGTTAAAAAACCTTAACATCAGTGCTATTTTTGTTACCCATAATAAAGATGAGGTTTTTACTTTTGCCGATAAAATTGCGGTGATGCACCAAGGGCATATTTTACAATCTGGCTGCCCTGCAGCAGTTTGTCAACAACCCAACAATTGGCAAGTGGCTGATTTTCTCCAATTAGGTAGTTGGTTACCAGTTAAACAAATTTCCTCGACTCAATTTCAAAGTGCATTAGGAAAGATAAACATATCGAAAGAAGGTAAACGTGATACCGCTTTACAGCAGCTTTTGTTGAAACCCCAATACATTGAACTTAGTCAATTAAGTGGTAGTGCACAGGGGAAAGTGAATGTTCGAGTAGACAATATTTCAGTGACAGAGCAAGGTTATCATTACTTACTCAGTAGTTTAGTTGTGGATGAATTAGCGTTTGATCAATTAAGTTTTTACAGCAATGAGCTATTTTCATTAGGTCAAACACTTATGTTGGTAATTAAAGAGCATAAGTTTGTTATGTTTATACCCACTACCATTCAAGCTGCAGGATAAAATTTTTGGAAGTTGTCATTAATCTGAGTACTAATTAATGGTATAATTAGTACTCTATCTTCATTATGAAAGGATGTTTATGAACGCGCATGAGTACGCTCTACAGGCTAATGGCTCTTTTGCTTTGCCTGATGCTTGTTTTAAAGTGAAAGCGTTAATGGAAGATGAAAATTCAGCAATCAATGATTTCGCTGATGTTATTAGTGTTGATCCTTCAATGACATCACGGCTGCTGCAAATTGCCAATAGTGCTATTTATCATTTTCCCGGTGAAATAAGCACTATATCACGTGCTATCACTATTATTGGCACGCAAGCTATTTACAATATGATGTTAGTGGATGTTGCCGCTTCAGCATTTAAACATTTTGCTAACCAAGCCATCGATCTAAAGCGTTTTTGGCGGATGAGCATTTTTTGTGGTTTAGTTACCAAAAATTTAGCCATTAAAGCCGGTATAAAAGATATTGAACGATTGTTTGTTGCGGGTTTATTACAAAATTTTGGCGAGTTGTTAGTGGCAAAAATCAGCCCTGAAATTGCTAAAAACTGTGAACAATATAATTGTGATAATTTACCTTGGGCGTTGCAAGAACAAGCGTTAGGTTTTACTTATACCGATGTTTCTGCAGAATTATTGAAAATTTGGCAGTTGCCAGAAAAAATCATTATTCCTATTCGTCATTTTAATCAAGCGCAAAGTAACCAGATAAATAAAGATGTGAAAGTATTAAACTTGGCTTCAAGGTTAGCTTTGCTTGATAGTCATGGTGAGGAATTTTATTATGACGATATTATTGATCAATCTTTGTGTCAAAGTTTACAGTTGAGTGCTGAGGATATAGAGCAAGTTACTGAAATTTCAGCAAATGATGCAGTAGGTATTTTAACCTTGATGAATCCCAAGTTGTTTTCTAGGTAAATAATCAGCAAAACCAGAAATAAAGTGGACAAAATACTATACAACGTGGTGTTTTTTAAACTGAATTTACAGGAGACAAGCGTAATAAAGCTTGTTAGCATCAAGCGGTTTTAAATGCTAAAAATTATAGATTAATCAGAATCATTATTAATAAATCAAAATTATAATAAGTGTATATACACATAAGAATAAGAGAAGGAAGTTTATGAGCGCCCCAAGAGAACATTTCGGTTCAAAACTCGGTTTTATTTTAGCCGCTGCAGGCTCTGCTGTTGGTATCGGTAATATTGTTGGCTTTCCCGTGAATGCCGCGAAAAATGGTGGTGGGGCATTTTTGCTGATGTATGCCATTTTTGTGATATTAATTTGTTTACCGGTAATGATGGCTGAAATGGCGGTGGGTCGTAAAGCCGCTAAAAACCCCGTTGGAGCTTATGGTGCATTAAGTAATAATGATAAAAAATGGCGCTTTGCTGGCCTGTTAAGCATTGTGACGCCGTTTATGATTGCCGTTTTTTATACGGTATTAACGGTATGGATTTTAATTTATTTTGGCGCCGTGGTTACTGGTGAATTAGCATATTTGGCTGAACCACAAGCGTTTACTGAAATAATTAATAGCCCTTATTTGTTTGTAGCAATGATTGTTGTTGGAGTGTTAGTTTATTTTATTCTGGTTGCGGGAGTAAAGGACGGTATTGAAAGAGGCGCTAAAATAATGATGCCAGCATTGTTTGTAATGCTGATCTTATTAGTTATTTTTGTGCTTACTTTAGATAACGCCATGGCAGGTGTGAAATTTTTCTTAGTACCTGACCTTGATAAAATAACCCCTGCGGTGGTTAGTGGTGCTTTGGCACAAGCCTTTTTCTCTTTGTCATTAGGCATGGGGATTTTGGTTACTTACGGCTCTTATATTTCTAAAAAAACTAATATTGAAAGCTCAGCGATATTAGTAGCTATCACCGATACCTCAGTTGCTTTTATTGCCGGTTTGTTAGTATTGCCGGCTATTTTCTCATTCAATCCTAATATTGACCCTAATGATTTAAGTGATAGTTCGGTATCAATGATTTTTATCTTTTTACCAAAAATATTTTTAGCATTGCAAACTACCGTGGGGTATTTTATTGCTAGCTCAATTGCCGGAGTATTCTTTTTATTAGTATTTTTTGCTGCATTAACCTCACTAGTCTCTATTATTGAAGTGCCTGTTGCTTACTTAATGGATGAAAAAGCAAAAACACGTAAAAAAGCGCTTAATACTATCTTTATTTGGGGCGGTATTTTAGCAGCATTGTCAGCATTATCGTTTGGTATGGTTGACCTTCTTACTAATCTCACCAGTTATGGCGGTAAAAGCAAATCATTATTCGACTTAATTATTGATATGTTTTACGACACTATTTTGCCATTAAATGGTTTGTTAATTTGTTTATTTGTCAGTTATCGCTGGAAAAAAGAAAAGCTAAATAAAGAATTAAGTGAAGGTAATGAAAACTCTGGGCAATCGATTTTAGCTAAATACGTCGATTTTTCTCTAGGGACTTTTATCCCTGTGGTGGTAGCTATTATCTTTATTAATACCGTGGCGCGTATTTATTTCGGTTATGATTTTTTTGGTTGATAACCGCGCTTGTTATTGCCGTATCAAGGGTATAGTGTAATTGTTAAGAGGTCATTACGACCTCTTTTTTTTTAGTTTTTTTATTTTCTGCTGAGTTTGAGTTATTACATGATTGAACATATCTCCGCGACTGATTTTACCGATTGCCAACGACTATTTCATGGTCGAGGGCATGCCTTTGAAAACTTATCTCATGTTAATGTTGACTGGTTCGCTCCGATTATTTTAATTACTTTGTACAAGGCAGTAGATGAAAGCTGGTTGTTAATACAAGCGCAAAACTTGCAGGCGCTAATAAAAGGCTGTCGAAGTGTGCAAGTGCAGCACCGTTATGAAAAGTTTTCCCCAACTCAAGTATTACTTGGTGACGTTATCAATAAGACCGTGGTCACTGAAAACAAGCTGTCATATCATATAGAGTTAGGTAAAACGCAAAATAGCGGGTTGTTTTTAGACATGGCTAATGGCCGTTCTTGGGTTGCAGAGCAAGCAAAAGATAAGAGTGTTCTTAACTTGTTTGCTTATACCTGTGCTTTTTCTGTGGTAGCTACCGCAGGTGGCGCGGCTAAGGTTGTTAATATTGATTTAAGTAAAGCGTCGTTAAGCAAAGGTCGCGAGAACCATCAATTAAATCAGTTGGCAAAAAAAAATGGCAAGCAGATAATATTTGAAGGTGTCGATATTTTCAAATCGAATAGTCGTATTAAAAAATATGGTAAGTATGATTTATTGATCTGTGATCCGCCTTCATTTCAAAAAGGTAGTGTAAATATTGAACGTGATTACGCTAAAATTATTCGCCGTATTCCACAGTGGATGAATGTGGGTGCTAAGGTAATGTTATGTCTTAATTCACCGGATCTTAACGAGCAATTCCTTAAAGACGAAGTAGCTCGAGAATGTCCCGATTGTGTGTTTGAGCAACGGCTTGCTAATCCAGACGTTTATAAAGAAGCACACGCAGGCAAAGGTCTGAAGGTTTTAATTTTTATTTATCAGCCCTAATACGCCAATAACGAGCAAACCTTGGAATATCGGCTTGAGTTTTACCATTATATTTATAGGTAATAATGCTACCGATAGCAGGTGGATTATCACGTTCTTTGTCACTAAAGCCCGAGCCAATTTTAAAAATAATACCTTCCGTGGTTTTTACTCGTATTGCGCCCATTTTTCCAGTGTATTTTCCCTTACCCGGCAGGTGTGCAATTACGCTTGCTTCCCCATCTTGATGTTTTTTCAGTTTCATAATGTTAGCGGTTCTGCCAACATGATAATAAGCACTGCCAAGGTGTAACATTAGCCCTTCGCCTTGGTGTTCAATAATAGTGTTGAGTTTGTTATCTAGTTGTTTAATATTAGTCACTTTGAATTGTTCTACCATGGCTAAATAAGGTGTATCGGTTGTTTTAATTAACTGCTGCATCGCTTTTATGCGCAGGGTAAAAATGTCGTTATGCTCAGGTAAATCAAACAGCATGAAACGCACTTTTCGCCAGCAAACCTCATTAATATATCTTTTTCTAACGCATGACATGGTGGTTTGAAATTGATTTCTCTTTATCCATAATTCGCCATCCATGGCATGTTTAGGCCAGTTTTTTGTAAACCATTTGGGGCTATAAATAAGGTTGCCTTGACGGGTTATTAGCTGCTTGCCATTCCAGTAACCGCGCATACCATCAAGTTTTTCAGACAGCCAATATTCCTTGATATCTTCAACGGCTTTATAAGTTATCGCGTGTTGAATTTTTGGCTTTTGGGACGATTTTACTTGTGCTTCAACGGGTGAAAACAGTAACAAAAATAGTAAAAAAGGTGCACAGTAAATTTTTCCGTTGAATTTAAGCATTATTAACATCCCTGTTTTTATGATTATGCTAATCATAGACTATACTCAACGATAATATGGAAATTAACCCAGATAAACAATTCAAGGATTGAATGTATGTACCCACTCAAAATTTTTGCTCTCATCGCTGTACTGCTTGTTGTATCGCCCAGTTCAACCGCTAAAAAACGCTGTAAACCGCTATTAGAAAAACTACAAAACATCCAAGCAATGCAGCGACATGGTTATTCAGCTAAACGAGGTATTAGTTTACGTGCCAGAGAAGATAAAGCGCGTGATAATTGGTGGCAATGTGAAAAGGGTGGAGGTAAAAAAAATAAGATTAAAAAAAAGCGTGTTAATAAAGCTACAAACTCTAGTAGTAAAACAAAAAGTGTCATGAACAAAAAAATCACTGCCGGTACGCCTTTTAAAACCAGCAATGCTATCGTGATTAAATCAGCTTATCAAGGTGATAAAAAACGCGCTTGGTTGGCCTTTTATCAACAGCCCAAGCAATGTAACCGACCTAAAAATTTGCCAATGTTTGCATTTTGTAGCGAGGAAAAACAAACGCAACAAGCAGAGTTTGAACAACAATATTATCAATAAAGTGACCAATAAAGTGACCAATAAAGTGATCAGTAGATGAGCACTTGCAATTTGTTATCTTATTTGTTGAATTAACTATTGATTATTCGTAACTGAATTGTATTTTGTTTTACTCTCTTTATATTGCGCAATCATCGCATCAACACTGTCTTGGCAGTATTCTCGTAGACCGCTGAGTAACATGTGTTTTTTACCATGGCCAACAACCTTCCCGTCACTGATCAAATCAAACTCTAACCAAGCATCACCACGCTTGCCTTCAATAGACAAACTTGTTTGCGCAAGTTGTAGTGACAGAGTGGTGATATCAAGGCGTTGTAAATTAATTTTCATACATTGATACATTACCATTGGACGAGCAGGATTAATCATGACGTTATGCTCGGTCATTAATTTCACTAAAATATCAGGAAAAGTATGGCCGGAAAAATCGACATAAGCTTTCGTTAGCGCATTAATTAATGCTGGGCAGTGCGTTTTTTCACCGCTAGCTGATACTGATAAATAGGTTTTATCATTAGCGTCTTTTATATCAAAACACTTGTTGATATTATTGGGGAAAGTCAGTGCAATGCCATCATTGACCATGCCTGAAAAGTTAAAGCTCATTTCTTGGTGTAAGCCGGCTTTAGCAATGATCACCGAAAATAATAAATCACCAGGTACACAGTAGCGTTTAGCTTCAATATTGTGCAGCGGATTAAAATCATCGGCCACTTGTTTAGCAAAATCACTGCCTTGTTGACGAGTAAAGCTAATTTGCTCGTTATCAATAGGACAATATTGCTCAATAAACATGGCTTCTTTTGGGGTAGCTTCTACAGGCATCACACATCACTTCTGTTGACAAAACGAGGCATTCTAACAGCGTTCGATCGAGAAATCGAAAAAAACAACGCTAAAATCAACTAAGCAGACCTCTATGTTGTGTTGTTTTGAGAAAAGTAAGTGCTAACTAATTGCTCTTTTTGTGCTTTTGTTAACTTCCTTAGTTGATATTCTCGTTTGCTTGCCGCACTTCTATCGGTTGCTGTTTCAATAAAAACGAGTGTAACGGGACGTTTTGCTTTAGTATACTTAGCGCCAAGCTTGGTATGATTATGCTGGTGTAAACGGCGAACGATATCGGTGGTAATGCCAGCGTAAAGGCTATTATCATTGCAGCGTAAAAAATAGACAGTCCAAGTGTTGTTTGTCATCATAATTGCTAGGCGAGAGTTTGTTAAAAGTGTAGTTTGAATAAAGTAATGGTAAATAGTAATGCTTGAAATATCAAATAATGTCAGCCTAGCCGATTGGGAAATAGAACTAAGTGCTATTCGTGCTATGGGTAATGGTGGCCAACGGGTCAATAAAGTGGCTACTGCTATTCATTTGCGTTTTGATATCAAGCGCTCGTCTTTACCGATAGTTTATAAAGAAAGATTACTGGCAAGTAATGATACTCGTCTTTCAAAAGACGGTGTTATTATTATTAAAGCACAGTCTTTTCGCACTCAAGAAATGAACAAAGAAGACGCTTTAAAACGTTTGAAAGATTTTATTTTAGCTGTAATGGTAGTGCAAAAAAAAAGACGAGCAACAAAGCCAACTAAAGGCTCAGTTCAGCGACGATTAACAAGCAAAGCGAATAGAAAAACAGTAAAACAGACGCGTCAAAAAATTAACTACTAAGAAAAAATATCAATACTCTTTTATAGCAAGCCACCTACCTTTTATCAAAATATTATAGAGAATACAGATGCCAACTTCAGCCATAGGCGCAGTAGAAAAATTAACCGCCCAACTTGATAACAACAACCTCGTGCAATACCAGCTTCCTTTAGCTGCCATTGATGAAAGTGGTGATCAACAAAGTATTGCTTTGAATCCCCTTATTGGCAAAGAATTCACTTTGAATTTCCATGGCAAAATAGCGTGTAAGCATTGTGGTAAAACCACCAAAAAAAGTTACTCACAAGGTTTTTGCTATCCCTGCATGATTAAACTTGCTCAGTGCGATATGTGCATTATGAAACCTGAAACTTGTCATCATCATTTAGGTACTTGCCGAGAGCCGCAATGGGGTGAACAGCATTGTATGGTTGATCACTATGTTTATTTATCTAATACTTCAGCGTTAAAGGTAGGTATTACTCGGCATACCCAACTTCCAACGCGTTGGATTGATCAAGGTGCAACGCAAGCACTGCCCATTTTTAAAGTAAGTACTCGTTTACAATCAGGCTTGGTTGAAACAGCGCTAGCGGAATTTATAGGTGATAAAACTAATTGGCGGGCAATGCTTAAAGGAAGTAATGAAGCGATTGACTTAAAAGCGCAAGCAAATAGTTTAATCCCCAAAATAGAACAACGTTTGAGTGATATCACTTTGAAGTTTGGTTGTGACGCAGTGCAACGGTTAGATGAGGACGTCGTAACAATAAACTACCCTGTTAGCCAGTACTTAACTAAAATTAGCTCCTTTAACTTTGATAAAACGCCGATAGTTTCCGGAATATTACTAGGCATTAAGGGACAGTATTTGATTTTTGAAAAAGGCGTTATCAATATGCGTAAGTTTTCATCTTATCAAATAAGTGTTGAATATTAATTCATAGGGCACTGGCTTTTGTTCAAAATGTGCTAAATTTATAGAGAGAAGAGTATTTAAGTTTTAATAACTTTTATTTTATATTTATCGGGCAACCATTTTATGAACGCTATTGAATATGCTGGTCAAGCAGGTGAAGTATTTGTTTTATCAGATTCTTTTATTCGTATTAAAGAATTAATTGATGATGAATCTTCGACTATTGATGATATCAGTGATGTCATCATAATAGATCCCGCACTTGCAGGTACCATTTTAAAGCTTGCTAATAGTTCTTTTTTTAACTATCCAGGTAAAATTGATACTATCTCTAAAGCAGTTTTAGTACTAGGAATCACCGAAGTATACAACCTTGTTATTGCGTATTTCAGTACACAAGCATTTAAGTCTATTAATGCTGAGCAAGACTACTTAGATAATTTTTGGGAAAAAAGTGTTGATTGTGCATTATTGATTAAATTTCTTGGTAGCAGCTTAAAAATACCTAATGCAGAGCGTTTGTTTATTTTAGGTTTATTGCATAACTTAGGGGAGTTAGTAGTAAAACAAATTTCTTCTGAAAAAATAGCTGAATGTCAAAGCGGGCAACATAGTGCTTTACCATGGCATGTGCAACGAGAGGTCTTAGGTTTTACTTTTGGTGAGTGTGGCGCTGAATTACTGAAGTTGTGGCAATTACCTTACAATTTAGTTGCACCTATTCGTCATCAAGATGAAGACAATTTTAGTTTAATAAATACCGAGGCTCAGTTACTTTATATTGCCAAACGAATCATGACCCAACAAACACTGTTAAAATCAAAAAATCAGCAGCAACTTATTCAGGAGTTACAACTAACATCCTTAGGTATTAATGACAAGATGTTAACTACGGCGGTTGATTATTGCGATTTAGAACGTTTAAGTATTTTATCCGTATTAAGCCCTACATCGGTCACTATTTATTAATAAAGCAGCTGCGCATCTTTATAAGTGTCACTACGTGACGTTTTGCGGGTTTAATTCTCTGCCACTTTCGGCGTTATATTAGCACTTTATAGCGAAGCTATATCTTAATAAAATACCCCGCTTCACGCAGTGAAGACGAGCCTAAGCGAGTAGGCTTACCTCGGGGAAGTTTATTCAAGCTCATAAAAAAAGCGAGTACCGTTTGGTAACTCGCTTTTTTGTTGTGACTCTAATTAGTTAAAATTAAAGAGCAACAATGTTCTCAGCTTGAGGGCCTTTTTGACCATCAGTTACTGTGAATTCAACTTTTTGACCTTCAGCTAAAGTTTTGAAACCATCACCAACGATTGCATTGAAGTGAGCGAAAACGTCAGGGCCATTTTCTTGCTCGATGAAACCGAAACCTTTAGCTTCGTTGAACCATTTTACTGTACCAGTAGTAGTAGACATAAGAGTATCCTAATTTATTTATGAGTAATTTATGCTTTTAAGTTTTGAAATACAAAATTATTAAAAGCGGGTTTGCTAAAAAGTGTTGCTATTACTTATAAAACAGGACCTGTTAGCTCTGCAGTGCAGAATTTAACAGCGAAATGGTGTACAAAAATATAAAACTAACTTCAAGCGACCTGCATTATAAAGCTGTGTCAGGCGTTGTCAACACTTGCGAATGATTTAACAAAATAAAGTGCTCTTGAAGGCAGTTTTATAAAATTAGAGAAGGGTAGTAAGGTATTAAAAAAAATAGCTTATAATATTTTGGAATAAGAAGGTTTTTTGTTATTACGAATATCTTCGCACTATCTTTTTTGATATTTTATGCTATAAGCTACACTAGTTATAGGGTTTACGTAGAGCACTTTTCTATATTATTGCTGAGTATGCTTCGTAGAACTTAGTCAATCTCAAATTATTAACTTTTTTGTTACATTTTGATAGTTATTAAAAATTTGTAACCCTCTTGTAAAGTTTTTACTACTGCTTTATAACTAGTAATCATCGGTGTGTTTTTACTGATGATTACTGTATTTTTGTGAAAAACATTCATAAAAAACATGAACAACTATAAAAAATATAAAGCTGAAATTTGTTTCTATTAAATTTACAAACACATTATTAGCTTATTAAAACAATGAACTTAAGAAGGAAATAACATGTCTACTAAATTTCGTGCTACTACGTTAGCCCTAGCTGTGGGTGTCGCGTTAGGTACAGCACCCTTATACGCTGCTGCTGAAGAAGCGGCAAAAGAGGAAAAAATTGAACGTATCGCTGTTGTAGGTACTCGTTCTGCTCCTCGTTCAATTTCTGACTCACCAGTACCCATTGATATCGTTGGTGGTGATGAATTAGGTAAAAGCGGCTCAAGTGACATGCTCGATATGTTACAAAGCGCGGTTCCCTCTTTTAGTGTTCGCGCACAGCCTATCTCAGATGCTGCAACCTTAATACGTCCAGTAAACTTACGTGGCTTATCATCAGACAGTACTTTAATCTTATTAAATGGTAAACGTCGTCATCGTGCTTCTGTTATTGCCTTCCAAGGCGGTGGTGTAAATGACGGTGCTCAAGGTGCAGATATTTCTGTTATTCCTAGTATCGGTTTAAAGCAAGTTGAAGTATTACGTGATGGTGCTTCTGCACAATATGGCTCAGATGCTATTGCTGGGGTAATGAACTTTGTTTTAAAAGATGATGCTGACGGTGGTTCGCTTTCTGTTAAGCAAGGTGAATATTTTGAAGGTGATGGTGCATCTACCGTTATTGCCGGTAATATTGGTATGCCTTTTACCGATGATGGTTTTGTTAACTTAAGTTTTCAATATAAAAATGCCGATGCGACCAGTCGCTCTATTCAACGTCCTGATGCTCAAGGTTTAGCGGATGAGGGTAATCAATTTATTCAAAACCCCGCGCAAATTTGGGGTGCACCAGAAATTAAAGATGACATTACCCTTTTTGGTAACGTTGGTTTAGATTTAGGCAATGATAAAGAATTCTACATGTTTGGTAACTATTCTGAGCGTGATGTAGAAGGTGGTTTCTATTATCGTAACCCGCAGAACCGTGGTAGCGTTTATGCTGGCTTATATCGCGATCTTAATGGTGAGTTTGTTAAACGCCCTGATGAAGATGACTTTCCTGATTTAGCTGAGCTTTGGGATGAAGCGCCTGGTACATTGTTAGTTGGAGACATTGATCCGGGGCTATCTAATAGTTGCCCTAATGATATTTTAGTTGGTGATAACGTATTAAATAACCCTCGTTATACGGACGAAGTGTTGAACAATCCTAATTGTTTTTCTATGAACCAAGTGATGCCAGGTGGTTATACCCCTAGATTTGGTGGTAATATTACTGATACCTCTTTAACCATAGGTACCAAAGGCGATATCAATTCAGGTTTCTTAAAAGACTGGTATTTTGATGTGAGCGGTATTGTTGGTCGCAGTGAATCGTCATTTTACTTAAATAATAGTTTGAACCCTTCTCTTGGTATTGACATAGAAAACCCAGAGCTGACTCAAACTAGCTTTAAAACCGGTAAATATATTCAATTAGAAAAAACCTTTAACTTTGATTTAGTGCGCGGTTTTGATATCGGGCTAGATGATGAATTAAACTTTGCTACCGGTGTTGAATGGCGTGAAGAAAGTTTTGAAATTGTCGCGGGTGAAGAAGCTTCATGGAAAGCAGGTGCCTACGCTGATCAAGGTTTTAACATTGGCTCACATGGTTTCAAAGGTTTTGGTCCTGAATCAGCAGGCGAAAACGTACGTCGTAACATGGCGGCCTATATTGATGTTGAAGCTTACCTGACGGAAGATTTCTTAGTAGGTGGTGCAGTACGTTTTGAAAATTTCTCGTCTTTTGGTTCAACCACTAACTATAAACTAACCGCACAATATCAAATAAATGATGCGTTTTCGGTGCGTGGCTCTCATAGTACGGGTTTTAGAGCGCCAACGGTTGGCCAAGCCAACGTAGTGAATACGCAAACCTCAATTGTTGATGGCAACTTAATTCAAACATTCACATCACCACCAACGGATGTTATTCCACAGTTTTATGGTGCGTCAGAACTATCACCAGAAGAGTCAATAAGTTTTGCTGTTGGTGCAGTGTTAGAGTTAGGCGATTTCTTCATGACTTTAGATTACTACAACATTGAAGTGACTGATCGTATTGCCCAGTCTAGCCAAATAACGGTTAATCCAAATGATTATGCTGCACTGAGAGAATTAGGTGTTAAAAACCCTGAGCTAATTAGTGCTGTAACTTTCTTCCAAAATTCATTTGATACCACCACGCAAGGTCTTGATATTGTTGCTAACTACTCTATGGAATTAATGGGTGGTGATACTCAATTAAGCTTAGCGTGGAACTATAACGATACCACAGTTGATAAGTTTGACTCAGCAACAACCTCATTAGGTAAAGTTCGTCGTTTAGAAGATGGTTTACCTGAGAATCGTGGTACTTTTACTGTTGCTCAAAGCTGGGATAATATCAGCATGTTTATTCGTGCCAATTACTTTGGTGAGTACTATGCAACTCATGCCGATGATACCAGTGAATGGGGCTCTGAGTACGCCGATTCAGCATTTACCTTTGACGCGGAAGTGAGTTACTTTATGAGTGATTCAGTTACGCTTACTGCGGGTGCGAATAACTTGCTTGATCAAAAAGCGCAAAAGCTTAAAGATGGTACTGCAGGTGTGTTAGGTGCTGTTTACTATGAAAGTGGCCCGTTTGATTTTAACGGTGGTTACTACTACGTGAAAGCAACGTATAATTTTTAATAGCGGTTAAGCCTATTGCTTTGATTTAAAAGTTGATAACTTAAAAGCCTCAGTAATTTACTGGGGCTTTTTTATGTTCAGGATGAACGGTATATCGCGGTGCCATGGATGGCAAAGAGCGTGTATGTTCAGGATGAACGGTATATCGCGGTGCCATGACGCTGCATGGACGCAGNTTATTAGAGAATGCAGGATGCACATTCTCCTGATGGCANAGAGCGTGTATGTTCAGGATGAACGGTATATCGCGGTGCCATGACGCTGCATGGACGCAGCTTATTAGAGAATGCAGGATGCACATTCTCCTGATGGCAAAGAGCGGGTATGTTTACCTAGCGAAGCTGGCAAACTCGATAGGCTGAAAGAAGCCATAGGAAGTTAAAGGTAAACAGCTACCGTAGCTGACGTATGTAGTGCCCTGTGCCTGAGAGAGGGGTGAGGCAAAAGTCTCACTTTACTCGATTGAGAAATTTTATCTTTTCACGTTAATCGAGTATGCTTAGTTTATATTTTAGGCTAATACCAAGCTGTTGATTTTTAAGACCCCATGACACAATCTTCTCTTTGGCAAACCAATTTGCAAAACAACAATTTTGCAGAAATGTGCAATGCGCTTTATGAGCGAGAATTGCGCGGGCTTGCTCATGCAGAAATAAGCAGTATTCAAGGGGTGCAGGGACGTTTGAAAAGCCTACCTCACTATATCAACAAAAGTGCAAATTTAATGGCGCAGTTAAATGAACAGGGGCACACGCCATTAACATTGGATGTGCAAAATGCCACTTGGTCAACGCAACAAGCAAGGCAGTTACCTTTAGTGGGTGAAGAAGATAGTGCTATATTTTCATGGTACTTAGATTTACTTGCTCAACCCAATATATCGTTACTTGGGTTGGTTGTGCCCGTACTGGTAATAGATCATATTGTTTTGGACTGTATTGATAGAATTGATGTTGATAATAAACGCCTGAGAACCAATGTTTTTGGTTGGTTCTCATTAATACCTGTCAGAGAAAAAACTAACAAAAAGGTTGATAATAGGCGTTTATTAAAACCAAATAAAAAAGTCATGCTAGCCGCGTGTGCTGGACATCGTTGGCAAACTAGTACTTGTAAAAATAAATTAAGACCTATTATTCCTAGCCTACGTGAACTGTTACTTTCTTGCGCTATTAATTGGCAAAATTTTAAGCAGCCTTTAACCTTATAATCAATAAACACACATAAACATTTACACCTGCCGTCACCTTTATATAATGGTGGCAATTTACAGCGTTTTATTGATATTTTTTTCAGGTCTTTATGCGGGCATTCACAGTACTTTTGCTGATCCTATTCACTTTATTACAATACCGCCTGTGGTTTGGAAAGAATAGTGTGCCTGATTATCTTGCTTTACAAGAAGACGTGAGCCGACAACAGTTCGTTAATGAAAAACTTAAACAGCGTAATAAATTGCTTTATGCCGATACAGACGATCTTAAATTAGGTACAGAAGCCATTGAAGAGCGTGCGAGAAACGAGCTAGGTATGATTAAAGAAAATGAGACTTTTTTTCGAATTATTCCTAATAAAAATGGTTCAGCCAAAAACCGTCTTAACAAGGATTTCCTTCAGTTGTGAGTAACTCTTCATGTTCATTAGCAAATCAACAGTTTGTTGTTATCGTTCCTGCAGCAGGTATTGGCAAACGCATGCTGGCATCGCAGCCTAAACAATATCTAACCATCAATAATCAGAGTATTTTAAGTCACACCGTCAATCGTTTGTTAAGCCATAAAAATATAACCAAAGTAGTGTTAGTGTTAAGTGATGACGATGGTTATTTTGCACAAACAACATTAGCCGATAACCCCAATGTTATCCGAGTAACTGGCGGTACAGAACGGGTTGATTCAGTACTAAGTGGTTTGAAAGCTATTGATGAAAATCACTGGGTATTAGTGCACGATGCGGTGCGTCCTTGTGTAACTCATGGTGATATAGACAAACTTATCGTGCAATGTCTTGCTAGCAATAGTGGCGGAATTTTGGCTGCACCGGTTACTGATACCATGAAACTTGCCACCGAAAATGAAGTTGATGTCAATGAAATTACTAACAATAAAGCTACGGCTGTTAGTAAAACAGTTGACCGCAGTCGTTTATGGCATGCCTTCACACCGCAAATGTTTAAAGCTAAGGAACTCAAGCAAGCCATTGAACAAGCACAAGCGAAAGGTTTAATCATAACGGATGAATCTTCTGCTATTGAATACGCGGGTTTGCCCAGTTTAGTTATTTCAGGGCGCAGAGATAACATAAAAATAACGCGTCCAGAAGACCTAACCTTAGCGAGTTTTTACTTAGCACAACAAGCGTTAGCACAGAACAATACAAAGGATAAAACATGCGCATAGGCCATGGTTTTGATGTACACAAATTTGGCGGCCAAGGGCCATTAATGCTTGCTGGCGTTGCGGTACCATTTGAGCAAGGCTTTATTGCTCATTCTGATGGTGATGTCGCTATTCATGCACTTTGCGATGCTATTCTTGGCGCGCTTTGTTTGGGCGATATTGGCAATCATTTCCCAGATACTGACGGTCAGTATGAGAATATTTCTAGCCGCATACTATTGCGTCATGTAATTGTTTTGATGACTGAAAAAGGTTATCAAATCGGTAATGGTGATATCACTATAGTGGCGCAAGCGCCGAAAATTTCACCGCACTTAACCGCCATGCGAACGTGCTTAAGTGCAGATTTAAACTGCGATATTGAACAAATTAATGTTAAAGCGACTACCACAGAAAAATTGGGCTATACCGGTAGAAAAGAAGGGGTTGCGGTACATTGTGTGGTGTTATTAACGCCTATTACGCAAGTAATGCTGCCGATGCAGGATATACAGAGCGAGTGATTACCTGAGCATAACTCGACCACAAATATTTAAGCACGAATACTTAAGAGAGAAAAATGTTACCAGAACTTAGTTTTTACCATGGCAAACCACAATCTAGCGGTTTACTTCGTCAGCAAATAAGTGATTTTAAAGTATTTGAACAGTTGCCTTTTTCACCTTGTGGTGAGGGTGAGCACTTATACATTCATATCAGAAAAACCGGCGCTAACACGGTTTTTGTCGCACGTGAATTAGCCAAGTATTTTAAGGTAAAAGAGCCGTTAGTTTCTTATGCGGGTTTAAAAGACCGATTTGCGATAACTGAACAATGGTTTGGTGTGCATGTACCGGGTAAGAAAGTATATGATTTAAGCAACCTTGTTATTGAAGGTGTTGAAGTACTGAGTTACCAAAGACACAATAAAAAATTACGTACCGGCGCCTTAACGGGTAATCGCTTTGAACTGATTTTACGTGATGTTACTGAGCTAAAAGCGCTGCAAGAACGTTGGCAAAAAATTGTTGAGCAAGGGGTGCCTAATTACTTTGGAGAACAACGTTTTGGTATTGATGGTGGTAATATTGACCGTGCTTTAGCTTTGTTTGCCGGCGCTAAAATAAAAGATAAGAAAAAGCGCGGCATGTATTTATCGGCGGCAAGATCATGTATTTTCAATAATATTATCAATGAACGTATCAACAATAAGATTTTTTCTACAATACAAATGGGTGATGTGCTGATGTTAGCAGGCACACAATCAGTGTTTCATCTTGATGAAGTTGATGACAGCATAACACAACGTTTTATCGACAAAGATGTCGATATTACCGCAAGTATGTGGGGGGCAGGTGAGCTAATGACCAACGCCGAGCCAAAAAATTTAGAACAACTAATAGCCGATAGGCACAGTGAGTTTTCTCAAGGTTTACCGCGTTTTGGTTTAAAGCAAGAGCGTCGCCGCATTCGATTAGTTATTGATAACACGGATATAGAAGTTTTGTCTATTGATGTGTTGCCCACGGTAAAAATTAGCTTTACATTAGCCTCTGGATCGTACGCGACCACGGTGCTACGTGAGTTAATTAATTACCAAGATTGCACCCAAAGAGTGGTTCCTAAAACGAGTATTACCAACGAGCAAAACACTGAGCAAAGCTCTAAGCAAGTAACGTAATGAATATTTTATTAAGTAATGATGATGGCGTGCATGCTTTAGGCATTAAAGTGCTGCAACAAGAGTTAATAAAGCATTTTCAAGTAACCGTAGTTGCGCCCGATAGAAACTGTAGTGGCGCTAGCAACTCGTTAACCTTGCTTAACCCGCTTAGAGCACAAACCCTTGATAATGGCTTCATTTCGGTTAATGGCACCCCGACAGACTCTGTACATTTAGGGGTTAGCCAGTTGATTTCATCAGCGCCTGACTTAGTGGTAGCTGGCATTAATAAAGGCCCCAATTTAGGTAATGATACTTTATACTCTGGCACGGTTGCTGCGGCCACTGAAGGCCGACATATGGGTATACCAGCCATTGCGGTATCACTACTGGGTAAACATGAACAGTATTATCAAACGGCGGCCGTGATTACCGCCAATATAATCAAACGCATACAAAAACACCCGTTAGCACTCGATCAAATACTCAACATTAATGTGCCTGATATCGCATTGGCTGAGATAAGAGGTATCAAGGTCACGCGCCTTGGGCATCGACATAAAGCTGAAATGATGAAAAAAATGCAAGACCCATGGCAACGAGACATTTATTGGTATGGCACACTAGGGCAAGAGCTTGACGGTGGTGAAGGTACTGATTTTCATGCTGTAGCCAATAATTATGTATCGGTAACGCCGTTAACTGTTGATATGACAGCACATAGTAGTATAAAAAACATGAAAGAATGGATGAGTGAAGTAACGTTATGATGACTTATGCAAAAAATAGCCGAGTTAGCGGAAAATCAAAACGCAGTGGCGAAATACTGGCGCAAAAATTACAAGCAGAGGGGATTACTAACGAGCAAGTGTTACAGGCTATTGCCAATTCGCCTCGTCATATTTTTATACCTGAAATATTAGCGCACAAAGCCTATGACAATACCGCTTTGCCTATCGGGCAAGGACAAACTATTTCCCAGCCTTATATTGTCGCAAAAATGTCAGAGCTGTTGCTAGCAGATATTAAAGATCGGGGCAAACCTAAAAGCATTTTAGAAATTGGTACCGGCTCAGGTTATCAAACTTCTATTTTAGCGCAAATAGCCGACAAAGTTTTTTCGGTTGAACGTATTAAGTCACTACAGTTTCAAGCAAAGCGCTGCTTAAAAGCGATGGATCTTCATAATATATCAATGAAACATGGCGATGGTTGGCAAGGCTGGGCAAGTAAAGCGCCCTTTGATGCCATTATTGTTACGGCAGGCGCTGCCAGTGTACCGCAAGCTTTGTTAGCACAACTGGTTGATGGTGGTCGTTTGGTTATTCCGGTTGGTGAGCAAACTCAAATACTTAAAATTATTACCCGAAACGGAGAGTGTTTTAATGAACAACAAGTTGAAGCGGTGCGTTTTGTGCCATTAGTACCGGGAGAATTGTTGTAATGAAGATATTCACAGCAATATACAACTGGACAATAAAGTGGGCTGAACACAAATTCGCGCCAAGAATTCTTGCGCTACTAACTTTTGCGGAATCAATTTTTTTTCCTATTCCTCCCGATGTATTACTAGCACCTATGGTATTAGCTAAGCCAGAAAAAGCCTGGTATTTAGCCAGTTTAACCACGGTTGCTTCCATTTTGGGCGGTGTGGTTGGTTATATCCTTGGTTATTTGATGTTTGAACCTTGGATACAGCCACTGATCACTGAATTTGGTTATCAACACCGTTTTGATGTCGCGATGAACTGGTTTAGTGAGTGGGGCGTGTGGGTAGTGTTTATTGCCGGTTTTTCACCCATACCTTATAAATTGTTTACGGTGAGTGCCGGTTTTTTACAGATGGCTTTTTTACCTTTTTTACTTGCTTCCGCTGTTGGGCGTGGTATGCGTTTCTTTCTTGTTGCTGGTTTGATTCGCTGGGGTGGCAGTGCCATGGAAAAAAACTTACGAAAATGGGTTGATGTGCTTGGTTGGGGTTCAGTTATTTTGATCGTTATCGCTTATTTAATGTTAAAATAACGCTTTTTATGATGTCTAGCACAGCGATATTTATGCAATATAAAAAAAGTAATCTTATCCGTGAGATGAAACGTTGTGCTTCTTCATTTTTTAAAATATTTTGTTACATTTTTTTAATTCATAGCCTTTTGGCTTGTACCTCTCGCGAAAAACCAGCCCCAGTGGTGACTGTTTATGGAAGTACGTCTTTAAATCAACAGGTGAAAACGGCTATCAATGCAAGTGAATATACGGTTAAGGCGGGAGAAACTTTATATTCGATTGCTTGGCGGGCTAATTCAGACGTTCGCCAAATAGCTAAATTGAATAATATTTCAGCTCCTTATAATATTTATCCAAATCAAAAATTAATTTTAGTTGCTAAAAACAAAGGAAAAAGTGCTAAACCTAGCAGTAATAAGCACTCCAGTGAAAAGCAGACTAAAAGCTCTAATCTGACCAGTAGCAAAGCGGTAAAAAAGACTATTGCATCTTCGAAAAAGCAGGCGTATGGTAAAAATGTAAGTAAGAAGAAAAGGGTACCAAGTGACTTACCAAAGAGCTTACCGAAAGCGAATTTTTCTCAAAAAATTAGTCAATGGTTATGGCCCGTTAAAGGAAAAGTTATTGCACGTTTTTCTTCCAAAGCACAAGGTAATAAAGGATTAGATATCGCAGGAAGTCGCGGCACTAAAATTAGGGCAACGGCAAGCGGCAAAGTAGTATACACAGGTAGTGCGTTAAGAGGTTACGGCAAGTTAGTTATTATTAAACACAATGATGATTATCTTAGTGCTTATGCCCATAACGACACCATCTTAGTAAAAGAACAGCAACAAGTAAAAGCTGGCGATATCGTAGCTAAAATGGGTGACACCGACGCGCAAAGAGTTATGCTTCATTTTGAAGTTCGCTTTCGCGGAAAATCAGTCGATCCTTTGAAGTATTTACCGAAAAAACAATAAGCGTTATTCCGCTTGAGCACATGTGTATACAAAACATAAGCCAAGCATAAGAATACCAATCAATTAAATTTATAAAACTGGAGTTAGTGTGAATATTTAAGTCTTAAGTCAACTTTGCTAGATACGGGAGAACAGCATGGTAGAAGAAAAAAAACAAAACAGAGTACTGAAGGATAAAGAAGGAAGTTCATCAAGTTTAGATGCAACTCAAATTTATTTAAGTGAAATTGGTTTTTCACCATTATTAAGTGCAGAAGAAGAAGTTTATTTTTCACGGCTTGCCCTCAAAGGCGACGCCCCATCACGTAAACGTATGATTGAAAGTAATTTACGTTTAGTGGTTAAAATTGCCAGACGATATAATAATCGTGGCTTACCTTTACTCGATTTAATTGAAGAAGGTAATTTAGGTTTAATCCGTGCTGTAGAGAAGTTTGACCCAGAGCGAGGCTTCCGCTTTTCGACTTATGCCACTTGGTGGATTCGTCAAACTATCGAACGAGCGATAATGAATCAAACTCGCACTATTCGTTTACCCATTCATGTAGTTAAAGAATTAAATATTTATTTACGCGCTTCTCGCGAACTTGTTCAAAAACTTGATCATGAACCTACCGCTGAAGATATTGCTAATTCGTTAGACCGGCCGGTTGCGGATGTTAATAAGATGCTGCGTTTAAATGAACGTATTGCTTCGGTAGACACCCCCTTTGCTGGTGATTCAGATAAAGTTTTACTCGACGTTATTGCGGATGAAAAAAGTGATGGTCCAGAAGGTCATTTACAATCAGAAGATATGAGTAATAATATTGTTAACTGGCTTAATGAGTTAAACTCTAAACAAAGAGAAGTATTAGCTAGACGTTTTGGTTTAATGGGCTATGAAGCGGAAACATTAGAAAATGTTGGCCATGAAATCGGATTGACGCGCGAACGTGTTCGTCAAATTCAAGTGGAAGGATTAAAACGACTTCGCGATATATTAAGTCAACAAAACTTATCAATTGAAGCGTTATTTGAAGCCAATTAAAGCTTAAGGCTTTAATATAAAAAGGCGGTAAAGTTTAACTTTACCGCCTTTTTATGTTCAGGATGAACGGACAGTTTTTTGCTCTTGCAAAAACGGTACTTCTGCCATCCATGGCGATCGTATGTCGCGGTGCCATGAAGTCACAAGGATGTGACTTATAAGAAAATGTAGGATGCACATTATCCTGATAGCAAAGAGCGTGTACGTTTTAACATTACAGCTGTGTTTTCAATTCATACAGTAAATCTAATGCTTGCTTAGGCGATAAATCATTCACATCAATAGCACGCAAGGTATCAAGTGCTGGATGATCGTCAGCAACTAATGATAATTGCTGAAAATGATCAGATTGCTTGGGTAAAATTGACGGTGCTTGATTATTTTCTAATTCTAATAAACGTTGTTTAGCGCGATTAATTACCGTTTTAGGCACGCCGGCGAGTTGTGCTACTTGTAAGCCAAAACTTTTACTGGCAGCGCCTTCTTGCACAGCATGCATAAATATAATGTTATCGTCATGCTCCATGGCATCTAAATGCACATTTGCTAAGGTGGGAATTTCTTGGGCAAGCATGGTTAATTCAAAATAATGAGTGGCAAACAAAGTAAAAGCCTGTGTTTTAAGGGCTAACATTTCAGCACAAGCCCACGCTAACGAAAGGCCATCGTAGGTACTTGTACCACGGCCAATTTCATCAAGTAACACTAAACTTCTGTCGGTAGCATTATGAAGTATGTTGGCGGTTTCAGTCATTTCCACCATAAAGGTCGAACGGCCGCTAGCTAAATCGTCAGAGGCACCAATACGGGTGAAAATTCTATCTACAAGCCCAATTTTGGCAGCTTCAGCAGGAACGAAGCAACCGATATGCGCCAGTAATACTATTAATGCGGTTTGGCGCATATAGGTAGATTTACCACCCATATTAGGTCCAGTGATGATCAACATTTTACGCTGCTCAGTTAATAAAATGGGGTTAGCAATAAAGGCATCACTGGTCATTTGTTCAACCACAGCATGTCGGCCAGCATCTATATTGATGCCGGGTATTACTACTAACTCAGGTTTTACATAGTGTAAACTGATAGCTCGTTCAGCAAAGTTTGTTAACACATCAAGCTCGGCAATGGCTTGGCTTAGTGTTTGCAATTGTACTAATTCAGGTAATACCTGCGCGAACAATTCTTGATAGAGGCGTTTCTCTAATGCCAAAAACTTACTTTGTGCGCTTAGTACTTTATACTCATGCTCCTTTAACTCTTCCGTGATAAAACGCTCATTATTTTTTAATGTCTGCCGGCGAATATAATCATCAGGCACATTGGCGGCAGCGGTTCGGCTCATTTCAATGAAAAAACCATGCACTTTGTTATAGCCAACTTTTAACGAGTGAATGCCAGTACGTTCTTTTTCTCTTTTTTCTAATTGAGCTAAAAATTGGGTAGCGCCATCACTTAAATCTCGTAATACATCAAGTTCTTGGTTGTAACCTGGCGCAATCACGCCACCATCACGAATAAGCACTGGCGGGTTATCTACAATGGCTTGCTCAAGTAAATTTTGCAAACTTGGCATTGGCGCTATTAATTGCGCCAGTGTATGAACATAATCTGTTTTACAAGCAGACAAACAGCTTTGCAATTCTGGCAGTGATTGCAAAGTATGGCGCAAACGAGCAAAATCGCGCGGCCTTGCTGAGCCTAAGGCAATACGAGCGACAATACGCTCTACATCACCTAAACCTTTTAAAAGAGGCTGAACATCAAGATGTAAATCTGTGGTTATTATTTGCTCAATGGCATTATGTCTATTGTTCAGTATAGTTAAATCACGCAATGGAAAGTGTAACCAGCGTTTTAACAAGCGTGATCCCATCGGGGTGACAGACTTATCCAGAATTGACGCTAAGGTATTATCACTACCGCCTTGTAAGTTCAGAGTTAATTCTAAATTTCGTCTAGTTGCGGCATCAAGTACTACACCTGAATTTGCAGACTCAACTACTATCGCGCGAATATGCGGAAGCGCGGTGCGCTGAGTATCTTTTACATATTGAAATAAACAACCAGCAGCGGATAAGCCCAGTAGCTTATCATTAACGCCAAAACCGGTTAGTTCTTTAGTACCAAATTGCTTATTTAGTAAAGATAAAGATGTTTCAAGGTCAAACTCCCACTCAGGACGGCGACGTAACCCTTTATACTGCTCTACATGTTGTAGCGTAGATAAGGTTTCACTGTAAAGTAATTCGGCTGGCGCAAGACGTTGCAACTCTGCTTGTAACTGTTCACTGGTTTGTGGCTCAGTTATGACAAATCTTCCACTGGTCATATCAAGGTAGGCCAAGCCAAAATCGGGGTCTGATGATTTTTTAGATCGAGAGTTGTTTTCAGCAATAGCGACAATTAAATTATCTTGCCGATCGGTTAACAGTGCCTCATCACTCACCGTGCCCGGCGTTATTATCCGCACCACTTTTCGTTCCACAGGCCCTTTGCTGGTGGCAGGATCGCCAATTTGTTCACAAATAGCGACAGACTCACCTAGCTTAACTAACTTAGCTAAGTAATTTTCTACCGCGTGATAGGGTACTCCCGCCATGGGAATAGCATTACCACCGGTTTTCCCTCTAGCCGTTAGCGAAATATCGAGTAAATCCGAGGCTTTTTTAGCATCATCAAAAAATAGTTCATAAAAATCACCCATACGGTAAAAAATTAAAATATGGGGGAATTCGGCTTTAATGGTGAGGTACTGGCGCATCATTGGCGTATGGTGTGATAAATCTTTTGTTGAATCAGTCATTGAGGTACTAAAAATCTTATTGTTATTTATTGTGCATGCTAAGGTGATTATGCCACAAGGAAGAAGTTCAAATCTTACTTTTTCACAATATTATTCATGGCTAAATAAGCAACTACTGCTACACTTTAGTGACAATAAAAATTTTGCGGATGTTGATTGAATCTAAATAACGCTCTCATTACACAGCCTAGCCGTAGAACGCTGTACGCATTAAAAAGCGTCGTTATTCTCACTAGCTTCCTGATTTTGGCATTACTTATGTGGCAAAGTTTTTCTGCAAGTAAAATTCATCAACGCTACCAAGAATCGTTAATGGATTCAGTTACCGAGCGAATTATTTCAGATTTCCAAGAGTATTTTTCTCAGCTTCGTTTAGAAATAGATTTGTTTCAGCAAAAACATCTAAAGGAATTAGAGATATTACACAAATCGGGCAGTAAAGCTTCCGTTAACGCATATATGCAAATACTCAATGACTTACGAGAGAATATTGATAATACTCGATTATTTGCGCTTATTGATAAACATGGCGTTGGGAGTTTAAAACACATTACCGGTGATTTTTTACCCGACTGTGAAGTAGAAATAGCGTCAACAGTAACATTAGGTTTGCAAAAACAATTATTCCTACACCGAAGTGAAAAAGGTCTGCATTTTGATTTGTTACAACCTTTATCAACAAACAATAGCGATGGTAGTTATTTTTTTGTCGCTTTTAACCCTGATGTGTTGATCAATTTACTTGAAAAATTTCAATTACCCCATCAGCAACTATTCTTAATGCGCTCTGATCATGTGGGTGAAGTTGAGCTAACCACAGAGCATGGCAATTTAAAATATTCTTCAATGCTATTAAATGATGAAGAACTTGCTAGTCTTAGCTTTATTAAAACATTGCCTAATACACGATGGCAATTAGCAATAAGGTTAGAGCCAAAATATAGTCGTAATTTATACCAACAGGGCTTAATAAAGGCTGTGGTCATTTGGTTGCTGCTGAGCTTAATTATTTATGTTTTCTATCGAAGTCAAAAGTTAAGATATTTTAGGCATTTACAAATGAAGCAAGCACTGGCTTATGTTGATAATCATGATCAACTCACAGGCCTAGCCAATAGGGCGTATTTCGATAGGAAACTAAGTGAGCATATTCGTGGTAATAATAAAATAAACGTTGGCGTTGCCTTTCATATTGATATTGATAAATTTCAAGTGATTAACAATAGTTTTGGTTACGCTGTAGGAGATAGGTTTTTAAATATAGCGTCCATAGATTTGAAAGATTTTTTACCTGATGATGCGATTGTTAGCCGTTTAGGCAATGATGAGTTTGCGGTATTATTGTCTTCTTTGGCTTTTAATGAAGCCAAAGAAGTTGCACATGAAATTCGTCTTTTATTCCAAAAAATACAGCTGGGAGAGCTTAAACAAGAGCACAATATTACGGTAAGCATTGGGGTTGTTAGTCTTGATTTATCAATTTTTGATACCGCTCAGGTCTTTCTTTCTTTAGGGCGAGCCGTTCGGTTAGCAAAAGAAAAAGGGCGTAACCGCGTGCAAATATATCAAAGTGATGATGAGCAGCTTATTCAGCATGCTAACGAAATGGAAGTGCTGCACGATATTACTCAAGCGTTTAAAGAAGATAGATTCCTTTTGTACAGGCAAAAAATAAAGTCATTAACCGGAGAAAAATATTCTCATTATGAAGTTTTAGTGAGAATAAAATCTAAACAAGGAAACATTATTTCTCCTAATAATTTTATTCCAGCAGCTGAGAAATACAGCCAGATCAAACAAATTGATTGTTGGGTTATTGAAAAAACTTTTCAGTTAATGTCATTAGAACACTATGACAACGAAACAATTTACAGTATTAACTTGTCAGGTTTAACCATTGCGGATCGTGATATTTATGATCAAGTTGTGGTTTTGTTTGAGCGATATAAAATAGCTCCTGAGCGCATATGTTTTGAAGTGACGGAAACATATGCGATTAGCCATTTAAAATCAGCACTACATTTTATGAACCAAATGCGGGAATTTGGTTGTTGCTTTTCATTAGATGATTTTGGTAGTGGTTTATCGTCTTTTAGATATTTACAGCAGTTACCCGTGGCTTTTATTAAAATAGATGGTGTGTTTGTTCGAGATATGGATACTAATGAGGTCAATAGGATCTTTGTCGAAAATATTAAACGTACTGCGACGGCGATGAAGAAAAAAGTAGTTGCTGAGTTTGTAGAAAGTGCTGAAATTGAGATAATGCTTACTGAAATGGGCGTTGATTATGGCCAAGGTTATTATATTCACAAACCTGAGCCTTGGCTTGAATCTACAGTCGGAAAACCTCTCGATATTACCTTGAACATTGATTGATAACTTTTTTGTAGTGTTTTTATTTAAGTTATCAAATAGTAAAAACTTATTTAATATCAACCAATAAAAAGTATCACCTGTTAGGTTTTCTTCATAAGATAAAAAATATTATAAAAAACCTTGATACTGTACGACTATACAGTATACTTGCTTTATCAAAACGAAATAACCCCTAAATATTCGTGGAGCAAGTAATGAAAGATGATAAAGAAAAAGCACTAGCAGCAGCGTTAAGCCAAATAGAACGTCAATTTGGTAAAGGTTCAATAATGAAGCTTGGCGATAATAATACTATGGACATAGAAACTATTTCGACAGGATCTTTAGGTTTAGATATTGCGTTAGGAGCAGGTGGATTACCACTGGGGCGTATTGTTGAAGTCTATGGTCCAGAGTCTAGTGGAAAAACCACCTTAACACTTGAAGTTATTGCTGAAGCACAACGCAATGGAAAAACATGTGCCTTTATAGATGCAGAGCACGCGCTTGATCCAGTTTATGCAGAAAAATTGGGAGTAAATATTAATGAACTATTAATTTCACAACCCGATACAGGTGAACAAGCATTAGAGATTTGTGACATGTTAACAAGATCTGGTGCCGTAGATGTTATTGTTGTCGACTCTGTCGCTGCCTTAACCCCAAAAGCTGAGATAGAAGGGGATATTGGAGATTCTCATATGGGTTTAGCTGCCCGTATGATGAGTCAAGCAATGCGCAAAATGACAGGCAACTTAAAAAAATCCAACACTATGTTAATTTTCATTAACCAAATACGGATGAAAATTGGGGTAATGTTTGGTAATCCAGAAACCACCACGGGTGGTAATGCCTTAAAATTTTATGCCTCAGTTAGATTAGATATTCGTCGTATTGGCGCTGTAAAAAATGGCGATGAAATTATTGGCAATGAAACCCGAGTAAAAGTAGTTAAAAACAAAATAGCGCCACCTTTTAAACAAGCTGAATTCCAAATTCTTTACGGCCAAGGTATCAATAATTTAGGCGAATTAATTGACTTAGGCGTTAAAAATGGTTTTGTTGAAAAAGCCGGTGCTTGGTATAGCTGTAATGGTGAACGTATTGGTCAAGGTAAAGCGAATGCAGCAAAATACTTAGAAGAGCATCCGGAAATGGCTAAGGATGTAGATACTAAATTGCGTACAATGTTTTTAAGCAAAGAAGATGTTGTGAAAGAGAAAGAAGTAGAAACATCAGTATAAGATATACCCAAACCACTTCAAACTGCATGATTCAGTTGGAATTAGAAACGTATTAGGCAAGGCATTGATTGTAGAGAATGGTTATTCCCTTGTCAAAATCAATAACGTAGCATAAAACGTTTCTAAACCAACCCGTAGAGGACTTCTGAGTAAATCATACTCGTCGTTGCATCTGTTTTTAAGGACGTCACATGGATGTGACTTATATGGACAATGCAGGAGCATATTGTCCTGAACAACCATTAATAAAAAGATGCGCCTTGATTATTAATTGCTCAGCAGTCCTGAACAAGCATTTTGAAGTCGCTTGGGTATATATGTGATTTATCGAAATAATAAAGGCTTTTGTTAAACGACAAAGGCCTTTTTTTTTGGATAGATGAAAAGTCTAAATCTCGTATGGATAGAATAAGAAATCAGTTATTAAAAACAAAATCATCACGAGGTAAATATGACTATTTGGTTAGGTATATGGTGATTTAGAATGTAAACTCGCAAGCAGCGCAATATTTTTATTTATCCTTCGTATACGCTTTATTTAATGTAACACATTAATTTTTATGTGTTTATACTAATTTTCTATCGCTTATTATTGTTAATGTGATGTTTCGTTTTTGATTTGGCTAATTACTAACTTTATTCGTTGGTATAGGCCGTATTTCGTGTTTATATAGAAAAATTAAATAAATTAATTCTATCCTATTGATTTCATTTGGTTATTATGTCTTGCAATTTCCTGACTAAATGGTCATGATATTGTTACCTTGATTTTTTGATGGGAAGTTGTGGTTATTGAGTTGCCAAAGAATAATTTTGGTGATGGTAATCATCACTTATATCTCGTCAATATTACTTTTAATTAATGATCATATAAAAATAAAAAATCAAATTATTTTCGATTTTAAATACGAATGGCTTTTTAACCAAAGGCGCTAAAGCTCGTATTTAGAATCGTTTACGGTAGAAAACAGAAAATACTGTTAAGTCACTATAATTTTGTGAATATAAAGGTACTTGGATGAAAAACTATAAACTTAAACGTGTAGCTGCAGCGGTATTGATATCGCTTAGTGCTATAAGTAGCACTTATGCTGCTGATACATCTTCAGCGATACGAGGAAAGATCACCGGTCCGGAAGGAAATCCTGCTGAAAATGTAAAAATTCTTGTTAAACATATGCCTAGTGGTACTGTTAATGAATTTATCACTAACTCAACCGGTACCTTTATTGGTAAAGGTCTACGAGTAGGTGGGCCTTATCAAGTTGTTATCGACTCAGACCAATTTCAAGATGCGCAACTTAATAATATCTTTCTACAATTAGGTGATACTTTTCGTTTAGTACGCCAATTAGAACAAGTCGATATTGAACGTATTTCAGTCACTGGTCGACGGTTTCTTGAAGCAACTGGCTCAACGAGTACATTTGGGCAAGATATGATTGATAATATGCCCAGTCTTAACCGTGATATGAAAGATATTGCTCGTCTTAATCCATTAGCAAATTTAAGTGGTAATGGTAACCTTACCTTTGCGGGTAGTAACCCTAGAAGTAACAGTATTACCGTTGATGGTATTGGTCAAAATGATGATTTTGGTCTTAACTACGGCGGGTACCCAACTTCTCAACCACCTATTTCGTTAGACTCCATTGCACAAATTTCCGTTTCTGTGGTGCCTTTTTCAGTAAAAAAAGGCGGCTTTGATGGCGGTTCAATCAACGCGGTGACTAAATCGGGTACTAATGAATTTCATGGTACAACGTTTTATGAAATGACTGACCCCAGTCTCGCGGGTAAAGGGAAAAATATCTCTCAAGTATTTGCAGATGGTAGCCCTGTACTTGATGACGACTTTAACCGTACCTATGAAATCAATGAAGCAGACTCTATTACTTCAAGTAGCAGCTTTGGTCTTTCCGTTGGTGGTCCAATTATCAAAGATAAACTGTTTTTCTTTGTAAATTACGAAGATTGGGGTGAAGAGCTTAAATTTGATCAAGGCTTTGAAGGCAGTGGTGCCGGTAACGAATATGATATTACTCAAGCTGAGTTTGATGAGTTTAACCAAATTTTAACTGATACCTATGGTATTACCGATTCTTTGTTTGGTAATCCTAAAGACGCGGATACTAAATGGTTGCTCAAACTTGATTGGAATATTAATGATAACCATCGCTTAGCTTTTACTTATCAGAACCAAGACAATAAAGATGTTCGTAATTTTAGTGCTGGTGGCCGTTCCCTTAATTTAGCCTCAAGTGTTTATACCTATCGTACCAAAACCAGTAACATTTCCTTTAAACTTTATTCAGATTGGAGTGATAATTTTACCACTGAATTTGGTATGGCATTAAAAGATGTTAAAAGTACCTCAGATACCAATTCAGACTTTGGTAGTGTTAGTGTGAATACCGCTGGTAGCCGCTCACCGTCGATAGACTTTGGTACAGACTCATTTCGTCAAGCCAATGAGTCTCAAAATAAAAACCTTAAAATCAATTTTGATGCCTCTTATTTATACGGTGAGCATGATATCAACTTTGGTTTTGAAATTGAGCGTTTAAATCTTTACAACTTATTTGCGCCAAATTCTCAGGGGTCATGGAATTTTGACAACTTTGAGATGTTTAAAAATCGCAACATAGGTAATTATGATTTCAGCTATGGCAACGCGTATACCAATAATTCTGCTGATACCGCTTATGATAATGTACGTTACACCACAGTTTTATACGCAGAAGATACTTTTTACCTGACCGACGATATAGAAGTTAGTGCAGGTATACGTTATGAGCGTATTAATACGGATGATAAGCCGACTTTAAATACTAATTTTCTTGACACCTATGGTTTTTCTAATCAAGAAAATCTCGATGGTTTAGACATTTTTATGCCAAGAATTAGTTTGAAGTGGTATGCCAATAGTCAATTAACCGTGCGTGGTGGTATTGGCCGTTTCTCTGGTGGTATTCCAAACGTATGGTTTAATGGGCCATTCACTGCGGATGGCATTACTTATGTTTCAGCGCAATCGAGTGTTATAAACGATTATTATGCCAATGGCACTTCGGTCGACTTTACTCAAGTACCACAATCAATTCAGGACTCATTGATACCTGGCGCTGGCAGCACAAGCTATATTGACCCTGATTTTATTTTGCCTTCAGATTGGCGTATGCAAATAGCTGCGGATTACATTTTCAACATTCCAGTGTTAGGTGATAATTTTGCTTGGACTACCGAGTTAACTTACAAGAAGAAACAAAACGAACCGGTTTGGAAAGACAGTTCAAGAAATCCTTTAGATGAAAATGGCAGTATCAATTATGCTGCTGATGGTCAACGCATCATTCAAAGTAGTATTTATGCAGGTACTGATTTTGAAGATAATTATGATATTGAATTAACCAATGCCGATAACGATGGCCGCAGTATTCTTTTAACAACATCATTATCTAAAATTTGGGATAACGGCATTAGCATGTCTGCCAGTTATGCTTACCAAGATGTTACCGAAAATACCGGTGGTACCAACTCTCGTAACAGCAGTAACTACTCAAATACCATTACCGTCAATCGTAACCAAACTCAAGTTGGCAGAGGTTATTATGAAATTGAGCATAGTTTTAAAGTTAATCTAGCTTATAAAACGGAATTATTTGAAGGTTATGATACCAACATCAACTTATATTTTGAGCGCCGTTCTGGTCGACCTTTGAGTTGGTTAATGGGCTTCTTTAGAGACAGCGATTTAGGTGATCAACCTTCATTTAACACCTTCAGCCCTTATTTACCTTACATACCTAGCGGAGCCGACGATCCTAATGTTGATTGGACCGCAAACGGTGCGGTGAGTTGGGATGAATTATCTACTATTTTAGGCCAAGCAGGCATTGATGCTTGTGGTTGTATCTTAGATAGAGGCGCGGCAACTCAACCTTGGGTTACTGAATTAGATTTAAGTATTAAACAAGAAATCCCAGGTTTTAGTAAAGGCCATAAAGGGCAGTTATATTTCACCATAGACAACTTAGCGAATTTATTAAATAGCGATTGGGGCGAAGAGCGTAATGCTCGTTATCCTAAAGCTATTTATGACTTTGCTGGTTTATCTGACGATGGTAAATACCAGCTACAGCGTAGCTTTAGAGGTTACGATGTACGTAACTATGCAGGTATAGAGTCTTCGTCAACTTGGCAGATCAAAGTAGGGGTTAGATACAGCTTCTAATTACTGATAAAGCTCACTGTTACTGTCTTATTTGGTATCAAGTAAGGCAGTTTCAACGATAAAATTAAAAATAAATAGACCTGAGCAAAATGCTCATTGATAGGAATAATTATTATGAAAGCACCTTTTAGTAAGGCACTTCTTGCAGGTACTTTAGCCTGTTTACTGCCCGCTTCGGCGATGGCAGAGATCATTATTACAGAATATGTAGAAGGTAGTAGCAATAACAAGGCATTAGAAATTACCAATTTAGGCTCTGCCGATGTGGATATGGGCGCGGAAGTTTATAAATTGGCAATGTATTCTAATGGTAGTGATACTGAACATCCCGATCGCAAAATTGACTTGACTGGCATTTTAGCCGCAGGCGCAAGTTATGTGGTTTATAACGCCAACGCTGAAGCTCAATTTCAATTTCCAGATAGTGGCGCTGAATCAACAGTGACTTTTTTTAATGGCGACGATGTTATTGTTTTGGTTAAAAATGGCATTATCGTCGATAGCCTTGGTCGCATTGGTGAAGATCCTGGCAGTGCTTGGACTGATCCTAACAATGCTGATTTTAGTACTAAAGAAAAAACGCTGCGACGTTTAAATAGTATTACTACGGGTGATGCTGTAGCCGATGATGCCTTTCCTGGAGATAACAACGAATGGGCTGTATTTGATCAAAATACTGCTGATGGATTAGGATGCTCAGGCGAAGCAGCTTGTGGAGATACTGGTGGCGGTGATACAGGTAGTGACAATACCTTGTTGATCACTGAATATGTAGAAGGTAGTAGTAATAACAAAGCTATCGAAATCACCAATATTGGCAGTACAGATGTTGACATGGGAGCAGGTGTTTATAAATTAGCAATGTATTCTAATGGCAGCGATATAGAACATGCAGATCGTAAAATTGAACTCACCGGTATACTTGCCGCAGGTGCAAGTTATGTGGTTTATAACGAAAATGCCGAGGCACAGTTTCAATTTCCAGACAGTGGTGCTATTTCAACAGTAACCTTTTTTAATGGTGACGATGTTATCGTTTTAGTTAAAGATGGCGTTATTGTTGATAGTCTAGGGCGCATTGGTGAAGATCCCGGTAGTGCTTGGACAGATGTTAATAACGCTGACTGGAGCACTAAAGATAAAACTCTACGCCGTATGGATTCGGTCACTGAAGGTGATGCTGTTGCCGATGATGAGTTTCCCGGCGCGGTTAATCAATGGTTAGTCTTTGATATTAATACTGCTGACGGTTTAGGTTGCTCTGGCGAAGTTGCTTGCGGCTCTGATAACGGCGGTGGCGAAACTAATACTGAAAATATCATGATCACTGAATATGTTGAAGGCAGCGGCTCAAATAAAGCCGTTGAAATCTCCAATATGGGCAGTGCCGCGGTTGATTTAGGAGCGGGCAACTATAAGCTAGCATTATTTGGTAATGGCAGTGAAGTTGAGCATGAAACCCGTAAAATATTATTTACCGGTACTTTAGAGGCCGGACAAAGTTTTGTTGTTTATAACGAAAGTGCGGATGCTGAATTTCAATTTCCTGATCAAGGGGCGCCTTCAGAGTTAACTTTCTTTAACGGCGATGATGCTATTGTATTAACTCGTGATGGTGTTGTAATAGATAGCTTTGGTCGCGTTGGTGAAGATCCTGGTAGTGAGTGGACCGATCCAAATAATGCTGACTGGAGTACTAAAGATAAAACTTTACGTCGTATGTCTACCGTTGCTAGTGGTGATGCTATTAACAATGACGCTTTTCCTGGCTCACCTAACCAATGGTTAGCATTTGATATCAATACTGCTGACGGACTAGGTTGTCCAGGTGAAAGTGCTTGTGGCAGTACTGGTGGTGAAACTTCAGCTGAAAACATTTTTATCACAGAATATGTTGAAGGTAGCAGTAATAACAAAGCGATTGAAATATCTAACATGGGCACTGAGCCTGTAGATATGGGCGCGAAAGGCTATAAGTTAGCGATGTTCTCAAATGGTAGTACGGTCGAACATGAAACCCGTAAAATTGAGCTGACTGGCATATTGGAAGTAGGTGCTAGCTTTGTTGTTTATAACGCAAATGCCGCTCCAGAATTTCAATTTCCAGAACAAGGTGCACCGTCAGAATTAACTTTCTTTAATGGTAACGACACCATCGTTTTGTCAGCCAATGGCGTTATTATTGATAGCTTTGGCCGTATTGGCGAAGATCCGGGTAGCGACGGTTGGTTAGACCCAAATGATGCAAGTTTTGCTTCAAAAGAAAAAACGCTACGTCGTAAAGCATCAATCACTACTGGTGATATGGTTGCCGATGATGCCTTTCCTGGCGCGGTTAATCCATGGTTAGCTTTTGCAGCCAATACTGCTGATGGTTTAGGTTGTCCGGGCGAAGGTGCTTGTGATACTGGACCTGCACCAGAGCCAGTAGAGAACTTTGTTCTTATTACTGAATATGTTGAAGGTAGTGCCAGTAACAAAGCGATTGAATTGTCAAACATTGGTAGTGCTGATGTCGATTTATTCGAAATGGGTTATCGACTTGCCGCTTATAATAATGGTTTTAATTTCGTTTCAAACAGTTTGAATTTATTTGGGATATTGGTACCCGGTTCGAGTATTGTTATTTATAACCGTGACGCTGAAGCTCAATTTACTAAAGAAGCCCCTGCGGGCATTGGTTCTAACATTACCTTCTTCAATGGTGATGATGCTATTGTGTTAACACTTAATGGCACTATTGTTGATAGCATTGGTCAAGTAGGCTTTAGACCAAACCAACAATGGACAGATCCGAACGATCCAAACTTTGGTACGCAAAATAAAACCCTTCGTCGTAAAGCTTCAGTGACTGTAGGTGATCATATCGCTAACAATGCCTTCCCTGGTGCAGTAAATGAATGGTTATCTTTTGATATTGATACGGCAGATGGCTTGGGTTGTATGAGTGAAACAAGCTGTACTGGTGCTGAACCTCAACCTATTGCCAGTGTTGGTGGTGGCGTTACTATTGGTACTTGTATTAATTGTCCTGAAATTAGTAAAGTAGCTAATGCAGATGTTTTTAATGAAGCAAGCTATTATGAAACGGCTTTTGCCGCGGCACCTGCTGATTTAGCTAATGTGCTTAATGAACTAATTAGTGCTAAACATGTGCCATTAACTTACTCCCAAGTATGGAGTGTCTTAACTTTCTCTGATGAAGATCCTAATAATTCAGACAATGTTATCGAGCTTTATACGGGTAACTCTATTGCTAAATCAGGTAATGGTAGTGGTGCAAATGCTAATAATCAAGACTCATGGAACCGTGAACATGTTTGGGCGAAAAGTCATGGTTTTCCTGAAACGTATCAATTAGGTTATACCGACGCTCATCATTTGCGTCCTGCTGATTGGTCGATGAATACTTTGCGTAGTAATCTTGATTTTGATAACGGTGGTGATCCGGTTGAAGAAAGTCCTGAAAACTTCAAAGACGGTGACTCTTGGGAACCTCGTAATGAAGTGAAAGGTGATGTTGCTCGGATGATGTTCTACATGGCTACCCGTTATAACGGTGCTAGTAGTGACAGAACACCTGATTTGGTTTTAGTTGATCAAACCGGTACTTCAACAGCAACCGTTGATGGAAAAGCGACTTTTGGTAAACTTTGTTCTTTGTGGGAATGGCACAATGCCGATCCGGTTGATAGCCGTGAAATGTCTCGCAATAACGTTGTTTACGAATACCAAGGGAACCGTAATCCGTTTATTGATAACCCCGAGTGGGGAAATGATATTTTTGGTGAAGCTTGTCGTCCACATACCCCGCCAGTAATCAATATTGAAGGCCCTACTATTGTTAGTGAAAACTCGGTAGTATCAATTAGTGCTAGTGGTAGTTTTGATCCAGATGGTGATTCACTGTCTTATCAATGGGTTCAGTTGAGCCGCGAACTAATTTATTTTGAATTTGACGTAGAAACCTTAACTTTCACTGCTCCTGAAGTGAGTTCTGATACCCCGATTAAATTTCAATTAACCATTACCGATGGTGAATTTGAAGTGACTGAAACTTTCAGTTTAGTGGTTGAAGATAAAAGCTCAGGTGGAGTAGGTGGTTCATTTGGTTGGTTGTTGTTATTACTTTTGCCTTTGATCAACTTACGAAGCAAAAAACAAGCTTGATAAATTAGTCTGATAAAGGGCTTTCTTAAAGTCACAAACTCAGTAGTTAAGTCAATTTAAGGTCATCAAAACATTGTTTTGATGACCTTTTTTTATTTGCTCAGCGAAGCTGGCAAACCCGAAAGGCTGATAGAATGTGAAGAGTACAGCATCCCTATTTAATGGCAAATGACATTGAAGCAGTCTCGGGGTCATAACACTGGTTAAAATGGCGCGCATTGCCAAAATTAGAACCGTGCTTTGGTATTAATGGAAATTATAAAGAGCAGCATCAACAAAGTGGCCAATTGACTTGTAATTGTAATAAACAAAGGTAAATTTTTTAATTTTATTTGTAACCTTTTTACCATGTCAAAAGTCTTATTAATGACAACTAAAAATAAAAGGGATCAAAATGTATAAAGAATTAGGAATTTTACTATTATTACTTGGCTTAATGAGTTGTGGCGGCTCAGATAAAGCACCAGAAAAAAATGTTATTCAAGAGCCCACCCCTGTTGCAGTGCAAAAACAGGCTTTACCTATTATTGCTATTGATAATAAAATTGAACAAGTAGCTGTTTTTATTGAACTAGCTAATCAAGTTCGCTTTTTTCATCCTAGCGATGGTGTAGGTGACACCATTTGGGAAAAATTTATCCCATACGGTATATATCGTGTCGCTAATACTAGCAATCAAACTGAGTTTGTTTCAGTGCTACAAGAATTATTTGCAACTATCGCCCCTAGCCTGAAAATAAATGGCCAAGCAGCAGTAGATATTGATGATTTTTCGGGTAGTGAACGTGTGCAAGTTTATAGCTCCTATGGTTATAAAGACGCGGCTGAAACATCATCTTCTATATACCGTAGGACTATCAAAATTGAAAGTTTTGATAAATTGAAAAGCCTAGGCTTTTTAAAATCACCGAGGTACCAACAAACTTTACCATTTGGAATAACAATAGATTTACCCTTAGTTCAGGCTGTGGTTAACGGTAAAACATTTCCAGACAGTGCCAGACTGACAGTTGATTATGATATTGATATTCAATTTAGTAATATTTATGCCCGTTTAAATGCCGCCGGAAAATTATGGGCGGTTATGCAGCATTATTATCCTTATTTGAATGAATTAGATCTTGTTTGGTCTAATGAACTAACCCCCTTATTAACCCTATGTATAGAATCAGTTAGTGAATGTGGCTTAGGTATGAGAAAACTACTCACTAAAACGGGTGATAATCATAATTTTCTCTCATCTAAAGATACTACGCTTGGCGCTTACTCCCCCCCTTTTGGCTTTGCTTGGTTAGAAGAAAAGGCGATGTTAGTTTATGCCAAAAACACTGATAGTGTTGCCGTAATTGGTGATCAGTTGATTGCAATAGATGGCATCGATATAGATACTTTGTTACTAGCGAAGCAACCATACTCGCTAAGGGCTGATAATAAAAAAAATAGCCAATTAATAACCTACGAACTATTAAGAGGCCAAGAAAACCAGGCAGTTGAACTGACACTAATAACAAGTAATGGTGAAGAGTATCAACTATCGACTAACCGAACTGAATATGCTCAAGATATTAAATACGCAATTTATAGAACAATGACCGGTAACAAGACCGCTAAACATTTGTTATTAGAAAATCAAATCCATTATGTCAATTTAAGTGCTTTAGTTGATGGCGATGTTGAACAGATGATTGAAAAAGTTGCCGAAGCTAAAGCAGTGGTTTTAGATTTGAGAAACTACCCTAATTGGAATGGTTGGACGCGCTTTTTACCGCATTTTGCCGATTATCCAATCGAAGCCTTGCCGATGTACACATTTTACCAACTCCTGCCTAACCAGCAGGCTCCAAATGAACTCTTAAACGCGCAGAGTTTTGTGAATCGACAACCTTTTATTGATATTCCTATCATTGTACTTGCGTCCCGTTACAGTATTAGCCAAAACGAACATGCACTGGGTTATGTGCAACATGCGGGCTTGCCCATTTTAGGGGAGGCAACTTATGGAATTAATGGCAACGTCACTTACCTACATATGTTAGGGGGAACAGATAATGGCGGATTAACAGTTGCCTTTACTAGTATGAAAGTGAACCAACATGACGGTAGCCCATTGCGCGGGGTGGGCATTATTCCCAATATTCATGTTGCTGTAACAATTGAATCGATAGTTCAGGGTGAAGATATTCAGTTGAATAAAGCGGTTGAGTATCTACAGCAGCAATTGGAGGATGAAGAGTAGCATCCCCTTTGAATAATTTTTATGGGGTAACTGTCTCTGATAAACTTACAAATAAAGTTCTGCCCTGTGTTGTTGCCAACATCATTAAGGTCAGGGGATCAAAAATTAACATTGCAACTATTTATATTAAATAAATCAACGTGCGATTCCCTGACGTTTACAATTGTTCTAGTTATTCTTACGGTTTTTTAGCCGTCTATACGTTTAGATGTTGACATCTCTAGCAATCCAAGTAATATGATAATTCTTGTTTTTGACACTATTTTTATATACTTTTATTCGTGATAGGTGTGTTATGCCCATTAAAATTCCTGATCAATTACCGGCATTGTCGATTTTAGATAAAGAAAATATTTTTGTTATGTCTGAGCACCGAGCCATTTCTCAAGAAATTCGCCCCATGCAAGTCGCAATCCTAAATTTAATGCCAAATAAGATAGAAACAGAAGTGCAGATTTTGCGGATGCTCTCTAATACACCATTGCAAATAAATGTTGAGTTTATCCGTATTCATGCCAATGAATCTAAAAATACTCCAACCGAACATTTAGAAAACTTCTACTGTCTTTTTGATGATATTAAACACAAGCAATACGATGGGCTGATTATTACTGGTGCGCCACTCGCTTTATTGGATTATTCACAAGTAACCTTTTGGGACAAAATTTGTGAAGTTTTTGATTGGGCTGAAAAAAATGTTACCTCAACGATGTTTTCTTGCTGGGCTGCTCATGCGGCTTTATATCATCATTATGGGCTTAATCGTCAGCTAAGAAAAAATAAACTTTCAGGGGTGTTTCAGCACAAAAAGCTTGATGAAAAAGAGTCATTAACACGCGGTTTTGATGAAAGCTTTAATGTGCCACATTCTCGTTATGGTTATATTGATAAAGTTGCTTATGAAAGTATTTCACAAATACAAGTATTAGCAGAATCGGCTGATGCGGGTGTATATTTAGCGGTCAGTAAAAACAAACAGCAAGTTTACCTAACCGGTCATCCAGAATACGATACTAGCACCTTGCATGAAGAATACTTGCGCGACAGTTTACGCAGTGAAAATGTTGCCTTACCAAAAAACTATTATCCAAACGATGATGCAAATAGTTCACCAGCAGGCTCATGGCGTAGCCACGGTAGTCTATTATTTACTAACTGGCTTAATTATTATGTGTATCAAATTACGCCTTACAAATTGGATGCTTCCAATATAAAAGCAATCCACCCTGATACTGTTATTTAAGCTAGGTCATTTAAGATCGGTCATTTAAGTTTGGCTATCTCAGCTTCTTGATTTACACGTTTACTCTTTAGAAAATCGGAAATCATTATGAAAAAATCGTCATCATTTACCTTACTTGAGCAGCAACTAGCAAAAAGAATTTTAATCTTAGATGGTGCTATGGGCACCATGATTCAAGCGTATAAGTTTGAAGAACAAGACTATCGAGGTGATCGTTTTGCTGACTGGCATAGTGATGTAAAAGGCAATAATGATTTATTAGTGCTCACCCAACCTGAGGTGATTAAAACTATTCATTTAGAATACCTTGAAGCGGGCGCGGATATTTTAGAAACGAATACCTTCAATGCCACTACTATCGCTATGTCGGATTACGACATGGCAGCATATAGCGCGGAAATCAATTTAGTGGCTGCGCAAATTGCTCGTGCTGCTGCGGATGAATACAATAAAAAAACACCTCATAAACCGCGCTTTGTTGCCGGAGTGTTAGGGCCAACTAACCGCACTTGCTCTATATCGCCAGATGTGAATGATCCTGCTTTTCGAAATGTTAGTTTTGATGAATTAAAAGAAGCCTATATTGAGTCAACCACCGCGTTAATTGAAGGTGGCAGTGACATTATTTTAATCGAAACAATTTTTGATACGCTAAATGCTAAAGCGGCTATTTTTGCGGTAGAAACTGTATTCGAGCAATTACAAATTCGCCTACCGGTGATGATTTCAGGCACCATTACCGATGCTTCAGGTCGTACTTTGTCTGGGCAAACCACCGAGGCATTTTACAATTCATTACGTCATGCGAAACCTATTTCTTTTGGATTAAACTGCGCGTTAGGCCCAGTTGAACTACGTCAATATGTTGAAGAATTAAGCCGTATTAGCGACGTTGCGGTTTCTGCTCACCCCAATGCGGGTTTACCTAACGCTTTTGGTGAATATGATTTCACTGTTGAAGACATGAATACCCACGTGCAAGAGTGGGCTAGTTCAGGCTTTTTAAACATTATTGGTGGTTGTTGTGGTACTACGCCTGAACATATTAAAGGCATGGCTGATACAGTGGCTAGCCTTCATAAACAAGGAATAAAACCACGCAAAGTTGAAGCGCGTAAAATCGCTTGTCGTTTATCTGGGCTTGAAGCGTTAACTATTCAAGAAGATACTTTGTTCTTAAATGTTGGTGAGCGTACCAACGTTACGGGTTCAGCCATGTTCAAGCGCTTGATCAAAGAAGACAATTACGATCAAGCGATTGCTGTTGCCTTACAGCAAGTTGAAAATGGTGCGCAAATTATCGATATCAACATGGATGAAGGCATGTTGGAGTCAAAAGAGGCGATGGTGCGTTTTTTAAACTTAATTGCCGGCGAGCCAGATATTGCTAAAGTGCCCATTATGATCGACTCGTCTAAATGGGATATTATTGAAGCGGGTTTAAAATGCATTCAAGGCAAAGGCATTGTTAACTCCATTAGCCTAAAAGAGGGTGAAGATAACTTTCGTCAACAAGCCGAATTAGTACGCCGTTATGGCGCGGCTATGATAGTGATGGCATTTGATGAGCAAGGACAAGCCGATACACGTAAACGCAAAGTTGAAATATGTCATCGGGCTTATCATATATTGGTTGATGAAATAGGCTTTCCACCCGAAGATATTATTTTTGACCCTAACATTTTCGCTGTTGCTACCGGCATTGAAGAGCATAATAACTACGCGGTTGATTTTATTGAAGCGGTTGCTGACATTAAAGAAAACCTGCCTTATGCGATGATCTCTGGTGGTGTTTCCAACGTATCTTTTTCGTTTCGGGGCAATAACCCCGTGCGTGAAGCCATTCATGCGGTCTTTTTATATCACGCGATAAAAAATGGTATGGACATGGGCATAGTGAACGCAGGGCAATTGGCTATTTATTCTGACATTCCTGAAAAATTAAAAAGTGCGGTTGAAGATGTTATTCAAAACAGCGATGACGGCGCGACCGAGCGCTTACTTGATATTGCTACACAATATCATGGTCAAGCGGGTGGTCAAGCATCAAAAGTAGATTTGAGTTGGCGCGAACTACCGATAAATGAGCGTTTGTCATATTCATTGGTTAAAGGCATCAACGAGTTTATTGTTGAAGATACCGAAGAAGCACGCCTTGTGGCGACCAAGCCCCTTGATGTTATTGAAGGGCCATTAATGGCTGGCATGAATACGGTAGGTGACTTGTTTGGTGCTGGTGAAATGTTCTTACCACAAGTGGTTAAATCAGCGCGGGTAATGAAACAAGCCGTAGCATACTTAAATCCCTATATTGAAGAGGGGAAATTAGAAGCTAGCTCTAACGGCAAGATATTACTGGCAACGGTTAAAGGCGATGTGCACGATATCGGCAAGAACATTGTTGGCGTGGTATTACAATGTAATAACTATGAAATAATTGACCTTGGCGTGATGGTTTCTTGTGAAGACATTTTGCGGGTGGCCAAAGAGAAAAAAGTCGATATTATTGGTTTGTCAGGGTTAATTACCCCATCACTTGATGAAATGGTGCATGTTGCTAAAGAAATGAAACGACAAGGTTTTGAGCTACCCTTGCTTATTGGGGGAGCTACTACCTCGAAAGCCCATACGGCAGTAAAAATAGAACCACAATATGATCATCCAGTGGTTTATGTGTCTAATGCTTCGCGCGCAGTCTCTGTGGTTAGTAATTTATTATCATACGAACACAAAGCTAAATTTTTTAGTGCCACTAAAGAAGAATATGAACGGGTGCGTGTTCGTCATTATAAAAAAGGCCCTCGTTCAAGTTTGATAAGCCTTGAAAATGCTCGCGCCAATGCTACCCCGATAAGTTTTGACGGCTACACGCCGAAAAAACCGAACAAACTCGGCGTTACAGTACTTGATGAATTAGATCTGAATAAAGTGCGAAAATACATCGACTGGACGCCATTTTTTATGACGTGGCAACTCTCAGGTAAATATCCACTGATTTTGAAACATGACGTTATTGGTACAGAAGCGACCAATTTATTTAATGATGCCAATGCCATGCTTGACGATGTTATCAATAATAAAAAAATTACCGCTAAAGCAGTTTTTGGCTTGTTCCCTGCGCACCGAGATGTAGATGACTTAATACTTTATCGTGATGAAACACGCAACGAAACACTAATGAAGTTACAGCAACTACGCCAGCAAAGTAAAAAACCAGCAGGTCAGTTCAACCGCTGTTTATCTGATTATGTCGCCGATAAAACCTCAGGTATTGATGATTATGTTGGTGCCTTTGCCGTTTCAGCAGGCTTTGGTGTTGACGAATTAGTGAAAGTGTATGACGGCGATCACGATGCTTATAACTCGATATTATTAAAAGCTGTTGCCGACCGGTTAGCAGAAGCAAGCGCCGAATACTTGCATGAGAAAGTACGTAAAGAATATTGGGGTTACGCAGCGGATGAAAACTTAGGTAACGATGATTTAATTCGTGAAAATTATCAAGGCATACGCCCAGCCCCTGGTTATCCGGCGTGCCCTGAACACACCGAAAAGGGCTTGTTGTGGCAGTTACTTAATGTTGAAGAAAACATTAATATGGAGTTGACGTCTAGTTATGCCATGTGGCCGGGTGCTGCGGTTAGCGGTTGGTACTTTGCTCACCCGGAGTCTAAATACTTTGCCGTGGCGAAACTGGCTAAAGACCAAGTGCTTGATTATGCTGCCCGCAAAGGTTTCACTATCGAGCAAGCCGAGCGGTGGTTATCGGCGAATTTAGATTATGAGCCAGAATAAGGTAGGTCGACACGAGCGAAGCGAGGCTCGACAAAAATAGCTTTTGTCGAGGCCGTCGTTCTTTACCATCGATAGCATCAAGACATTAGTGCACACACGTTAGCATCGACCTACAGAAAGCGTCGAGTTACCTACATCGGTAAATTTTTCTTAAAGTGTCTATCAAAGAAACTCATAATAGTATTATTCAAATGCACTTTAACTTTTTTACCGCGCATGCTGTGTTTGCTGCCTGGGTAAGTCATTAATTCAAATTGCTTGTTTTCATCTTGCAAGGTTTTGATTAATTTAGTGGTATTAGTAAACAATACGTTGTCATCGGCCATGCCATGATAAACCATCAAGGGGCCACTTAAACCACTCACGTAAGGAAATACGCTTGATTGTTCATAGCCGTCTGCATTAACTTCTGGATGGTTTAAATAACGTTCAGTGTAATGAGTATCGTATAATAACCAGTCGGTTACCGGTGCACCACTGACGCCAGCTTTAAAATAATCACCTGCTTTAAACATTGCCATCAGTGCCATATAACCGCCATATGAATGACCAAAAATACCAATGCGTTCTTTATCAACAAAAGGCAGTGAGTGCAGGTATTTAACGCCCATTATTTGATCGTCAACTTCTACTTGGCCTAGCTTTTCATAAAGTGGAAACTCAAAATCGGTACCACGATAGTTTGAGCCACGGTTATCTAATTCAAAAACAATATAACCCTGCTGCAACATATATTGAGTCATGTTGGCACCTTGCCAGATGTTTCTCACTCGCTGAGCGATAGGGCCGCCGTACACGTTAACAATAACCGGATACTTTTTACCCGGAGCCATATTTTTAGGTTGGTATAGTTTGTAATAAAGAGGGGTCTTATCATCATTTGCCGTTATGGTGCCAAATTTAGGCTGAATTAAATCATCATAATAAGGGCTAATAGGGTGAGTATCGTTAACTTTGTTTTGCGCCAACCACGTAATGTGTTCGCCATTGGCTTGGTGCAAGCTCACTTGTTTTGGTGTAGTGATATTAGAAAAACTATCAATGTAACTATTGCTGTCTCGGCTAAAGTTAATATCATGAAAACCGTTGCGTTTACTTAAGCGAGCAACATGCTCAGGTGATTTGCCATTCAGCGGTACGCGATATAAATGACGCTCAAGTGGCGTGTCAGCGCGGCCAGTAAAATATATCAGTTCATTTTCTTCATCAATATGTTTAATCGAGTTAACCACCCAGTTGCCTTTGGTCAATTGGTTTATCAATTTCCCTTTATTAGTAAAGTGGTATAAATGTTTAAAACCATCACGCTCTGAAGCCCAAATAAAAGATTTGTTATCACTTAAAAAATGTAAATCGTGGTGCAAGTTTAGCCAATGTTTAGATCGCTCTGTTAATAAGGTTTTTTGTTTACGTTTTTTTAAGTTATAGGTTTTTAGTTTTAATATTTTTTGATCGCGACTTTGCCATTGGTAAGATAAGTTTTTACTGTCAGGTAGCCATTGTACCCGTGGCAAATAAAAGTCTTTCTTATTGTCACCTTGCGCTTCATCAAGCTCTATAAAACGAATTTTCTTGCCTTTTATATCGGTTACCGCTAACTGTATATGTACATTGTTGGTACCAGTCGCGGGGTAACGCTGCTCTATTAATTCAATTTTCTCAGCATATATTTCATTACGAATAACAACTTGTACGGGGGTTTCGTCAACGCGCAAAAAAGCGATGTGCTTTTCATTAGGTGACCACCAGTAACCTGTCATTCGGTTCATTTCTTCTTGGGCAACAAATTCGCTCATACCGTTTTTGATATTATTGCTGCCGCCATCTTTTGTTAATTGTTTTTCTTTACCGCTTTCAATATTTAGGACAAAGATGTTTTGGCCACGAATAAAAGAAATATAGTGACCTTTGGGAGAAAATTTTGCATCGGTTTCAAAGGCGTCGGTTTGTGTTAAACGTTTGGCGGTTTTACTGGCTAAATGGTAATAATAAATATCGCCGTTAAGTGGAAACAACAAAGCGCTGCCGTCATTAGAAAATTGATATTCCATGATGCCAAAGCCATAAGCGCGTTGTCGCTCTCGACGGGCTTTTTCTTCATTAGAAAGTACTTCTATGCCGCTAAACAATACTTGAGAGTCAACTAATAGCTTGTTCTCTTTACTTGCTAGGTTGTATTCCCATAAATCGTAGCGATTGAGGTTGTCACTTTTCCCTTGTAAATAAGTGACTCGCGAGCCATCAGGAGAAAATTTTAACGACTGAGGTGTTTGACCATTAAGTGATGGCGAACTATAAATGCGTTCAATAGATAATTGCTCTGTGTGAGCATTGCTTAGTAAAGATAAAGAACAACTCAATACTAAAAGTGTGATGGTAAAAAAAATTTTCATAGGAAATTATGGACTCTCTATTTATTATCTATAATAGGCTAGTTAAATAACCTCTAGGGCTTCACTGAGTTTTTTCACGCCAATAACTTCCATGCCGTCTATTGCCTGTTTTGGCATATTATTAAAAGGCACAATAGCGCGGGTAAAACCGTGTTTAGCTGCTTCATTTAGCCGTTCTTGACCACTAGGAACCGGGCGAATTTCACCTGACAATCCTACTTCGCCAAAAATAACTAAATCTTGCGGTAGAGTATTATCTTTAAAGCTAGAAACTAATGCAAGGATCAAGGCTAAATCAATACTGGTTTCAGTTACTTTAACACCACCAACCACATTAACAAAAACGTCTTGGTCATTCAGTTGCAAACCACCGTGGCGATGCAAAATTGCCAATAACATCGACAAGCGGTTTTGATCAGCGCCAACCGCAACTCTACGCGGGTTCCCCAAGGCTGAATGATCAACCAAGGCTTGAATTTCAACTAATAAAGGGCGAGTTCCTTCCCACAATACCATCACAATACTGCCGGGAGTTTGCTCTTCACTGCGGCTAAGAAAAATTGCCGACGGGTTTTTTACTTCCTTTAAGCCGGAGCTTGTCATGGCAAAAACGCCCAATTCATTGACCGCGCCAAAACGATTTTTGTTGCCTCGTAAGGTGCGATAACGTGAGTCATTACTGCCTTCAAGCATTAATGAACAATCAATACAATGCTCTAATACTTTTGGCCCTGCTAATGAACCATCTTTAGTGACATGACCCACCAGTAAAATAGCAACATGGTGTTGTTTGGCAAAACGTGTCAAATAAGCAGCGCTTTCTCTGACTTGTGAAACGCTGCCCGGCGCTGATTGCACATCACTCATGTGCATAACTTGAATAGAATCAATCACTATAATTTTAGGCTGTTCTTTAAGGGCAATATGACAAATGTTCTCAACACTCGTTTCTGAAAGCATTTTTAATTTATCTGTGGGTAAGCCTAAACGTTTTGCGCGCATGGCAACTTGCTGCAGTGACTCTTCCCCAGTAATATATAAAGCTGACATGTGGGCAGCTAATGAGCACATAGTCTGCAATAATAAGGTGCTTTTACCTGCGCCAGGCTCACCGCCAATTAAAATAGCGCTGCCAGGCACAATACCGCCGCCTAATACTCGGTCAAACTCAGAAAAACCGGCAGAAAAACGGGGTAAATCAGTTAAATCGATACTATCAAGGGTTTGAGTTTTTGCTTCACTATTGAGTGCTGTGCCAGCAAAACCAGCAAAATTTCCGCTACGGGCAGGCAGTTTTGCTTGTTTAAACTCTGAAATAGTATTCCATGCTTTACAGTCAGTACACTGGCCTAACCATCGTGAAGATTCAGAGCCACAGTCGTTACAAACATAAGCGGTTTTAGTTTTTGCCATATTTTTCCTTGGTTTACTCTTTTTTTAGGCACAAAATTTGCTTGTTTTTAGGGGGTGACTAAGTCTAAGCTATGCAATGTTGCCAATGAGCGTTAGGTATTTAATAAGATAATTATTTATTAAATACTGTTGCTGAATTTAAACAGTTTAAATTATAATGCTATTTGATATCGCATTAATACTTTAATTCTGAAAACTTTAATTTTGAAAACAAGAGCAAGTAAAATATTATTCCATGACTACAGACTTTTCTAAATATCAAAAAATAATTGCTAACTTCCGCGGTGAGGTTAGTAAACCGACTTTTGATATTAAATTTACTCAAAGCACTAAACAGATCGCTAAAACAGAAAAATTTTTATTAAAAATGGAATTGAAACGTTTAGCTAGTGCCTGTACTCGCTCTATTGATTTGCGAGGTTTAGTTGATGGCGACTGTAAATTATTTGAATATGGCGGCCAAAGCCACTTTTTAGATGAGGTTGCGCTTGATGTGTTCGAACAAAATGTTGATGCATACAAGGGCTATACCTTTGGTGTTTATGAATCGGTAAAAAATACCGAAAATAACTTTCGGGTAATTTATCAAAAAGAACAAAAAATTAGCCAGTTAAAATCTAAAAATGAGCAGGACATAACAGAATCCCCTAAAAAAACACAGGATAAAACTCAATATCCGGTGACTCTTTTTCCGCTCAATCAATACCAAAATAGAGTAGAAGAGCGAATGAATTTCGTTACTTCATTAGTGATTATTTTGGAAAACAAACAGAAAAAATCAGTTAGCAGTATCGATGTAAGTGTTTCAGGGGTAAAATTTAGGTTAAATAATAAAGAACCTTTATATATAGATCAGCAACTAACGATTATCTTTAAAGGTATAGAAGAAGACTTTCAGTTTGGTAAAGATGATGCATTGGTCTATCAAGTTAAAAATATTCAAAGTGATGCTAATACTCAACTTATTGGCTGTCAACGAGTAGATGTTAGTGATGATGATGCCTTTGCAAAGTTTTTGTTAGGTTACATTCAAGGTAATAAGCGTCGATACAAAGTTAACTTAGAAAACACCATTTCAGCGTTGCAAGCTAGAACTTTTGAGCAGTACGTGTTACCTAGACTAAATGAGCTGCCAATTTTTTTTGAACATTCTGAAAATGGGGTTTTCCCGCGTTATGCCTTAACAACCAATAATAATCAGCCTGTTTTTCAGTATTGGCAAGACGAAGAAAACCACTCTAATTTACAATTTTTACTTAATGAAGAGCGGTTAGTTCGACTATTGAAAAAATATAAACAAGGCAAGTCTTTATTGGTTTATAGTTTTATTCATCAAAACCAAGGCAAAGATTTTTTCTACACCATAGATGAAGCGCAATTACCTCAAGATGATAGTTTTTTCCAGAGCTTCTTAACGTTTGCGGCTAAAAAAAGTTCCTTCGCCATTACGATGTTAACTTACTTTGACGTAGATAAACTTAATACCTACTCACCTTTTACCCTGTCAAATACCCAAGATGTAAAAAAGCAATATATAAATTTACCACCGTCAGCAGAAGTGCTTGCCAGTGTTGATTCATTATCTTTTTCGGTTGTTGCCAGTGACATAACCCATCAAACTGCTATTGAGCAATATCAAAAATTTTCCAATGATGAAATAGATGTTAACAAGCTTAGAAAGTTTGGTCATAAGCGTTTAAAAGAAAAATTAAACGTAGAGGAATTAGGAGTAACCTATAAAAATCAGCGACAAGAATCAAGGTATATTTATAGCACGCCAACTGTATTGGAATGTAAAAAAGTTCAATGGCAAGGTACTGTAGTTGATTTTTCTATTTCGGGATTGAAAGTTGAGTTAGGTAAACATGCTATGCTTGCGGTCGGTGAGATCATTGAAGTTTCTTTTCCAAGCTTACAAAAAATCACTTCAGCTTACGACTTGAAAAAACTGCCTTATGAAGTTGTGAAAATTAATAAGAAAAAAACGGTGCTTAATTTACGAGTTATTATTAAAGAGCATCAACATGTGGGGCGGTCGTTTTTTAAATTATTAATTAATAAGAATAAAGACAAACTAATAACAGACGAATATACTTTGTTAGTGCCCGGTTTAGAAGAAGCATTACGAACGCATTATGCTCAACAAATGCAAGTGCCAGCACTCATTGTTCAAACTAGCGGTAGTCGTTATAAAATAGAAGCGTTAGTGAGTAATGATAATGGACATGAATTTTTACAACAACTGAAAAACTTGAGTGACCGGAAAAACTATTATAATTTTTACCCGATCATGACAAAACTCTATAAAGATAATTTTCTTGAATCATGTTTGAAAAAGTTAATCGTCAATGAAGAGTCAATTACTGAAGTTTTGTACATTGCACTATTTAATAAAGTTGAGCAAATTGAACAATCGGTTAAGGTAAAGTTTGCGGCTGAACTTGAGACCATTGAAACAAGAGAGTCTTTTATAAAACACGCTTTAGAAAAGGGTCTGTTTTTCTGTTTTCAGTTAAAAATTTCACGCACCAGTGAGCCCAATATCGAGCACTTAAATGCAGAGCTAAGTTATATCAGTTCATATGCCATTCATCGTAGCAAACAAATAGAACAAGAGATTTGGAGTGTGGTTGCCACTATTCAATATATTGATATCACTCATGAAGTACTATTTAGCCATGGTTTGTAGATTAGTCAATTTCCAGTGAACTGGGTTAGTAAACATTAGCCATTAAAAAATCAATAACAGCGTGTTATTTTATAGGATGACGAACATTCTGTGGCGTACCTTACCTTAAGCTCCAGAGACTCCTCCTCAACTAACGTTCACTCGGTACGAAAATATTTTTTTGCATGCCTTATTCATAGAAAATGTCTAATAATGATTTTATATCTCGGTTTGGGGCACAAAGCGCCATAGGATTATACCGAGACATAAGCCTTAATGTAGTTATGTAACGGCAAAAAGCACTGAAATAACTAAGCACTATTATAGTGATTAGTTATTTAACCAACTATGTTTAAGAGGTAGTTAACCAATTGAAATATAATATTAAATATTTACGCGTCAATAGCTTGCCTATTGCAAGTGAATTTAACGCAGAAGTAAGTAAAAATGGCTTCTAGAGAAACATTTATTAAGCAGAACTGAGGTTAATATATTTAAACCTTAATATATTAACCTCAGTTAAATAAATTTGTACAAATTCAAAAGATAAAATATTACTGTGTTAAACGTAAAGAAAATATGTATAGTATATTCATAATTTCCAAAATTATTATTCAACAAAATAACGTTTTTTTCGGATGAAAAACAATCAAATGGCTAAATTAAGTAACCTCCCTCCAATGAAATCACTAATCTCAGCAGAAGCAGTGGTGAGAAATAAAAGTGTTGCAAAAGCAGCGGAAGAATTGAATATCACCCCCTCCGCTATTAGTCAGCAATTGCGTGTTTTAGAAGGGGCGATGAAAATCCCCTTGTTTAGTCGAGTCAAAGGAAAAGTTTCTGTAAAACCTGAGTACATCAACTACTTTAAAGAAATCAGCCGCTCTCTAGATACCATAAAATCTGCAGGTGAAGGTCTGCGGTTATCTGATAAATTTTCTACATTAACCGTATCTATCGTTCCTTCTTTTGCGTCCTTGTGTTTAATCAATTCTCTTCCCGATTTTTTGAAGAAATACCCAACAATCAGACTCAATATAATCAGCTCATTAAATATGGTCGATTTTGGTACAAATAATATAGATGTATCCATTCGTTATACCGCTACCACTACGGACACTTCACTCGTTTTTGAAAAAATCAGAGACGACTACTTGCTCCCTTGTGCAACCAAAAGTCTGGTGCAAGACATTGGAGGCGAAAATATCGAACGTATCATTCAGAATAGCTACTTATTAGAGGATATTTCAACTCCCTTATGGAATGTAAAACCCAATTGGAGTAGCTGGTATCCAGAAAGCTGGTTTAATAAAAACAAGGTTCTTGGTTTTACAGACTATAATCATGTTATTAACGCTGGTAAGAAAGATATTGGCGCATTTATTGCCAGAACAGGGTTAATGATCGATCCAAAGTTAGATGATACCTTAGTCCCTCTCGCTGATAATTATTTAAAATCAGGCGCATCATTCTATATAGTCTATTCGTCTCATATACCTTTGAAACCTCATACAAGGACTTTTAAAAATTGGATTCTTAACCAATTTTCTAACTGAAAATTATAATTGTCGTTAACTAAAATCGATACTTTACACCTAAACTAATTAATTTTTCGGATGCTATTTCATCACCCAAGCTATCTGACATTAGGGTATATACTGCTAAGTTATCTGTGGCAAGCCACTCTATACCAGCGGTTAAAATTCGTCCACCCTCAACTTTATCATCGGAATTTGAATATTGAAATTTCAATAAATATTGAGGCAACGAATATTGCATACTAAGCATGAAGCCATAAGAGGTTATTTTATTAATAATGTTTGCTTTTTGTAAAAGTAAGCCAAAGTTAATTTTTTGATACGCAACTTCACTAACCAACCGAACTATATTTTGATTCAGGACATTATTGTCATAAGCAACAGCAACGTAAGCATGCTCTAACCGATATTGAAGTGATATTGAATGACCTACACTGGTAAGATCTTTAGACCCATTTTTTACGAGTCCGTAATTCAACGAGAAACCATTATAAGTATTGGAATTAAATATAATCGTATCCGTTATTCTATTATCTCCCTCATGTAATGCGTAAATCTGTACGTCAGTATCAGTAAATAAATCGATGTTTCCTTGCGATAATTTTAATGGGGAATCATTTTTACCCATGATTAATCTTCCCCAGCTTCCTTGTAGTCCAATAAAAGTATTTCTCGCACTAAAATACGTTTGTGTATCTAAAGCTGAGTTGTAATCAACAGCTGATTCAACTTGAATTAACCAAGATAAATCGTCATTGACTTCAAACTTGGCTTTTACACCAGCACGTGAACCATTACTTTTAGTGTGTAACTCGTTATTGGTCTCACTGTTAATAAATTGTTGTGACGAAATATCGAATATACCGTAGAAGCTTGCATCTGCTATTGCTGTTCCTAGCGGTATCAAAAGTAAAAACAGACTAAAAATATATTTATATAATTTTAACATTAGCATTTTCTCATATGTTGTTGGCTGAGGCTTTCTCAACCAACCAACAGGGTGGTGATTTAACAATAACGTCTAAAGCTATCTTCCATTTTGTGTCTAATAGACCAAAGATTTTGCCTGATATTAGCTCGAAGGAGCCAGCGATCATTTTCATCACAAGATGGTTCAAATTGCGTTCTCGCGTGCACCCCTTTTCGGTTATTGACCAATAATGCTTGTCCAGATTTTAGCTTGACTCCCCGATAGACACTCGGTTGATTACAAATACTGTATAACTTATTAATTAAGGCCTGATCTTCTTCTCTTTCTGCTTTTACCCCATTCGCGCCTAAAGCTATTTCAGGAAACTTCATATCACCAGATAAAATTGATTGTGAGATTGACCATTTGATGCCTTTTTCGGAAAGGAAACGAGAGTAATTAGAAGGTGATGCCATTCTAAATTTTGGCTCATATAGCCTCTTAACTTCTTCTTCAGATAGGTGTTTTAGGATTTCTTTTGCATTAGCATAACGAGTTTCTGCTTGATGGCGAGCATCTGGTCGAATGCAAAATAAAACCAAAAAGTCAGGGTTGAATTGGTTATAAACTAATTCATCAGCGTAAACCATATCATTATGAAAATTAAGAAAAACTTTACTTCCCTGATTTGATTGAGTGTACTCGCCTCCAGGTTGAGGCACTACATGATGTACAAGTTGGTTATCTTTCTCCCATTTATAACCTATTGGCTGACCGAGCATTGAGCCTAAACCTAAAACAATGGATTCTAAAACATGATCCTGCCTATTTTTCTCTGCACTACCATTAATAGGGGTAGCAGGAGCAGCGCCAATAGGTAAGTTATCAAGTACCAAGTATCCCGGTGCTGATGGATCATTGGAAAATCTTTTTATCGAACTTATAATGTCTAGTGGCAAACAATTATAGAGTGCCTTTGTTCCTTGTAACATATTCATTTCCGCGTCTTTATATGGTGACACGGCACTTTTTAATTCACCTTCTAATTTTCTTTTCGTAATATCTGTTAACGTAACAATATCATTACTAAGCTCTTCTTTAATGGTATGCAAATTCATAATCTATTCTCCTTAATTGCCGCTACTAAAATAAAAAATATCTTTCTTAATAGTTTCGTGTTTACTTCCGTTCAATAACTTTGTGCTCGCTAATTTATTCTTGTGTATTGCTCTAATCTGGCTTGACATAGCTAGATTTCCAAAATCCATAATTCGTATGAATCCATTAGCATCCCGCATTGGAATTACCCCTGACTTTGCACTTCTAGAGGCACTAAACGGAATATCTAGTAATCCCTTATGAAAAGCATTTACAACACCCTGCATAATTGAATTTGAGTCTAGAGCTGCTTCCAATAGGCTTTCAACTTCTCTAATGATCAAATCCTGTTCCTCTTCTTCCTTTGAAGCATCAGGTAACAAGCAATCAAGAATAGGGCTTCTAGCTGCAGAAGCGGATAGAATCCCTTCCGCATTAGCATATGCTGTTGGAATTCCTAGAGCTTCTTGATGGGTTTTACTGATCATTTTAGTGGCTCCGCCATGCCTTGCAACAAAACTTCCAAGCATTATTAATGCATCAGCATTATGTCTTTCTTGCGGAAAAACGCCCATAAATTCATGAAAGACTGAAAAATGAGAAGTGTTTTCAGGTAAATATTTATCTGCTAAATAGGTCAATGCTTTGAGTGCTGCGATATCTTGAATAGGATTACCACTCTGGCAAATTGCCAGTGATAAACTTTTCACTCCTTGTTCTGCAGCAAGTAAAGCCTCTAACAATGAACAGACAATACTTATAGAAGGGGGCATTAGCACACCAGACATAGTTCCAAAAAACTCACGATCTATGATGATGCCTTGCTTAGCAAGATCTCCACACAATGCATCTGTTTCCTGCCAATATCGAATTGAATCTTCTAGTTTAACATCTCTACAATAAGGTAAGTTATAACCGATCCCTCCTCCTTCATATGAGGTAAAGCCTGCAGCAATAGATGTTTCAAATAATAAACGACCATCTGGAGAGCCATGCCTTACTTCAATAGGGACTTTAGATGCTTTAACCAGTTCACGCGCTTTTTTCCAGCCATGGTTAATTAAAGGGTAACCATTGATGTTTTCAGGATTACCCTCTAGAACTTTAGCAACTTTGTCAAATCTTAAAAGACGTGTATGTGCATCAATTGTTAAAGACAATAAATCAGGTTTGCTTCGACTATATATTATACGATGAATATCAAGCATTTCTTCATGACGACCTACGCCACAACGAGGCTGTAGCATCATATTGTTGCTACTTTTAGCTTCAGATAATTTTTCGTAAACGTTCGGGGCACTTCTTAAAAAATCAACAACTTCACCTGCTTCTGGCGGTTCCATTGCATTTTCTAAACAGTAGGAAGTTAGATGATTAAACATACTCGCTCACTTCCTTTTTTATGTGCTCTTGATAAAGCTCAGCTACACGCTCTTCCATTTCATGCTCTTCAATAAAAGTGCTGTTAATCACTTTTTCACCTGAAACTACATGTAGTGCGGTAATTGACTGCCCTGAACGAATTTCATCATGAAACTTCTCTTTGAGTTCACTAATATAATCAACATAAGCCATAGGAATAAGGATTTGGTTATCTTTTAATATACCTATTGCTTGATCACTAACAGCAAAAATATTGTTGCTCGCTAAAAATTCAAGAATGACACTTTTATTTTTCGCCATGCTTTCATTTTTCACTACATTTTTATGGTTCACGACAATCAGTTGTGCTTTTTTATCGGTAACAATAATAGTGCCAGAACGATAATTTCCAATGCGTGTACCTTCATTAAAAGGGGCTTTATTAAGCTTACATACAATTTCAACACCGTTATTTTTGGCTAGTGCTACGGCATTAAAATGTAGTACCTTTGCACCAAGTTTGGCGGCTGTTATTACAGTGTCATAGTCCAATTCACGATAAGGAGTCGCATCTTTATAAACATTAGGATCAACGTTAAATACACTATCAACATCAGAATATATTGAACAATGATCTTGCTGTGTAGCAATCGTTTGTAATATACATGAAAGATCTGAACTGTTTTTTCCTAACCAAGTTATTGATTTATGATCTGAGCCTTGACCACCCGGTATAATTAACACATCAACATGTTCTAAATTCGAGGTTATTTCATTTGCTTTAACTTGAAGAACATTAGCACCGCCTACAACATTATCGGTGAATATTCCATTATTCATACCATTGAGCACTTTTACTTTAAGGTTATGACTTTGTAATGAATGTTGTAATAAAAAGCTCCCTACCGCATCTGAACCAGTGACTAAGCTATCAACCGCTGAATTTCTTAACTGCGGGTTTATTTCATAAGCCATGGATTTTAGTGATTCTGACAAATTGCTAGGAGCGCTACAATAAATGACTTGCTTAACCCCATTTTTTACCGCTGTGCTTATATCTATTGCTATTTGTTTAGTATTTTCTAGAGGCGAAAACGACGATCCTCCATACTTACGAAACTCAACTAATGAAGTCGGTTTATCAAAATCGAAGATGTTAGAATAAGAGCCCATTATATCCAACCTTCTGATCTCATGCCTTCGGCGATTTGTACGGCATTTAATGCTGCACCAATGAGTAAATTATCCGCTACCAACCAAAACTGTAGTTTATTTGGGTATTCTTTATCCACCCTTACTCTGCCAATATGCATGTTGTGACTGCCCGAAACTTCTAATGGCGTAGGGTAACTTTCACGTCCTTTACCTAAATGCAACGTTAACTCAGGAACAGTTTCTAACACCTCTATTACCTTAGTTAAAGATATCTCATTCTCAAAAGTTAAACATATTGCTTCTGAATGACAGTTTGCTACGGGAACTCTGACACAAGTTGTAAAAACGGGAAGGCTTGGGCGATCAAGTATTTTTCTTGTTTCTTGACGCATTTTTTGCTCTTCCATCGTAGCGCCAGAAGCCAGATCTTCATCTATTCTAGGAATTAAATTAAAAGCTATTTTCTCCTCAAAAACTTCAGGAATATAATCGACATCATCTAACTTTGCTTTGGCTTCATTTTCCAATTCAACAATTCCAGCCTTGCCTGCGCCAGAAACAGCCTGGTAAGTACTAACCACTGCCTCTTTCAGATTAAACTGCTGATCTAATTGTTGAATTGCTCTTGCAAAAGGTATCGTCGAGCAATTTGGATTAGCGATAATATTACTCTTTGGTATACCTGTTAAACTATTAAGGTTTACTCGTGGCACGATCAGCGGCACATCATCTCGCATCCTAAATACATTGGTATTGTCGATAACCAAACAACCTGCATCAGCAGCTACCTGTGAATATTGCACGCTTGGTTCAGTTCCAGCCGTAAATAACGCCACATCAATATTAGAAAAATCTGCGGTACTAACAGGTCGTATCGGAAACTTTTCGCCCTCATATTCTAAGAACCGCCCTTCTTTTTCAGAAGCGAATAATTCAAGACTATCATGTTGAAAGTTTCGCTCTTTCAACAACTGAAACATTCTCTCTCCGACAACGCCTGAAGCGCCTATAATTGCTATACGCTTAAGCATAAGCCACCTCCTGCTCTGTCGATAACATCAGCATATCTTCTAAGGCAATTTTTAATTCTGTAAATTCATTGGTGATTAAATCTACGCCGGCAGATCGAAACTGTTCATGTAAGTTGTCTACTTTAGTTGATCCAACAGATAGGTTTCCACCTAAGACAATGGGACAATTGACATTATATTCAGCTTTAAGTGCTTTTAAGCCTTCAATATCTTCTCGTGCATGTCCGTTTTGAGAGCATAAAACAATCGCTAACGTTGGTTCTTTAGCCGCTTCTATAAAAACTTCTCTGAGTGGTGTACAGGCTCCTCTATTATTGACCCTGAATCCTGATTCATCTAAAAACACTTCGAGAAGTTTATTGCCGACCACATGTGCATCACTCTCCGTCATTGCTAAAACTACTTGTTTCATAATTATTCCTTCAACTTTATAGGTAAATTTAAATACTTGGTTGTCGTTTATTCCTAATAAATGGTGCAAAAACATTGATATTCATATTGTTTCCTAGCCCTGCGATAATAATCATTGCGATACCTATAAACTGCACGACCGAAAGGCTCTGGTCATATATCACGTAGTCAAAAATAATTGCCACAACAGGGTAGATATAAGACAGCACAGCAATAGAAGAAGTGGGAAGTTTTTGAAATGATGAGTACAACAATATGTACATAATACAAGTATGAATTACCCCTAGACCTATTAACCAATTCCAATGACTGCCTGTCGCGGGTACAGCTGACATATCAACAAATGGCAACAAAAGGAAAACACCTAAAGATATTTGCAATGCAGCGATAAAATGGGGCTTTATACCACTTAACTGCTTTATGATTAACGTAGCAATTGCATATAAAATTGCTGCTGAAATTGCCAACATAAGTCCATAAATCATACCTTCTTGATTTACAGTTGAATCTGTCGGATTAACAATTAAAATAACCCCTGAAAATGCTAATGCAATCCAAAAGAATTTATGTGCTAAGAGTTTTTCTCCCAAGAAAAAAGCAGCAAAAATAACAACAAACATGGGTTGCGTATGATATGCGACTGTACTGATAGAGATTGAAGCATGACTATATGACTCGAAAAGCAAAACCCAATTAAGTACAATAGCAACACCACCCACAAGTATTAATACAAATGATTTCTTAGAGAGTTGGCTAAAGTTTAAATATCCTTTATGCCAACAAAAACCGATAAGGCAAATAGCACCAAATAAACATCGGAAGAACACTGCATTATAACTAGGTTGCCCTGATTCAAGCACGAACACACCGATAGTGCCCGATAAAATCATAGCAATAATAAGTTCAATTTTTCCTTTACTTTCCTGTTCCATAATAACCTCTGACTTTTAATAAGTGGTTTAAGGATAGCGAGTTCATAGCAAATAGAAATTCACACTTTCTACATTGAATTTAGAAGAACTAAACAGCTATTATGTTTGAATAGTTCGCCTCTAGATCTGTAGGTGGCTCATAAAATTAGAAAATAAATCAAAGTTAAAAATAAATTTTGTACAAAAGAAAAGCCACAACTTATAACAGAAGTGGCCTGAAATACGCGAATTAAAAAATATTATATGAACGGAGGTGAATATAATAGCCCGCCGTTTATCCATAGAGCATTCATACCTCTTGGTAACTGAATAATTGATTCATTACCAAAATTTTTTTGAAAGATAGTATGATAACTCCCTACGGTAGAAGCTATCCGAATTCCCCATTGAGAATCCAAACCAAGCTTCCATGCTAATTCGCTTACTGAATTAAGGAATATTTGTTGCTCTAATGATAAGTTTTTCAATGGAGTGCTGTCCTGATTAGGGCAATCGCATTAAAATATTTGTAATATTTTTAGTAGGTAATCGCTATCCCATCCTGCCATTTGCCGCTTAATTTTAATGCCTACTTTATGCGCTGTTTCTGATTTTAGTAGGTTTAAAGATATG
>JAESPR010000064.1 GCA_016765685.1 Colwellia sp. | reverse complement strand
AACCGCTTGTAAACACTCAACTGCACCAATAGAGCCAAGCACACGGGTATCTTTTACGCGATGATGGTTTTTAAGTGGCAATAATGATGTTTGTAGCTCTTGTTCAATAAACTTAACTTGTTGCTGCCAATTATTTTCAAATAATAAATTAATGCTTGCGTTAGCTACTGCGCAAGCTAAAGCATTACCCATAAAAGTTGGCCCATGCATAAAGCATCCTGCTTCACCGTTGCTAATAGTTTGAGCAATGTCATTAGTGCAAAGCGTTGCCGCTAAGGTAATGTAACCGCCAGTAAGGGTTTTGCCTAAACAGATGATATCAGGGCTAATATCTGCCCACTCGCAAGCAAAAAGTTTACCTGTGCGACCAAAGCCGGTGGCTATTTCATCAACTATCAATAAAACCTCATATTGATCGCATAGCTGTCGACAAGCTTTTAAATATTCAGGGTGATAAAAACGCATGCCGCCCGTGCCTTGTACTATCGGCTCGATGATGAACGCGGCAAGTTCATGGTGATGTTGCTCAAATAATTCGGTAAGCTCTTTAATATCATCTACTTGCCATAGCTCACCGAATTTACAGTTGGGGGCAGGGGCAAAAATGCTTTTCATTAAGACTTTATCGAAAATTTGATGCATGCCCGTAACAGGGTCGCACACGGACATAGCGGCAAAGGTATCACCATGGTAGCCATTGCGAACAGTAAGCAGCTTAGTTTTTAAGTTATAGTTTTTGTTCTGTTCCTTTTCATTTTGCCCGTCTTTACTTTGAATCCCTTTACTTTGAAAATACTGCAATGCCATTTTCATGGCAACCTCAACGGCAACTGAGCCTGAATCACTAAGAAATACTTTATCAAGACCGTTTGGCGTTAATTTAACCAGTTTTTCACATAACTCTATAGCACTTTGATGGGTTAAACCGCCAAACATCACATGGGACATTTTAGTTGATTGCTTAATGAGTGCCGCATTTAATTTTGGATGATTATAACCGTGCAATACTGACCACCAAGACGACATGCCATCAACCAGCGACTCACCACTGGCAAGGTTAATGTACACACCATCGGCACTGTCAACTAAATAAGAAGGTAAAGGTGATGACATCGATGTGTAAGGGTGCCAAACATGTTCTTTGTCGTAGGCGAGTAATTTTAACTGTGCTTCACTTGGTTGTTTTTTATTCATATGTTAACTAAAAATGTTTTTCATGGTTGACATCAAGGTAGTGAACGCTAGACTACCCGTTAACTTAAATAGATGCAAACGAGCTCTTATGATGCAAACTGTACTTTCTTCTACTCTAGATTCACTAAACACGAGTGTACGTAATAATTGGACGCTAGCCGAAGTAGAGACATTATTTGCTTTACCTTTTAACGATTTAATGTTTCAAGCACAAACAATACACCGTCAACATTTTAATGCTAATGAAGTACAAGTGAGTACCTTGTTATCAATTAAAACCGGTGCTTGTCCTGAAGACTGTAAATATTGCTCGCAAAGCGCGCGTAATAAAACAAATCTTGAAAAAGAGCGTTTGTTAGAAGTTGAAAAAGTACTGGAAGCTGCACAAAAAGCTAAAGCGATGGGCTCAACACGTTTTTGTATGGGCGCTGCTTGGCGTAATCCTAAAGCGCGTGATATGCCCGTGGTACTTGATATGATCAAAGGCGTGAAAGCGTTAGGTCTGGAGTCATGTATGACCTTAGGTATGTTAGATGAAGACCAAGCGCAGCAGCTACAAGATGCCGGCTTAGATTATTACAATCATAATCTTGATACTTCACCAGAGCATTACAATCAGATTATCACCACCCGTACTTATCAAGACCGCTTAGATACCTTAGATCATGTTCGCACTGCTGGTATGAAAGTATGTAGCGGTGGTATTGTTGGTTTAGGTGAAAGCGCGGTTGATAGAGCCTCGTTATTGGTGCAATTAGCTAATTTGCCCAAACAACCGGAAAGTGTGCCTATTAATATGTTGGTAAAAGTTGAAGGTACGCCTTTAGCTGATGTTGATGACTTAGAAAGCTTTGACTTTATTCGTTGTATTGCCGTAGCGCGTATTATGATGCCAGAATCTCATGTGCGTTTATCTGCAGGTCGCTCTGCTATGAATGAGCAAATGCAGGCGTTATGTTTTCTAGCCGGAGCTAATTCAATATTTTACGGTTGTAAGTTACTGACCGCCGAAAATCCTGAAACCGATAAAGATACTCAGCTTTTTAAGAAGTTAGGTATTAATACTGAAACTATAATTGATGACAGTACAGAGCAAGATAAAGACCTGAAAACTTCTTTAGTCAATGAACAACATAAAGAGTTGTTTTACGATGCTGCTCATTAAATGTAGGTCGTACTTTAGTGCGACAGTAAAAGCAATATAGTCAATGGCATTTGATTATATTGTTGAACAATTAAGCGCCAGAAAATCGCTGTCTCGTTACCGGCAGCGCGTATGCCTGCAACCAACAGTAAAAGACAATGCTAGTCAGCATTTTGCAATGCATGACACTAAAATAATTGTTGCTGGCAAAGAATATATTAACTTTTCATCTAATGACTATTTAGGATTAAATAACCACCCACAAATAAATAAAGCGATGCAAGAGGGCATTGATAAATTTGGTTTATGTTCTAGTTCATCAAGTTTAGTTACCGGCTATCACTATGCTCACCAAGCGTTAGAAGAAAAAATTTGTCAATGGTTGAACAAACCTAAATGCTTATTGTTTTCTAGCGGTTTTGCTGCCAACGTCGCTTTTTTTCAAACACTTGGGCAAAGTACGGGTAAGGAAAGTAAACATAAAAGTTGTCACTTTTTTCTCGATAAACTCTCCCATGCTTCTATGCTTGATGGTGCCTATTCAAGTAATGCCAAAGTCAAACGCTTTGCTCATAATAATACTACGCAATTGTCTCAGTTATTATCTCAGAGTGACTCTAAAAACAAATTAATAGCCTCTGAAGGAATATTCAGTATGGATGGCGACCAAGCTCACTTAAAAGGTCTTACCGATACTGCAAAAACTCATAATGCTTGGTTATATTTAGATGATGCTCATAGCATAGGAGTTATTGGTAAAGAAGGTCAGGGCAGTGTTAGCTTATTAAATGATACAAAAAGCAGTGACACCAACATAATTATGGCTACGTTTGGCAAAGCAATAGCTACCAGTGGTGCTTTTCTAGCCTGTGATGAAAATTTACATGACTATTTAATCAACTTTGCTCGCCATTATATTTATTCAACCGCTATTTCTCCAGCGCTTGCTTGGGCAACCATAAAAAGTATTGAGCTTATTCAGCAAGAGCAATGGCGCCGTGATAAAATTACCGAGTTGAGTATGCTGCTAAGGCAACTACTCGACAATAGTATTAATATAATTTCATCGGCATCATCAATTCATGCAATCATAATTGGTGATGAACAAAAAGCATTAGCAGTGAGTAAGCAATTAAGAAAACAAGGGATTTGGTTAACCGCTATACGGCCACCGACGGTTAAAATCGGTAGTTCTAGGTTACGCGTAACCCTATGTACAAGCCATAATACTAATGATATCAAACATCTAGCCAGATCACTAAACGAGGCTCTCATATAGATGAACACACCGACAACCCATCAGAAAAATCAGAGTAAAATAGCGACAAGCTTTGGCTCGGCTAGTCAATCTTATGATGTTTCGGCTAGATTACAACGTTTTTCAGGTAAACATTTAATGCCTTGGCTGCCTAATCGAAACGATCTTCGTGTACTTGATTTAGGATCCGGTACGGGTTTTTTTACCGACTTATTAGCGGGCTCATATAATCAAGTCATTGGTTTAGATTTTTCTAAAAATATGCTTCAGTTTGCACAGCAAAGCAGAAGTAAGGATATTGCTTGGCTTGAAGCTGATGCGCATCAAATTCCGTTGCAAGATGAGAGTATTGATTTTATTTATTCAAACCTTGTTATTCAATGGTGCGAGCCCCTTGATGAAGCTATCAAAGAAATGTTACGAGTTTTAAAACCCGGAGGTTTGATTATTTTTACCACCTTAGTCGAAGGAACTTTGCATGAGCTAAAATCATCATGGCGACAAGTTGACGATGATCAGCATGTGATAGACTTTAAAACAGAAGAGCAGTTGGACGAATATTTTAATACGGATGCTTCGAGTATATTAGAGCACAAATGCCAAAACATTATCCTTGAATATCAAAATGTTATCCACCTAGCTAGAGAGCTAAAAGGTTTAGGAGCTAATCACTTACCGAAGAAAAAGAATCGTGGCTTGTCAGGTAAAGATAAATGGTTTGCCATGACCGAGCATTATCAAGACTTTCTAGAGCCCAGTGGTATTTATCCTGCAACCTATCGTTTGTATTCAGGCCTTGTTGTTAAGTTAAATAATTAATATGAAAAGTGACTTAAACAGCTAAAATGAAAAATTATTTTATTACTGCGACCGATACCGATGCCGGAAAAACTTTTGTTGCCTGTGCATTAATACAAGCTTTAGCTCAGCAAAGTAAAAGCGTTGCCGCTTATAAACCTATTGCCGCTGGTTGTCAGCAAGTTGGAGAGTTGTTGATTAACGAAGATGCACAACTGTTAAGCCAGTTTGCTAACTGTAATCAGACTATTAGTGAAGTAAACCCCATTGCACTCATTGACGCCATTGCGCCACATATTGCTGCAGCTAACATTAATCGTGAACTATCTCTTGAAGAAATAATGCTAGGTTTCGAGCACGTTTTATCTATTAGTGCAGATATTAATATCACCGAAGGGGCAGGCGGCTGGCGATTACCTTTAAACGTAAACGCAGACAAAACCACCTTTTTATCTGACTTTGCTATTCAAAGCCAACAAGATGTTATTTTAGTGGTTAATATGAAATTAGGTTGCTTAAATCATGCTTTACTTACTTATCAAGCAATTATTGCTGATGGTTTACAGTGCGTTGCTTGGGTTGCTAACAGTGCCACCGATGAAACAATGGCTAACTTAGCGGAGAATATCGCTAGTTTAGAACAGCTACTACCTATGCCTAAAATAGCTCAGCTAAGCTATTATCATGATCCAGCAATAAGTTTGCATGATAAAATTTGTGCTGCGGCTAATGAAATTGACTTAACACCATTAGGTATCTAATGGTGTTGCCATATTTGTAGGATAGAATTTATTTTCACAAGGAATATAAATTTAAAAACTCACCTACGTTACTTTCCCAACTCTACTAAACAAGCACTGGCGATAAAACCTGAACGGGTTTTATAAGCCGAACTTTTACTTACCCGCTCATCTATTTGTTTGATCAATAACTCAGGTAAAGTGACATTAATTTTGTGACTCTTACCTAAGTACGCCGTGATATTAATATCAACAATGGCCCAAAAAGCTTGCGCATGCGTGTGTGGGTTTTCAATCGCAAACTGTTGTCGATGTTTATCTATACTTAATGCCGAAGGGATCTGCTCTCCATATTCAGCCAAAATTGATAAATGTGATTTGATGTTTTGACTTATTTTTTCTAATCCTAAATCTATCGTTGCAACACTTACACTACAACCGGGTAGGTCAGGAACTATCACCTGATAACCCGCTAAATTTTGTTGCTTAGAAAAGACAATTGCATAGTTCATATTTAACCCTTGTAACTTATAAAACCAATCAACCAACAATAACCCTAGCAACCCTAAAAGTCAACAGTATAATAACCCCAAGATACCCTCTAGTTGAATATCTACAACCCTAACAACCCTGAACTAAAAGAGCAACAACAACCCTGATAACTCTTTTTAAATTAAAGTGATTATTTACTATCTGTTTATAGCTTTATGTACTGGTATAATAAAAATTAATGACACTGGGACTACGTTTTAACTGATATAAATAAAATTAATATTTAATAAGTTTTATTTATAACGCTAGAGTTATTGAATTAAGGTGGCAGATTAAAAAATTGATCATTATAATAAAGTATGATCAATGGGGTTTAATAACAAAAACACTATAATAACCTCTTAGTAAAATCGAAATGTATTAGTACTTTAACGCCTTGAATTCGAATTATATCCAATGACCGATTAGGAATATTTATGAAAGAACTTATTCATGCCACTCCAGACTTACTGATCACGGTGGTCGGTATTGGTGGCTGTGGTTGTAATACCATTAACATGTTATATGAAAATGATTTAGCAAATAGTGTCAACTTAATTGCAATTAATACCGATCTTGCCGCGTTGAATTCACTGCAAGTTGAAAATAAAATATTAATTGGCGAAGCGCTCACTCAAGGTTATGGTGCCGGATCGAACCCAGAAGTTGGCTTAAAAGCGGCAATAGAAAGTGAAGAATTATTAACTAATGCGATAAAAGGCAGTGATATAGTTATCATTACTGCCGGTTTTGGCGGCGGTACCGGCACCGGAGCAAGTCCACTGGTTGCTAGAATAGCGCGAGAGCTAAATATTAACTGTATCGCTATTGTCACTTTGCCTTTTGAATCAGAAGGAAAATTACGAATGGACTTTGCCCTGCAAGGGATAATTGATATTAAAGAGCCCATTCATGCTTATATTACTTTATCTAATGATTTGTTACTAAAAGGCTTAGGTGAAAGTGTCGGTTTGTTTTCCGCTTTTAATCAAAGCAATGAAGTATTGAAAAACTTACTTAAATCCTTAGTACAAATGTTGACAGAAACGGGTTATGTTAATGTTGATAAAAACGACTTTTCTAGCATTTTATCTTATGAAGGAGAATCTATTTTAGGTGTCGGTAAAGCTGACACCGAGGAGCTTGCCTTTGAGGCATTAAATCAAGCACTAAATAACCCACTTGTTTCCATCGCAAAAATTGATACGGCTAAGGGGATTATCTTTCAATTGTTTTGTAAAGCGGAGCCTAAGTTATCAACTTATAATGGTCTAATCGACCATATTAGAGAGAAAATTTCCAACAAATCGGTTCTTATCGTGCCTGGTGTAACTTTAGATCCTAATTTGTCATCAGAAATTGAAATTTTGATTGTGGCTTCGGGAATAGACTCCGCTTTAGCTGAGCAAAATCAGATTGATGTTTCGAGCCGTAAAGAAGGTGATTACCTAGATGAGGGTTTAGCTTTTGTTGAAAATAAAGAAATAAATTACACGGATATTCCCGCAATTACCCGTAAGTTAAGGGAAAATAAATCGTTAGGCTTTAGTAATGCATAATAATATTTTAAAATTTTGGTTTGAACAATTAACGCCCCAACAGTGGTGGCAAAAAAGTGATGATTTAGATAATGACATACAGCAAAAATTTGGTGATCTTCATCAACAAGCTAGTCAAGCAGAATTATACCCATGGCGCGATAGTGCCAAGGGATGTTTAGCCGAAATTATTATTTTGGATCAATTTTCTAGAAATATTTTTCGCAACACTGCTAAATCGTTTGCGCAAGATTCATTGGCGTTAGTTTTAGCTCAGCAAGCTATTGCGGTAGGTGTTGATAAAGAGCTTAATGCCATAGAACGAAATTTTTTATATATGCCCTTTATGCACAGTGAATCGTTGATAATCCATCAACAAGCTTGTCCGTTGTATAAAGCTAATGGTGTCGACAGTAGTTACCAGTTTGAATTAAAGCATTATGATATTATTAAACAATTCGGTCGTTACCCACATCGAAATATCATTTTGAATCGAGCGTCTACTGCCGAAGAAATTGAGTTTTTAAAGCAACCTAATTCATCATTTTAAACTGAGTTATTTAGATAAACATTTATGGCAAAGCCTAACAAAAAAGGCCCAATTAAAACCGTTGATATTTATTGCAAAACTTGCAATGCGCCGCTATTTAAGTATCGTAAAGGTGGTAAAGGGGCTTTAGTGAAATGTTTTAAAGAGCGTATTAGCCAAGACTATACCAACGTCGCTTGTGCCTGCCCAAAATGTGAAAAAATATTTGCCCGTGAAACGCTAATTAAGGGCATACCGGCTTATAAAATAATAGGTGGTAAAGTTTGGTTTAAATAAGGTTGGTTAAAATAACTTTGCCAAAGTCCATTACTTTGGATAACCAGTTATTTTACGAATGGCTTTATATAAGGGGCTAAGTTTATTATACATTTGCTGATATACCTCATGATAAAGCTCGTCGTATATCTTTTTATTTGCGGTAATTGGCGTAAATATATCACCACTATGAGTCATGTGAGCAACCGCACTTTCATAATTATCAAAAAGACCAACCCCAACAGCAGCATTAATGGCCGCGCCTAAACCTGACGTTTCAAAGGTATGTGGTCTTTGTACGGGCATACCAAAAATATCCGCAGTTATTTGCATTGCTTGTGAGCTTTGCGAGCCACCACCAGAAACCATCAGTTTGGTAATTTTCACCCCTGACTTTCTTTCTGATAACTCTTTACCTTCACGTAAGGCATAACCAATGCCTTCAATGATAGCGCGGTAAATATGGGCGCGGGTATGCACATCACCAAAACCTATCAAAGCACCTTTTGCCTCTGGTCCAGGTGTTCTAATACCCGGATTCCAATAAGGTTGTAAAACTAACCCCATAGAACCGGCGGGTACTTGCTTTAATAAATCGTCAAATAACACTTCGGTTACTATGCCTTTTTGAGCGGCAATTTGCTGCTCTTTTAAGCCAAACTCGCGTTTGAACCAACTAACCATCCAATAGCCACGTTGCACGATAAGCTCAGTGTTGTAAGCGTTTGGCATAGCGGCAGGATAAGCCGGCAACCGTTTTATTGCTTCCACATATTTAGTGTTCGTGGTGTTATACGTGGCGGTGGTGCCATAACTTAAACTGCCAACGTTTGGTGTTAAACAGCCAGAGCCAAGCACTTCACAGGCTTTGTCTGAGCCCGCAGATATCAATGGTAGTCCCATTGGTATGCCAGTGTCATTAGCTGCTTGCTCAGATATTTTTCCTAACGTTTGACCACAAGGAATAAGCTCGGGCAACATTTCTTTTGTAATAGGCAATGCTTGCCAGCGCCAATCAAAAGGTTTCGACCAAGTATGTTTTTTAAAATCAAAGGGCAGGTAACCTACTTGGCTAGAGACTGAGTCAACATAATTACCGGTTAATTTAAAACAATGAAACCCTGAAAGTAACATAAATTTATGGGTTTTTTGCCAAAGTTCAGGTTGTTGATGTTTAATCCAGTTAGCTTCGGCTTGGCTTCTAAAATACTCTATTGTTTGTTTTTCACCGGCAAGCATAAAAAGTGCGCGCCAATACCAACTCATTTTGTCTAGTTTTTCTTGTCTACGTTGATCTAACCACACGATAGCAGGTCTAAGTGCATTACCTTTATTATCCAAATTAACCATAGTTGCACGCTGACAAGTGAGTGCTACGGCTTTTATTTGCGTTTTTTTTATTTTTAATGATTCAAGCTCAGGCCACAGTGCTTGGCAAGCTTGCCCTAATTTTTGCCAATAATAGTCTGGCTCTTGTTCAGCCCAACCGGGTTGCTTTGAAAAATAAGCTTCAATATCAATTTTACTTTTAGCAACAAGCTGGCCTTTAAGATCAAATAATAAGGCACGAATACTTTGGGTGCCATTATCAATCGCTAAGACATAATTTTGTTCACTGTTTATTTTACTCATAATTAATTGGATAACTTATTTTTAATGGGCTGACTTTTTAATCTGGCGTATGTTTAGCGGGCATAGGTAAGTAATAAGATTGTTGCCAAATTAAACGGTAACGCGTCACTTCATCTTGCCATTTTGTTTTATTCCAGCCAAGCTCTTGTTGAAAAATGTCGGCTAATTGTGCAAACAATTCTTGTGCGCCGTTTTTTAATAGCAGCCCTAAGCGGGTTCGCCTTAACAACAGATCATCAAGGTGAACTACGGCTTCATTTTTAATAGCCCAACGACATTCGGCTAAACAAAACTGAGTATATTTTATTAATAAATGTTCTTCTTTTTTTGCTTGTCCAAGTAGTATTGGTGCCTTATTGCCGTATCTGCCGACAAGACGTTGTAACCAAACTTTTTCATGTTTACTGTTTTTAAAAAGTTGTGCAAGTGAGTAATGTGTAAAGACATGATCACCCTTTGTTGTTTGTTTTTTGTCATTGTGGTTAGATTTAAGCCACGGCATTGCGGCATTGAGCGCTTCAATCGCCGTTAAACGAAAAGTAGTTAGCTTGCCACCACTTGCAGTAATTAAAGCATTTTCAGCCCAAATGGCATGATCACGACGTTCTTTTGATGGCGCTTTAGTTGTGTTAGTTGTTTGCGTCGAAAAATTTCGATCTGAGCTGATCACTGGCCTAACGCCTGAAAAGGTCGAAATAACATCTTGTAAGGTAATGTTATTTTTAGGAAAACTTTGTGTTATGGCTTGCAGTAAATAATCAACTTCTGTTTGGCTGATTTTTGCTTCATGATCTAAATTTTCATGATGATCTAAATCAGTGGTGCCAATAACGGTAACGCCTTCCCAAGGAAAAATGAAAACTGGACGTTTATCTGTTGGGTGCAATATCGTTAAAGCGCCCGCAACGGCTAGCCTAGTTTGAGCGACAATTAAATGGCTGCCACGCAAGGGGCGAATTCTGGGTTGGTTAATCACTTCACTACGCAGTTTATCTGCCCATGCTCCAGTAGCATTGATAACAACCGATGACGTTAAAGTGATTAACTCACTTGCGGTTGAGTTATTGGTCTTACTAGAATTGTCTTGTATTATTACGCCGATAATTTGTTTGGTTTTTGGGTCTTTTATCAGTGCTTTTGCTTTAACATAATTGAGTACTTGTGCACCCGATTGAACCGACTCTTGCAATACACGCATCACTAAACGGGCATCATCAACCACTGAATCAGTGTAATAACACGCTCCTTTTAGTCTTTCGGGTGCTAAGGTGGGAAACTTGTCAAGTAGTTTTTTATGATCAAAAAATTGATGATCTTTAATGCCAGCCAAGTAATCATACAAACGAAGTAACGTGCTCATAATAAAACGGCCGGGAAATTGCCATTGTCGAATAACAAAATAATAACCCATACGGTTAATAAGCCCCGGTGCTTCTTTTAATAAACGTTCACGCTCTGCTAAAGAGTGTTTAGTTAATTTCAAATCACCTTGAGCAACATATCTAAGGCCACCATGCACCATTTTTGATGAACGGCTTGAGGTGCCCCAAGCAAAATCTTTTTGCTCAATTAACAGTGTTTTCAAGCCTCGACGAGTTGCTTCTTGTAAAATGCCGGCACCAACAATACCGCCGCCAACGACAATAACATCCCATTGTTGCTGTTTATTGTCAGCAGCGTTTTTATCTAATTGAGTTAGCTTAAATTCTGTTAACAAAGCACTGCGGTCAGTAAAAGAAAGTGCCGTTTTATCCATACCTGTCACCTTGTTACACTAACTTACCGGGATTCATTTGCTGCTCGGGATCAAATAATTGACACAACTCGGTAATAGCTTTAATGCCTAACTCACCTTTTTCTGCGGCTAAATAAGGGGCATGATCTTTACCTACACCATGTTGGTGGCTGATGGTGCCGCCATGTTTTACGATGGCTTCGGCCCCTGCTGATTTTAGTTTTAACCAACGCGCCATGGTTTTATCATAGTCTTTATCCATGCGGAAAAGATAGGTGGTATATACACTGCAGCCTTGCCCATAAAAGTGTGATAAATGAGTGAAAACATGAATTTTTTCAGCCACTGCATTATCAAGCGTTGGCGTGGTTGTTAACGCATTAGCAATGTCAGACTCCATCCCCTTTACCGCATTAGGCACCGCTGACCAGTCAAGACAGGTTTCCATGGTATCAACAACAATACCGGTATCCCAAAAACCTTGCCTTAAGTAGGGACTACGAAAACGACTATGTTGCCAGTGTTTGCCTAAAGCCGTGCCTATATAGACACCTTTATGTTGACGAATAAACTGCTTGGTAATTTTCAGCGCTGACTTACATTGCGCTTTACTACCGGTAATACCAAAGGTAAACATAGTTTTACCATTACCGTTGCTACTAGCTACATTTTTAGCAATGCCACGGAGTTTAAGATACTTTTCAAGATACTTAACCGCTGTATCATGGCCAGCAAGTTTTAAGTGCGAAGCGGTTTCTACTTCATTACTTAAGCGCATCATAGAAAGTTGCACACCACTTTGAACAATTTCACGCGTGGCATGCAATCCAACTTGCCAATTAGGGAAAAAAGCGACGTAAAAATCTTCTTGCTCGGCTATTTTCGTTACCCGCAGTTTTACTTCAGTAATAATGCCCATGCGGCCTTCGCTGCCTAAGATCATTTCACGAATATCTGGCCCTGCCGATGAGGCTGGAAAAGTAGGGATTTCCAGTGTGTTTTGCAACGTTTCAATAGTGCCACCGGCAAACATTTTCTCAATTCGCCCATAACGCAATGATTGTTGACCACTAGAGCGACTAGCGACCCAGCCGCCAACGGTTGACAATTCCCACGATTGTGGAAAATGTCCTAAGGTATAACCATGCTGTGCCAATTGCTTTTCTACATCGGGGCCTAATGTGCCCGCGCCAAAAGTTGCTATCTGACTTTCTTTATCAAAATGGATAAGCGTATTCATTTTGCTTAACGCGACTGTAATAATAGGGCGCTCGTCTTCATCTGGATTAATGTGACCACATACAGACGTTCCGCCACCATAGGGAATAATAACCAAGTTTTTTTGTTTGGCAAACTGCAACAACTCTTGTACATCAATAGTTGTTTCTGGAAAGGCGACACCATCAGGGAATGTACCAAAATCACCGCTATGAGTGGCTAACCAATCAGGAACACTTTGACCACGACAGTGACGTAAACGAACTTCGGCATCAGTATTGATTAATTTATGGTGAGGTGCTCTAGACTCTGGCACTTTAGCAATGGCTTCATCGAGCGTTATTTCAGGCAATGGTGAGCTTTTACCTAAGATGTTTTCGATATAATCTTGAGATGTTTTAGTTAGCTCAAAACCAAAATTGTTTTTTTCATCACCCCAGCCATTCCAACGCTTCATAAAGTCTCACTTTTTCATTTATAATTTAGTGTTAAATAATAAGCTAAATTTTATCTTGGTTTTATGTTTTAATAGGTTTAATAATTGATAATTTAGGACATAGTAGCAAATGAGTAATACGTTGATTGCTATCAGTGATGTTAATTCTTGCCAATCTATCATAGGTATTTCATTACTAGTAAAATTAGTTGAAAGCAAAGGTTATAACGCTAAAGTGATGCTTGAGCAAGCGGGTATTTCAGCGTCGTTACTTAACGATGCTAAAGCAACGATATCTTTTCAACAAGAAATAGCCTTTACCCACGAACTGATCAATACCTTAAATGATGATGATTTGGGTTTTAAGGCTGGGCAATGTTATCGACTGAATGCTTTTGGTCATATCGGTTTAGCTGCAGGCTCTAGCGATACGGTGAGTGATGCCATTGAGTTTTTTCTTAAATATATTCGCCTCGCTTACACTCACTTTGATATTAATTTTTTTAAAAAAGAGGGCAACGCGGTATTAAGGTTTAGCGACCAATATGATTTAGGTGATTTAAGACGATTTTATTTAGAAAGAGACTTCTCCTTTGCTTTTCTATCAACTCGAGATATGTTTCCCCGTTCTATTGTGGGTCAAAAACCTAAAACTATACATTTTGATTTTCCCTGCCCAAGTAGCGTTGAACAATATCAAGCGCTTTACGAGTGTCCTGTGCACTTTTCTATGCCGCACAATGAAATATTGTTTGACGAAAGATATCTTGATTTACCGCTGCCATTGGCAAATACACTCACTCGTGAATTATTAGAAGAACAATGCAAATCACAAGAGATAGCTTTGTTTGGTCACCAAAATTTTGTTGATAAAATAAGACAAATAATTCAAACCATGGAAGATAAAATACCCAGTTTAGAAAATATCGCTCAAATGCATTTTGTAACAGCACGCACTCTGCGTCGTAAATTAAAAGAGCAGGGCGTTACTTTTCAGCAAATAGTTAATGAAGAGTTGAGTAAAAAGGCACTTAACCTTTTGTCTACAACCCAGTTAAGTATTGAGCAAATATCACTGCGTTTAGGTTACAGTGAGTCGGCAAGCTTTATTCATGCTTTTAAACGCTGGACAGGAAAAACACCAAAAGCATATCGTTAATACAAGGTACCAAAACAAAATAAATTTGGGTGGCAATAATCAATGAATTTCAATTATATTTTACTTTTTATGGAGCTAACATGAAATATTTTTTTAAAAACATCGCTATCAACTTTTTTGCTATAACTATTGTACTAACAAGTTCAACGCTTTTTGCGACCACCTTAAAAGTTGGCATGCAAGCTCCTAATTTTAAGTTACAAGCAACAACAGGGGATTATTATCAATTAAGTGATTATCAGGGTAAACAAGCAGTGGTTATAGCGTGGTATCCGATGGCCAATACCCGAGGTTGTACTATTGAGTGCAAGTCGTTAACTGAGCAAAGACACTTGATTAGAGCGTTCGATGTTAGTTATTTTATGATCAGTGTGGATTCCCTCGATGATAATCGTGATTTTGCAAAAAAAACCGGGGCTGACTTTCCTATGTTAAGTGATCCCAGTAAAGCTACAGCCAAAGCTTATGACGTATTGAACCTTTTTCGTGTTGCTAGCCGAGTCACTTTTTATATTTCAAAAGAAGGTAAAATATTAAATATTGATGAAGAGGTGACCCCGAAAACAGCGGCTGAAGATATAGCCAAGCAACTAGAAATATTAGCTATTAAAAAAGTTAGAAAAAAATAAAGTTGAGTCTCTTAAGGGCATAAAAAAACCACTTGAGAAAATTAACTCTATCAGTGGCTTATTTATTGTACTTAATTTGGTCGGAGTAGCAAGATTCGAACTTGCGACCTCACGTCCCCCAGACGCACGCGCTACCAAGCTGCGCTATACCCCGAATTGCAAAACAAGTCACAGATTATGCTTAAAATAAATAACCTAGGGAGGGTTACGGCTAACACTGCTGATTTGCGTTGCCTATAATAATGATTTATTTAACGAATGCAACGACAATTGTGAAAACCGCTAGCCAATTATCATCAACCGGTTAACTTATGCACAGTTATTGGCTTGTCTGCTCGGTTTGCAAACTAAAACGCTTAATAAAATTCACCCCATCAATCATTAAAGGAAAATCTTTATTTACGGTGATCGGGGCATCTAATTGACTTGAATAACTTTGAAAGTTGCCGTTTTGATCAATAAGCACTGATTTATCTTTATTAAATACGATCAAACCTTCACCCGCGGTATTAGCGATAATGCGATCTTTAGTTAAGGTGAGTAAATCTTCGCCATTAGCATAACTTTCATCGTTAACTGCACAACCAAGCCAGTTTGCCATTAAGGTTGGTTGAAAATCCATATGGCTGGTTAGCTTGTTCAAGGGGGGAGTTGTTTGACTTGCTTGTAAGTTGATAGGGGTAATCAACAAAACGGGTTTGGTTGTTAATCGAGTATCTTTTGTTTGATTGCCTATTGAACTTATCCAAATGATATCTTTTTGTGTTTTTTGTTGCTGAGCTAATAACAAAGCATCAATAAATAGTTGGAACTGGTACTGATTACGATTAGTTTTGCCTTTTTCGAGTGATGCGCTTTTAAAATAAATTAAATGCAGCCCCGGTTTTTTATTATTGAGTTTATCGGCAAAAACAAGACTAGAAATATCGTTAAGTTGAATTTTTTCATCAAATAAAGCTTCAAACCATAGTTCAGGTGATAACTCAGGCAGTAATTCAGTATTGTCTACTTCGCCGATTTTATTTTGACCTATTACGGTATAAGAACTCACTAAACTTTGATGTTTTAGGGCTTGAAACAATAACGGCGATGTTTGTTGAGCTAAAATATCTTGCTGATAAATACTAGGGAGAGAGTAAAATAAGTTAAACCAGGCATCATCAAGTAGTGCGCTGTCTACATGGTTATTAAGTTGGTAGCTAGTGCTATTTATTCGACGACTAAAGTATTGTACTTGTTGCTGGTTTAGTTGTTCATCAGTAAGCACTAAAAATACTGATTGTGATATATCTGTTATCGAGCATTGTTCGTTTAGTAATTGCGGATATTGTGGAATAGCGGTACTAAAAGACAATGGACTGGTTTTACGTTCGATATAATCGTCAACATCAAACAATCCATACTTAGTTAGTAATGTTTTGGCGGTAGCAGGATAAGATAATGGCAATACTGTGTCTTGACGTAAAACATCGTAATCTAAATTAGCATCCGCCCAAATATGGGTTAAATGGCTAAAAAAGAAAGCTAACACTAAAATAAAAATAACAAAACGCGCAAAAATTGTTTTTTGTAATTGCTTTAAATGCTTCCACGCATAATTACTAATGGTGAATTCAAACGCGAGAATGCCAATAGCTAACATGGCACTAACCGTATAAAAAAGTGCATTTTGTTGCGCTATTTCTTTTATCAAACCGATAATTTGTGAGCTTGATGAAGCATTTAAGTGATAACCCAAACGACTATAAATAAAACCGTCAAGTAATAAGAGTAACAAGCCAAAAGTAAAAATTATTGAAGCACTAGTGCGAATAACTTTAGTATTTGGCCAAATAATAGTTAATGGAAAAAGAATTAACACAAAACTGATAAAGGTGAGAAAGGCGATATGGCTAACCCAGGTGGTAATAAGGTAGACTTGCCCTAATAAGGTGTCTGGCGCGGTTTCACTAAAAAGGTAATAAGAGGATAGGGCGATCGCCGCTATAATATTAAAAAAAGTGAACCAATGGCTCCAACTAATTAAATGTAATAGTTTTTTACTATAACTTTTTGTATCAAACGAGACCATTGATAGTTATTCTTATTATGATGAGTTAATAAACTAGTGTGTTTTTTGAATAGATTGATTTAATGCACGGGTAAAATTGTCTACAATAGCACTTTGCTTGCTTGCAGGAACTTTGCTAATAACGTTAGTTACCGTATTTCCTAAGCACATTAGCGCTAAATCAGTGGTTGCTGATTCGCTAACAAGTACATCCATTAATTCTTGGATAATTTTTTCTACACGTTCATTGGAGTATTTCGATACAATAGGCATAATGACAATTAATTGCTTTTGATAAATAGTATTTCGCTAGTTTATCAAAAGCCTGAACAATATACTAATATATAGACCCTTATAACTATGAGTTTAATCATTTCAAATATCGCACTACATTTCATTTCTAAAAAAGAAGGTACTGGGGAAGTTTTATTACGCTTAGGCCCAGAAAACATTGATCTTAGTGCTAAAATCACCGCTTTCGTTGACAGTTTACATTCTATATACAATGGCAAAAGCAGTAAGGCTTACGGTAGTTTTTCAGCGATGCCCGCACCGGGTAGTAGCAGTGAAAGTACTAATAAAAGTAATGATGAAAGTGGCGAGGTAACTACCGCACGTTTTGTTGATTTAATGGAAAGCTATTTAAGTGAACGTCAAGGTTTTTACCCGTTTAGCACACAAGCGGCTAATACCTTAAAAAATGAAATTGAGAAATATGATCTTGACGAAAATGGTTATTTAGTGGTCTGTCACTATGAATATATGGGTGGACGTTATCTTTTAATTGCCGTGATCCCTGTTTCTGAACATTACAGTGTCGATGGCGAGTTAAACATTTCAGCAGATAAACACCTTGATACCAACAAACTACAACTAGCAGCGCGTATCGATTTATTTGATTATCAACAAAATGCTAGCGGCAATCGTTATATTTCCTTTATTAAAGGTCGTGCGGGGCGTAAAGTTTCAGACTTTTTCTTAGATTTTCTCGGCTGTGAAGAAGGGCTAAACTCTAAAGAGCAAACACAAACCTTAGTGCAGGCGGTAGAAGACTTTGTTTCCGTAAATCAATTGGATGCGACTGAAAAACAGCAAACCAGAAAAGAGTTATTAAGTTATTGTAAAGAGCAAAAAGCGAGCTCTCAAGACGTTTCTATACAAGAGGTTGGCAAGGTCATTGGCCATACTACCACCGACGCTAGCGGTGAGAGCCAAGATTTTTATCAATTTTGTCAGCAGCAATCTTATCCAATAGAAGAGTCTTTTCCTCATGACCAAACCGTGGTTAATAAAATAACCAAATATTCGGGTTATGGTAGTGGCATAAGTTTAAGTTTTGAGCGCAGTCATTTTGGTCAAGATGTTGTTTATAACCCTCATAATGATTCCATTACTATTTTTAAAGTACCGCCCAATTTAAAAGAACAACTAGTCGCGTTACTTAGCGCTGATGCGAATCAAAAGTCAGAAACAGCAGGATAATAGCTACATCAAATAGTTACGCGTTATCTTTTATTTAAAATAAAACCATTTTAATCAACAGTTTAGATTTGAGTTGTTAAGCTCGTTGAAATTGCACATAGGTTGAATACATTACGATGAAAAATGAAATTAATACCCTAACAATTACTCGCCCTGATGATTGGCATGTACATTTACGTGATGGTGATACATTAAAAAACACGGTTAAAGATATTAGCCGTTATTTTGGTCGCGCTATTGTTATGCCAAATTTAGTTCCGCCTGTTACTAATGCAAAACTCGCAAAAAGTTATTATCAACGCATTATGGCGACTGAGCCTAGCGCACATTTTAAACCGTTAATGGTGCTTTATTTAACCGACACCACCAGCGCACAAGATATTGTTGAGGCGAAAGAGTCTGGGCTTGTTTTTGCCGCTAAACTTTATCCAGCGGGTGCGACAACAAACTCGTCTTCAGGAGTAACAGATATAAGCAAGATGAACGATGTTTTCGCTGCTATGCAAGATGTTGGCATGCCGTTATTAATTCATGGTGAAGTCACCACAGACGACATTGACATTTTTGATCGTGAACAAGTATTTATCGACACTATTTTAGTTCCTTTAGTGGCGAACTATCCTGATTTAAGTATTGTGCTCGAACATATCACCACCAAAAATGCCGTCGATTTTGTTAACAGTGCCGGTGATAACGTTGCTGCCACAATTACCGTGCATCACTTACTGTATAATCGTAACCATATGTTGGTTGGTGGTATTCGTCCCCATTTTTACTGTTTACCTATTTTAAAGCGCAATATTCACCAACAAGCGCTTATTGAAGCCGCGACTAGTGGCAGTACTAAATTTTTCTTAGGAACAGATTCTGCCCCTCATGCACAACACGCTAAAGAATCCGCTTGTGGTTGTGCGGGCTCATACACCGCTCATGCCGCAATAGAGTTATATGCGGAAGTGTTCGAACAAGAAAGTGCACTAGATAAATTAGAAGCCTTTGCAAGCATTAACGGCCCAACATTTTATCAATTGCCCATTAATACAGATAAAATAACCTTAATTAAAAAGTCGTGGCAAGTACCCGCAACGTTAACTTTTGGTAATGATGTTGTTGTGCCTATTCGTAGTGATGAAAGCATTGCATGGCAAGTGGAAGACTAACGTTCTAGGAATATAAAAACATGCAATTATTTGTAGACGATCTTACCGTTATTGATTTTTCTTACCTATGTAAAGAACGCGGCATTGTGGGTGAGAGTTGGATTGTAGATGTGCTACTTGATGGCTCGCTTAACGAACAATCTATGGTGCTGGATTTTGCTATTGTTAAAAAACAAATTAAAGCCATCATTGACGAGGCGGTTGATCATAAATTATTGTTACCAATGCAAGAATCAGCATTAACATTAAAAAAATCAAGTTATCATGAAAACCATCAAACCCTTGATTTTTCAAGTGATAGGGCAAGTTATTATTTACAATCACCCCAATGTGCTTTTGCCTTAATTGATTGTTTGAAAGTTACCATAACGTCGGTTACAACCTATTTAACTGAAATCATTATGGCTGAATTGCCAAAGAATGTGCAGGGTTTAACATTAACGCTACGCCCTGAAAATATAACGGGTGATTATTATCATTATACCCATGGTTTAAAACTACACGATGGTAATTGCCAACGCATTGCCCATGGTCACCGTTCTAAAATACAAATTTTTGTCGATGATATAAAAACTACTGAATTAGAGCACAAATGGTGTCGACGTTGGCAAGATATTTATATTGCCAGCGAAAATGATAGGATATCTCAAGCTGAAATTGAGTTGTCAGCGCAAGCTATGTTAAATTTAACACCCGATCATCAATACTTTAGTTATACTGCACCGCAAGGACGATTCGATATCGCAGTAGAAAATAAAGTGTTGGATGTGGTTGATTGTGATTCTACCGTGGAATTACTAGCCGATTTTATTGCTCGGCAACTTAAAAAAGATTTCTCTAAATCAACAGTAAAAGTCATCGCTTATGAAGGAGTTGCTAAAGGTGCTATTGTCAATATTTAAAGGTACAAAATTCTCCTATCTGTGTATTATTATCACTTTTACTTTTACCGTGCAGGCTGAAATTCAATTAACCGGTGAAATAAAGCAGGGCGGTTTAGTGGTAGGGAAAACTCAACCTCATAATACCGTTACGTTAAATGAACGAGTTTTACCGGTTTCTGCTAATGGCGATTATGTTTTTGCTTTTTCACGAAATGATGACAAACAATATCAATTAAAAATCATCTCTCCTGAGGGAAAAATAGCGCAAAAAACCTTAACACCCACTAAACGCGACTATAAAATATCTCGGGTTGAAGGTATTAAAAAAAGCATTATGAGCCCCAATAAAAAAGCTAAAATGCGCGCAAAACAAGATAGTAAAATGATGGTTGAGGTAAGAAAGATTTCAAGTAATTTAACCGATTTTAGCCAAGGTTTCATTGCACCACGAAAAGCTAGAATTACCGGTGTTTATGGCAGCCAACGTTTTTATAATGGAGAACCTAAAAACCCTCATTATGGTGTTGATTACGCGGGGGCTATAGGAACGCCCGTAAAAGCCCCTGCATCAGGTAAAATATTACTTTGGGTACCCGATATGTTCTATTCTGGTGGCACTTTAGTAATAGATCATGGCCATGGCATTACTTCAAACTTTTTACATTTAAGTGCTTCGTTAGTAAAAGTTGGTGACACGGTTAAACAAGGACAAGTTATTGCTAAAGTGGGCAACTCAGGCCGCGTTACCGGGCCACATTTAGACTGGCGGATGAACTGGCATCAGGTTAGGTTTGATCCGCAATTAGCAATGAAAATAAAACCGCTAACCAAAGCATTAAATTAATGCCTATGATTAAAGTGACTATTGATGTATTTAAAGCCCGTTAAAACACTAGTTATAATTCTTAGCTTGAGCTTACTGTTACCAGTACAAAGCCAAGAGTACTCTATTGGTTGGGAACTTTGGTACCCTTATCAGTTTCATAACAAAGAAAAAAAGTTAACGGGTGTTGATATTGAAATTTTTAACTTAATTGCTAACAAAGCAGGCATGGCTACTTCTTACGTAGAGTTACCTTGGCCGCGGCATTTAATGTATATTAAAACGGGCATGATAGATATTGCTTTTGGCGCATCTCATACTAAAGAACGAGCAGAAACTGCTTACTTTTCAGTTCCATACCGTAAAGAGTCGGTTAGTTTTTTTGTTAGAAAAGGCATGGCACACTCAATTAAATTAAATAATTTAGCAGAACTTATCAATAGTAAATATATTATTGGTGTTGAAAATGGTTATTATTACGGTAAAGAGTACCAAAAATTATTAGATGTTCCTGAATTTAGATCCCGTATAAATAGTGTGGTTGATCTTGAGCAAAACGCAAAAATGTTATTGAAAGGGCACATTGATGGCTTTTTAGCTGATCCGATAACCATGCATTTTTTTATTGAAAAATATAAACTACAAGGGGAGTTTGAACAACACTCTTTGCCAATATATCAAAGCGATATTTTTATCATGCTTAGCAAAAAATCCTGTAATGAAAGCGATTTAGCTAAGGTTAATAAAGCGATAATTTCTTTACAACAAGCAGGAAAGTTAGCGGAGATAATTAAACAACGCTTGGCGTTTTAACGTGGTAAAGCTTTACTATCTTCATCACTAAAAATCATATTGAAACCCAAGCACGAGCGCTTGGTAGTTATTTTGCACATCAGACTGGTAGTTTTGAACTTCACCTATTAACCGAAATGCTGGGCTCATTTGATAATGAACAAACAACATGGACAGTTCGTTGGTAATTTCTGTTACCGTTGTTAGTCCTTTTAAACTGTCATTTTTCCGGTTATCTTGGTGGCCTTCACCATAACTTATGCCAATACGAGTTTTATCTATTTTGTAGTCAACTTCAATGTACCATTGTGTAGCGTCAACATCGGCATCATTGATAGTGCCACCATATAACCCATCAGCTCCAATTCCTGTGGTATCGGTATATGCTAGCGTTAAACCAAAGCTACCCAAATCAAGATGTGTACCAACATCAAAACCTTGCATATCGTAATTAAATGCATTGATTCCCAAAACGGTTACATTTTGTTGTAATACACCAACCCATAGTTTTAGCCCATCAGTGTGGTAAGTTATTTGTCCTTCAATTCTAGGAGAGTCTGTTTCAATATCCTCATCATTAGGCTCTTCAGGGTTAATCAACGCTAACTTGATTACCAAGCCACCAATATTTTTTGAGGTAAATTTAACTTGCGGATTAAAGTTAGCGTAAACATAACCTGTACCAATACGACCTCCCGTAGCATTTCCGGTATCAGCACCTCCGCCTAACCAACCTACACCACCTTGACTTGCGATATCACCTATTGCGTTGCTGTTAAACACACCAAAATCTTTACCTAAGGTAAATGTACCCCAATGACCAGAAAGTTGAATGTTCGCAATTCGACTTTCAAACAACCCACCATTTTGTACGCCTTTTGGTGCATTTAGATGAGTGTTTATTTGGAAATGCCCCGATACAGTTAAACCGTTTTCCATTTTGGGGGCGTTAACGTAAAAATTAAGATTAGCCGGATTAAAACCAGATTGAATACGAAATGCAGTTTCGTCTTTATCATGAACTGAACTGACGACAAATACTGGAATAGATCCACTGATAGTTGTTTCCCAGCCACTATCAGTTTTCAACCCAATATTTGCGATTGCTTGGTTGCCTGTTGCTAGCATTACTAACACTGTACTTAAAGACAATGCAGCTTTCTTGGCCCAAAACAACGCTTTTGTTTTTGAATTTGAATTTGAATTTTTAACTAAATTTTTCATTTTTTATACTCACTTCCAGTGGAATAGAATCACTATTTATATTTTGAAATGATTTTCTCTATTGTTCCGTCGATATACATGAGTTTCAACTCTTGCCTTAACTTATTCACTTTGATTTCAGATACCTTGATATTACAGGCAAGCGCACGCAAGGTTGAAAAGTAAACTAATTGTTCTTTCAGGTTAGTTATTTTATGCTCATTTGCTAAATACTTTGCAGATAACGTATCGGCTGCCCATACATCGATTCTTTTGTTATAAAGTTTATAAATATTTTGCGCATCTTTAGTCGTCAGTTTTACCTCATAACCCCAGCTAGTTAAATATTCTGCCACCGCACTGCCATTATAAGTACCGATTTTTAGTCCTTTGGCATCATCAATTGTTACCAGTTTATGAGGAGAATCATCCCGTGTATAAAAACCTGTTTGGGTAATAATAATAGGACTTATCCAGTGATAGGACGCCTCTCTTTCTTGATTCCGTGGCATAGAGAATACACACGTATTTTCATCATTTAAGGATGTGACTACAGCACGTTTCCATGGCACAATTTTTATATGGTAATCAAAACCAGCGCGCGTAAAAAGTTGAGATACAATATCAATACTTACACCGGCTCCACTACCGCCATTATTAATACTAAAAGGCGGTAATTCCTCTGTTAATAAGGTAAACGATGTTCCACAGGCGGAGGACGCAAAGGTACTTAAAATAAAGACAGCTAAAGATATAAAACGATTTTTCAAAAGAACCCTCTCTAATCCCAAGCTTCGAGTGATGCTGCGTATGGAAGAGTTACCCCTTGTGGTTTTTCATTTGCCAGTTTCGGTTTTGGCGCACCGGGGCGATTTAACCAATAAGATTCATCACGTTGGGGGTTCATCTTAGGAGCACAGCGCTCTTGGCCTTTTTGTTCAAGTTTCATTAAACGGTCATCCATTTCAAAAGCCATTTTATTCATTGCTTCTTGAGGGCTCAGTTGGTCATTTGTGGCAAGTGCTATATTCTTCCACCACAAATCGGATAACCCAGGGTAGTCAGGCACATTGGTGCCAGTAGGAGTCCAAGCGACTCTGGCTTTACTGCGGTAGAATTCTATTAAACCACCATATTTTTTGGCCATTTCAGTCATTTTATCGGACATAAGATCTGAATTTCTAATAGGTGTAAGGCCTACTAAGGTTTTTTGAAGTGAAACCGTTTTAGACGTCACAAATTGCGCATACAACCATGCTGCTTTTCTATTTTTGAGCGGTGTTGACGTCATGAAGGTCCAAGAGCCTGCGTCCTGATACCCTAACTTCATCCCTTTTTCCCAATAAGGTCCTTTTGGAGAAGGCGCCATGCGCCATTTTGGTGATCCATCTTTATTCGTGACTGGAAGTTTGGGATTTGTTAAAGCAGCAGTAAATGCGGTATACCAAAATATTTGCTGAGCAATACTTCCCTGGCCAGGTAATGCTCCTGCCTGACTAAAATTCATGCCCTTAGCTTCTGGCGGCGCAAATTTATTCAACCATTGGGTAAATTTGGTGATGGCATATACAGCAGCTGGACCATTTAATGCTCCGCCTCTACTCACACTGGCACCTACAGGGTGGCAACCTTCAACTCGAATACCCCATTCATCTACGGGAATACCATTAGGGATCCCCTTGTCGCCTGCGCCCGCCATTGATAACCACGCATCAGAAAATCGCCAACCTAAAGAGGGATCATTTTTACCATAATCCATATGCCCATAGACTTTTTTACCATCAATGGTTTTAACATGAACCGTAAAAAATTCTGCTATATCTTCATAGGCACTCCAGTTTTGTGGGACACCTAATTTATAACCATAAAGTTTTTTAAAGTGTGCTTTAAAGTCAGCACGATCAAACCAATCGGCACGATACCAATAGAGATTAGCAAATTGTTGGTCAGGTAATTGATAAAGCTTACCATCGGGGCCAGTGGTGAAACTAAGGCCGATAAAATCGTCAAGATCCAAACTTGGGAGCGTTACATCCTTGCCTTCGCCCGCCATAAAGTCGGTCAAGGCAACCACTTTACCCGATCGATAATGCGTTCCTATCAAGTCACTATCACTGATGTAAGCATCATAAATGCTGTAATTCAATTCGCTTTGAGTAGCAATTTTTTTGACCACATCATCTTCTCCTGTGATCTCATGAACCAGTTTTATCCCCGTTATTTCCTGAAAAGCTTTTGCTAACACTTTTGCTTCATATACATGAGTATCAATACGTTCAGACACAACTCGAATTGTCATACCTTTGAAGGGTTTAGCTGCATTGACAAACCATTGCATTTCTTTCATTTGTTGTTCTTTAGTTAAGGTACTCTCCTTAAATTCATTACTAACCCACTTTTCTGCAGCTAGCATGTCAGCCATACAAGATACGCTCAATGTACAGGCACATAGAAAAACCATCAGCTTTGACAAGTCACGGTGTTTACTACTTAACCATTTTTTTTTTGCTTGGTAGTTCATACCTCATTCCTAATGATCATTATTTTTGGTTTGCCCCACATGCACTACGATAAGATCATGCTCAATGCAAAATGTCCAAAACATGAAAATATGCTTAATTTCAAATAAACTATTATGAGTTTAGCAGAGGTATTAAAACAAAGGAGTAACATTGGGGGATATAGACAATCATTTTATGCCCAAGCGACCTTGAGTAATTGCGTCACTTGTTATTACTTTTGGGAATTATTTTCTAGGTCAGTGACAACAACTTTTTTAATCTTTTGAAAACTGGCTTGAAGCACGAATAAGGTTAAACAGAATGGTAAACTGAAAATGGCTTATTATTACGGAACCAAAGTTTTGTGGGCTACATTTAATAATATAAATTAATTTGGTGAGTCTGAATTTAGTCCACTTTTCTTTTTTTACCACTTTCAGCTCTCATTTTATTCTCAGACTGCACATAAACAGTGTCTGTTGTTGCCATGCTAGCATGGCCTAAATCCTCAGAAAGGTCTTTTAACGAGCGACCACGTTCTATTTCCATACTTGCACCCGTATGACGGAGCCAATGTGTTGTTGCTTCTTTAAGTTTTATCGATTTATTTTCTCCTTCAAGCTTCCTCATACGAGTAAAAGCATGATCAAATATGTCTTGTACTAAACGCCTTAAGTGTCTTGATGTCATACCACCTTGACCACGTATTTTTTCAACAAGCACGTTATTTTCGCCACTAGTAGGTAGGCCCGATAGTCCACGAGATAAACGATAACGCTTTAAAAATGGTATAAAATCAGTTGGTACTGTTGTGTCTCGAAGCTTCCGGCCTTTACCAAATATTTTCAGCCACCAGTTTTCATCTTCATCTTGCCAAAAATGTCCCATAATTGGCGACCAATTATCGCGTTCCGATAGCTCTGAAATTCTTAAAAATAAAGTTTTAAGTGAAGCAATAACAAATAAATTTCTTTCATATAGAGGATCTTCATTAGCCATGTATACGGCAGTATCGATAAGATATTGCCATTGCGAGGTTGACAGTCTTTTGATTTCTTTCACTTGAGTATCACTAATAAAGTGTTTGCAATCTTTTTTAGCTATTTGTGCAGGGTTTCCATAACAATGTTCTTCACCCATTAAATAGTTATAAAAAACTATTATCGCGGTAAATGTCGAGGTTAATGTTTGTTGTGAGGGGCGATATTTTTTTTTATCCATTTCTTTAGATAACTGACTCTTCGCGGCTTGAATTTTAAACGGTCGCCATAATTCATTTATATTAAAATAACTATGTTTGAGTTTAAAACGCTCCTGATTACTTGTACCAATCCAGCTTACGGGTGGTTTCCAACAAAAGTCTGCATATTCCAAAATATCCATTTTACGTAATTCATCAATGGGAGTTTTTTTTTCTAAAAATGACCACAATAAAAATTTTTCAATTTCATTTCTGAATCGATCATAGGTATGAATAGATTTATTTCTGCCGGTATATTCAAGAAAGGATTTACCCCATTGCCACTGAACTAAATGCCATGGAGAACTCATGGTGATAAATTCATTGAGTTTAGGATAGTCACTAAGTACTAAGTCAGATAGTTCTACCGATGTTGGATACAAAGGTACTGGAGTTGTTTTAGACATAGATAAAAATGGTTACAATTACTATTTAAGCTATTCTAATTTACCTCATACCTTAAGTCCAATACTAAAGTGTATCGGACATAAGGTTGCTGTTTTTACTATCTCCACTTACACGTGCTAATGAAGATCTAGTCTTAGCCGTGCAAAAGACTTTAAAGAGTATTTTAGAATACCTCGAAACCCCCTTGAACAGTGAAATATTAAGTAGGTTATGAAGGAACTATGTTAAGCGCTTTACACCATTGGCTTGCTTTTAGAAACTCTGCTTGCACAAGCTTTTTATCTAATGAATATTGCCCCAAACTAATGGATAAATTTTCATCTGTTTTTAACTGTTCACGACCTAAAATAAAACTAGTAGTTAAATCAAGCAATTGACCTAACAAACCATCGTGTTTTACTAAAGCGGTTTCTATCGGTTTGGCTAAGGGCATTGTTTTAACTATTTCTGCCATTGGCATCGATAACATGACTTCAATCGCACTCAGTAAACCGGTGATAAAGGCAAAATCATTAACTGATTTGAATGCATCTTCATCACTTAACGCTAACATCATTTTACCGGTAATTAATGCTTGTTTACATACTTCATCGGTTGTTTCAGAAGTTAAGTTTGATAACGCTAAGATGGAAACGAATTGTCTTAATTTATCTTCCCCTAAGTAGGCTGCAGCTTGTTTTAATGAGGTTATTTCTACTCTAGCGCCCGTAGCAACGTTATTAACCATTTTTAATAAACCAATCGTTAGGTTGACGTCATGACTAATTATTTCAGCGACTGTTTCGTAATTTAAAGGGTAATTAAAGGTTTCACTTAACAAGTTAAGCATTTGAGTTTTTATCGGGGCAAGTGCTTGGCCTTTGATAATTTCAGGCTCATGATAAAAGTACCCTTGAAAATAATCAAAACCAACCTCTGCTAAGGTTTGTTGTTGATTTCTTGTTTCTACTCTTTCAGCAGCGATTGCTACATTAAAAGGTCTCATCCTATTCAATGCCGGCAATATACGCTTAGTATTGATTTTTTCAATATTTATTTTAACAATATCAATATAAGGAAAAAGCACATCCCAATGTGGTGCTAAATCGTATTCGGTTAACGCAACTTTATAGCCTTTTTCATGATAAAACTTGATTATTTTCAAAAGCTTTTTAGTAGGTTTCTCTTGCCCTACTAATTCTATAACAATAGCGTCTTTGTCAAACATTAAGGGAAATTTATGGATTAAACAATTTTCGGTAAAGTTGATAAATGACAACTTGCCCATACTAATGGTTTTAATATCACCATGAATATGGTTTTGAATAATAAGTTTTGAACTGGCTATATCATGTTCTATTTCAGGAAATTTATTATCAGGACTATCCCTAAACAATAATTCATAACCAATGGTTTCTGATTGTTCATTAAGGATAGCTTGTCTAGCGATATAAGTATTTTTCATTTAACTTGGTATTTTAGGTCGTTGTTAATAATAACGTGGTTACCAAGATTACACTATTATTGGTTGAAATTGCTAGCCTAAATTGAGTTTAAGCGTTTAAATACTAAGGCTTGTTAATTGGATTTTACAATAACTGCTAATACTGCATTTTCACCATCAATATTATCCGGCTGTTTTATACCAAGTAGCTGGCTCATTAACGGTACTATATGTATATTTTCAAAAGAGTTAACTGCCCTTCCTTGAATAATATCAGGTCCTGCAGCTAAGAAAATTGCCGTTAACTCACTTTGATTAAATGCGTCATAACCGTGCGTGGCAATATTTTGATAGGCATATTTTTCATTAACAAAGCTAGCACTTGGGGCCGCTTCTACGACAAAACTTGGTGTTATGGCTAAGTTATTATTAAGTCGCCAGTGTTTTGGGTAATTATTTTTATCAAAAACTCGGTATAACTTAGGGTGCAATTTTTGCCTAGCCTTTAGTTCTTGCAAGATGATTTTTTGTTGATGTACATTAAATTTGTCTTGATCAAAATAGCCAAATAATTGAGTACTGCTTTTCGCGATGACTATTGTTTTTTCATCAATTAATTTAAGCTGATTTTTGTTAAACACCATCGTTAAATCAATGTTTTTATTTTTATTAATTTGCACCATACCGTGGTCTGATAACAAAATCACATTAACATCTTGGGGGATTTCTTTTTTTAATCGCGCCATAAAATGGCCAAACAAATTATCAATGTCAGTGATGGCTTGTGATAATTCAGGTGAGCCTAAGCCAAAATTATGCCCTGCATTATCAACACTTGAGAAATAACTCACAATAAACTGAGGAGCTTGTGTTGGTGGAAGTTTTAGCCAGTTAATTATTTGATCAAAATGAGTTTGTTCTGTGTCTGTTTTCTTATAAGGGATATGATAAGTGGCTTCACTACCCTGTCCTATCGCTTCAGATTCGGGCCAAAAATAAACTGCAGAACTGATATTATGCTCTTGTACGACAGACCAGAAAGGTTTTGCGGTTAACCAAGCACTATTATGCTTACCTGCGCCTAGGTAGTATTTTTTATCTAATTGGGGATGATAAAATTTATTATGAATGATGCCGTGATTCTTTGGATAAACACCGGTAATTATAGACAAATGATTAGGGAAGGTTTTGCTAGGATAAACAGGCAAAAGTTTTGCACTGGTGCCCGTTTTAGCAAAAGCAAGCATGTTTTTTGGTTGATAAGTCGCTAAATAATCATAAGAAAAACCATCAATAGACAGCAAAACCACGGTCGACTCTGCTGTTTTGCTGTAGGCTGAACAGCATACAAGCATAGCGAAAAAACCAACCAAAACATGTGATATCAATTCGCTACATCTGCCATTTGAATTAGCACCATACTATTGAAATAAATCTTTAACATTAGCCAAATCTAATTTATTTGAAATAATTTCATCCGGAGTTAAACCTGATAGCTCATGCGGAAACACTAACCACTCTTCTGATTCATGTACATAGTAGTCTGGTGTAATGTCTACTTGTTTATTTGTTGGTTTATACCAAGGACAAGCAATACGAACATCTTTTGGCATGTTATTTCTCATCGCTAATTCTAGTTGAGAAATAAGTGCTTTAATACTTCTCCCTGAATCAAAAACATCATCAACAATGAGTAAACCGTCATCTGCATTAGCATTCTCAATAATATAATGCAAACCGTGAACTTTTATTTCTTTACTTTGTTGGTTAATGCCGTAATACGAAGAAGTACGCACAGCAATATGGTCGGTTTCAATTTCTTTATAGTCAAAGTACTCTTGAACAGCGATACCAATAGGTGCACCACCACGCCAAATACCAACGATAAATTGCGGTCTGAATCCGTCTTGGAATACCTTAGACGCTAATCTAAATGAATCTTCAAGTAACTCTTGTGCAGTAATATATACTTTACTCATGAACAATAACCTTAGTGTTTAACTTTTTATTTCTTGATCTAAGCATTATAACGCGATTTTTTTAGTTTTAAAATTATTTGTCTAATTAGTCAGGTTATTATTTTCTAAAACGATGATGTTTTCATCAAAAAAATTCAAATACTGAAAAATCAAATGGCATGCTTGCTGGTAAAATTCAAGATTTACATGTTCAAAATCATCACGAGGAGTATGGTAGTTTTTATGTTCGCCAACACCAAAATAAATAAAAGGTATTTTGTTGCGATTAAAAGGCCCATGATCACTAGCATTTGTCCAATTAACTCGGTTCAAACTTTTATAGTTTTTTCTTTTAAAGTCACGTTTTATTTTAATGGTTGAATTGCTAGCTAATACGGTTAAGGGGTTAATTTTATTTTTTGGTAGTATTTTTTCAAGTCTATTTTCAATAAAATGTAATGTCGAAGTGTTTTTACTACCCGCGATCATATCAATGTTTATATTAAGTCTAATCTGCGCTAACATTAATTTTTGTTGATGAATAAAGGCTTTCGCTCCAAGTAAATTCACTTCTTCTGCGTCAGTGAATAAAAAAATCACGCTATGTCTTAAAGGATTTTTGGCAATAACTTCACCAAAAACAAGCAATGCGGCAACGCCTGAAGCATTATCATCCGCACCATTATAAATATGAGCACCTTTTTTACCTAAATGATCGTAATGGGCACTAAGTACAATAAATTGATTAGGAACGCTTACTCCTTTCACATAACCAATAATGTTGCTACCTTCCTTGGTGGAAAATAAAGATTTGTGTTTAAACCTATGGTGAAACTTGTTTTGAAATGGCTGAACATTACTCTTAAGTAATGATGAAATTATATAGTTTTGTGCGGTGATACTTTGTGCCGTAGCAAACTTTCTACCTGCCATATTGTCTGAAGCTAACATTTTCAAGTGAATATTTAGCTTCTTTATTGGCAACGAGTCTAAAGGGGCTATTACTAAAGCTTTTTTTGTTGGTGACGTGACAAACGATGAGCATCCTTGTAAAAGTATTAATATAAGAACTAAGGTATGTTTAATTGGTAGTTTCTGCCTTTAAAAAATTCAACTTCGCAATATATTGATACTCAGTAGATTTTGTTTTATTTAGTATTAATGCTCTTTTTATTGCTCTTTTTGCTTCAGGCAATCGATTCATTTGATAGTAAACTTTCGCCATGCCAAAATACAGCTCATGTATCTTTTTATTTAATTTAATCGCTTTTTTATAATATTTTAATGCTTGTAAATAATCATATTTATAATAAGCCTCATCCGCTAACACCGCATAATAATAGGGGTTGGTTTTTCTTTTGAGTAATAACCTACTTTCTATTTTTTCAGCCTCTAAATCGTTTTTTTGACTACGTAATAAAATTGCTAAATTTGTTAGCGCAGTTAAGTTATTAGGATTAATTTGAATTGCATACCGATAAGTTTTCTCTGCAATGTCAATATGATTAGTTAACCGATAGAGAATGGCTAAATTGCCCCAAGCTGGGCTGAAATTTTTATCAGACATTAACGCGGCTTTAAAATATTGATAAGCAATATTATAGGTTTCATCAACTAGAGCTTGCCCGCCTTTATTATTATAAAACATAGCTAGAACGGTGTTTTTCGCGATCACTCTTTTAGGAAAAGTTTGTTTAACAACATAGGGGTCAAAATCTATTTCAACATTATCATTGCCAAAGAAGATCTTTCTATCATGGTAAACATCAGGTTTAATCAATAGGTTTACATGGCCGGTAAGTAAGTTGTATTGTCCATTTCTTACCCAGTATTCAGGAACATCTATTTGTTGAAATTCAACATTTAAGTTTGCAGCTTTTGCCAATGCATAGGCCATTATGGTTAGTGACATGCAGTTAGCTTTATGGCTATGATATGTTTGCCGAGCAGTAAGATTTGCATGAGTTGAATAATTTAAAGAATTTTTTTCATCGGAAAAAATCTGCCTTAACAATTTTAAAGATTTTTCTCTAATATTTAGATTACTTTTTAAGTTTTTTTCAACCATCTCCAACATTTCATCATCAAGCATAAAAATTTCTTGCTCTGACTCTATTTCAAATGTTGTGGGTTTAGGAAAATGTTGACTTAAAAAAAGTGAGCTAACTGAGGTATTAGATGTGACGCTATAGCTATTATTGCTCTGACATGAGAGTAATAATGGTAAAGAAAGTAAAATAATAATAACTAAACACTTCATGACTTCTCCCAAGATACTTGTAAAAAAGGGATGATTTAAGCGTAACTCAAGTTATGAAAAATTGCGATTAACGTTCAGCATTATTAATATTTGTTTACAAAGTAATCAATAATATTAACGTTCACCATCACCAAGTAAATAGATGAAACGAGCTGCGATGTTATCTTCAGCAGTGTTTTTTGTTGGACTGTAATAATGGCGCCAATCAAGCTGTATAGCAAAATTGTTAGTGAGTTTGTAATGTAAACCAGTACCGGCATTCACTTGAAATGTTTGTTGGTCATAATCTTTTTGCCACATAATTTCACCAAAACCTGCAGTGATATAAGGTCGCAACTTATTTTGCGTATTAAAATAATATTGGCCATCTAAACTATAGTTTTCATAATTAACTTTATTGGCCGAGAAGACACTATTCAACTCACTTTTTGAGTAAGAAACACGTCCAGAAAATGTTTTAGAAAAATATAAACCTAATGAATACTCAACCACAACATCATCATTAACTTGCCAGTTGTTATCAAGATACACTTGCCCTACCCCATAAGAAAGCCCGATAATGCCGGTGTCGACTGGGTCAGATTTTGCTTTTTTTCTCTTATGTTTGTTTGAATTATAATAACCGCCATCACCTAGCTGTAATGATATATTGAGCTGTATTTGGTTTTCTGTTTCGCCATTTGGCCCAGTAGGTATATCTTTAACGCTGATATAACCGGTACCAGCTTTAATTATTTCTTTACCAAACAAAGTATTAATACCGACATTCAAACTATCAACAGGATCAAGAAATACCAATGCGGTAGTTCCTAAAATAGACGATCCCCAAATAGTATCATTATCGGCTCGAATATCCATTTCGGTGTTAAATGCCCACTCACCAAAAGCCCAACCAAGTACGGGCGTAACAATTAAGTCTTGAATAGAGGGCACTTCAGCAAAAGCCTCTATACCATACTCCCAATAAAAAGAAGACATTAAAGCTGAATAAATAAAAGCATCCCACTGACGATAACCAGATTTACGAGCAACTTGATAATACAAACCGCCAAAATAAGGATGTCCAATATAGTTTAAAGGCCAGTTATCACGATCCCATACAGGCCCTATCCTCACATTATCAGTCCATTTATTAAAAATACCTTCTTCTTTATCCCATTTAGAAATATCGGCTGGCAATAATGCTATTACACCAATAACGCCAAAACCGTAGACAAATATAGATTTGGTTTGCGACCATAAACGCGCGCTGTCTTCACCATTTTTATCTGAAAAAAGTGAAATTTGGTAAGGAGATTGATAAAAGTCTGCTTTAGGTGACAGGTTTTCCCAGCGAGTGACAGGGTATTTTTCGGGGTAATAACTAGCAATATCCGCTTCGGTTATCGCGGGTTCAAACAGTACGTTATTACTAATGTTCAGAATGTTTTCTTGTGCTATCAAGCTAGAAGATGTGCAAAGAAGTGCACATAACAGCATTTGTTTGTGCAAAGTATTAAAATATGGCTTCCTTGGCATCAAACTATATTCCACAAGTGTAAAAGTAACAAAACTATAATTTTTTTAAAATGAAGCAGTGATTTCACTCTAAAAGACTGAGTAAGCGTATATTTTTTGTTCAATTTGCTTCCAATCTGTAGACTAAAAAACACTGACTATAAAGACGGGCGAATATTAAATATTTGTGGGTTATTTGTAAAGAATTAATTAATAGAAAAGCGTTTCACTTAGTCAAGATTAGATTTTATCTTTAGGTAATTATTGTGTAAGCGTACTAGCAAAATTTCCTGTTCGGATATACTTAGATTTTGATACGACAAACATTCAAAATTCTTTGTTAACTCAAAAAAATCCTTTGATAATTTAGGAAATTTCAGCGCTACTTGTTGAGCAAAACATGACGGTGTCATATTCATAGGTTTGATCAGTCCTTTTTTAGTCAACTTCTCTAATGTTTGTTGATAATACTGTAACCAAGGGCTAACTTTTTTACGTCTTAACTTCTTAAAATTAATACGGTAAATTAACGTTATCAAAATCATCATGATGATAAGTGACAATAAAACAATCGCTCCAGTTTTCCATGGCATGTTGTTACCAAACCACCGTGTTAACAAATCGTATTGTTGCTGATTTGAATACCCCAACACCCAACGTGTCCATTGGTAATCAAGGGCATCTAATTGCAGTCTTAACGCATTTAACCAAGCAATATTTTTAAGTTGATATAAACCAACAAAATCATTATTAAGCAACGACTGTTGGGCTAATAATGCATTTGACCAGCCACTTTCTACTCGTTGAGGGTCAACGGCTGCGGTTGGATCAACTCTTTGCCAGCCAATACCTGCTAACCAAATTTCAGCCCATGCGTGAGCATCATACTGATAAACGCTTAAGTGTCCGCCCTGCGGTGTTAATTGGCTTGAGTTTGGTACCGAGCTAGCATTATATTCACCACCTAAGTAACCGGTAACAACCCGAGCTGGAATACCGGCTGCCCGCATTAAATAAGCATATGTGCTAGCATAATGAACACAAAAACCGGCTTTGGTATCAAAGAAGAATTGATCTAAACTATTATTGATCAATAGCGGTGGTTTTAGGGTATAAAAATATTGTTCCTCTCTAAAAAATGTTAATACCGCTTTCGATCTGTCAACTGGGTTAGGAAATTTTTGTTTTAACGTTAACGCTAGTTTTTCTAATCTCGGATTACTGCCTAGGTTAATGGTCAAATTGCGTTGTTTACTTTCATCACTAATGATTGGTTCTAATGGGGCTTGTAAATAGCTTTTTAATTTATAATGACTTATTTGACTTAACACATTACGACTTTGAATAGTGTAGTCTTGCTTTAACACCAAACTGGGATCAGTGGTGGTTGCAACAGTTAGCCCAAATAACCAAAATTGATAATTTGGCTCAACAATAACATCGTAATCAATGCTTTCACCCGTTATTAGTGGTTTAAATGGTTGTTTTGATAGATTGTTTTTTTTATTTGTTTTTGTACGAAACCATTTCCGACCATCATATTGTTCTAACGTCATTGCTCGCCAATACAACTGAGAATAACGGGGTATTTTACTGCCTTTAAAGTCAACTCTAAAAGCTAAATCACTTGATAACGCTAAGTTAGCAATATCTCCCGGACTTACTTCATCACTGAGCCCTGTTTGTGCTGACTTTGCGTTAGGTACTTGCCAAAAGGGTGATAAGCGCGGAAAAATAACAAACAAAACAATGGCAAGTAACGAACTCTGCAATAACAACAGTGTGACTGTTTTAGTCGATGCCCATAATGATTTGTTGGGCGAGAAAACTTGCTGTAAAGACACTAAGTTGAGTATGAGGGCTAAGATAATAAAAATTGAAAAAACTAGGCTTTGTTTGAAAATTAAGGACGATGCTAACAAAAACAAACCAAGTAATATAAGTTGATAGAAGTCTTTTCGTTGTTTAATTTCAAAAGCTTTTAGCGAATAGGCAAATGCAAGTAAATGCACCATACTTAATAGTACGCCAAGGCTGCTTGCCGTTATAGCAATAGCAACACAGCCACTCAGGGCAAAAGTAGTCAACAAAATAGGTGAGAACAGCGTTTTTTCTTTGTTATTAAATTTAACGTTAATAAGCAAAGCTTGCCAACATAAACACAGCGCTAAGATAGCTAACATCCACGAGCTAATAGCTAACGATAAACTGGCAATGTTGATTATTTGACAACACCATAACAACCACGTATTTCTATATGTTAAGTTAAACTTCCCTGATTTTTTATGATGATTTATCCTTGTTTTTGAGATCATAAATTATCCAACCACGTTAAATTTGAGCTCAGCTAACGTAATTAAGCAATTTTGTTGATGTTGATAACCGCAATTTGGCATTATCTTCACGGTTTGTAAGTTATGACTAGCTAAGTCTAGCAACAAACCAAATTCGAGCTCACGGCTACTATATTCCAAGATTAAAAAACATAAAAAACTCAATTTCGTTTCTATATCACTACTTGGCATATCAGTTAACTTTAACCACAGTAAACTACCCTGCTGATTTTGATAATGTTTACTCAATTTTCCTTGACCACGCGCTAGTTGCTTCCATGCAATTCTGGCCGGAGACTCGCCAGCAACATAATTTTTTAATTCGTCAAAGTCATCAACACCCAGAGAAGTTTGCTGAGATATATTGGTTCCTTGCTCATCCAGCCCGGTTAAATAATGATGATTGCTGTTAAATTTTTTCTGCTGTGGAAAAACCACCAACTGATGAGAGAAGTCTAACATCGTCCAAGTAATGAAAAGCCCGAGCGAATATTCACTAAACACTTTAACTCTACCTACATTGAAAACGCCACGATGGTTAGCCAGAAAAGGTAACAATACTTTGCTTTCACCCGAGCCACACCGTTCTAAGGTAATAGTGTGTAATAAAGACCCTTGCTCAACAAAATGAAAATTAAGATCAAAACGAGCTTTATCTACGTGAATGTTAATAGGGAAATAAGCAAGTTGTTTTGCAAAAGTAAATTGTTTTGCTGAGGATGAAAAAATGAGTTGCGAAAAATTATAAAAACTATGCATCATCACCGTGATGAACAAACTCGCTAATAAATAGCTTAGTAATAAAATGATGTTATTTTGATAATTTGTACCGAGCAAAAACAATAAAATATCGAATAACAAATACGCAAAACCAAACCGAGTTGGCATAATAAAAATATTTCGGTTTGATAATTTATGTCGAAAATTACTCGGTACTCGCCTGCTAAGCCAACGATTGACATGCTTCTTTAACAATGTTTTGGTTGTTTGTGTTTTTTTACTAAGTATTGAGCTAAACAAGTTCATTGGTAAAAGCGATTAAAATTAACGGTTTAAAGGGTTCAAAACATCAACAACACGCAATATTTGCTCGCTAATTGTGATGGTTGTGTGTTGTTCTTGCATCGTTAACTCTAACCTATGCTCGCATACCGCATGAAATACCGCTTTGACATCATCGGGCAATAAATAGTCTCGGTTATCAATAAATGCCCAAGCTTTAGCCGCCCCAAGCAGTGACTTGCCAGCACGAGGTGATAGAGGTTTACAGCTTAGGCTGTTTTCCGTTTCGTTCATCTTAGCGGTATTATTTTGCCCTCGACTGACATGACAAAGTGCAATAATGTATTCAATTATAGTTTCAGAAACATGAACTTGCTCAATTGCATTTTGCATAGCAATTAAACTTTCAGTGCGATTTTTTTTTGCTGCTCCACCACCATTCCTGCTTTGTTGTATTGGCGATAATAAGATTTGTTTTTCTGCTTCAACATCGGGAAAACCTAAGGAAATACGCATCATAAAACGATCAAGCTGAGATTCGGGTAACGGGTAAGTGCCCGCATGAAATAAGGGATTTTGCGTAGCGATGACAAAAAATGGTTTAGGTAATGGGTGAGTAGTGCCATCTATACTGACTTGTTTTTCTTCCATCGCTTCAAGCAATGCACTTTGTGTTTTAGGACTAGCACGATTAATTTCATCGGCTAAGACCACCTGGTTAAAAATAGGCCCTTTATGCAGTTCAAATGTTTGGTTGTTGGTGTTGAAGATAGAAATACCAACAACATCAGCGGGCAGTAAATCACTGGTAAATTGCGTACGTTGATAACTTAAGTTTAAGGTTTCAGCTAATGTATGCGCTAAGGTGGTTTTGCCCATGCCGGGCAAGTCTTCAATTAACAAATGCCCTTGGGCGAGTATACAAGCAAGGGCTAAACGACACTCGTGTGGTTTGCCTAACACCACAGATTCTATTTGCTGTAAAATGGCATCAATGGTTTCTTGCATAAAAAACGTCTACTTAAATTATTCATTCCAAGTAGACGTTGTAACATGCTTTACACGTTATTAGTAGTAAAGTACTTTAATCGCACAACGTAAGCGGCACAGCGGCTACAAACTTCTTCTGCTTAACACCGCATCACTTAGCTGTGCTAATAAGGTTTCTGTATCATTCCAACCAATGCAAGCATCGGTAACACTTTGACCATAAACCGCTGCTTTACCATTAATAAGCTTTTGATTACCTTCAACTAAATGACTTTCCACCATCACACCAAAAATATTATTATTGCCTTGGCTAATTTGTCCGCTAACATCGGTTGAAACGACTAGTTGGTTTTCAAATTTTTTACTTGAATTAGCATGGCTAAAATCAATCATTATTTTAGTGTTTAAACCACTAACATCAAGCTGTGCAGTGACTTCTTGAACACTTATCGCATCAAAATTAGTGGTTTTACCACCACGTAAAATAATATGGCAGTCACTATTACCGGTTGTTTCTACAATGGCGGCATGACCAAACTTGGTAACTGATAAAAAGTGATGTGAAGCTGCGGCAGAGCCAATAGCATCAATAGCAATTTTAATAGTACCATCTGTGCCGTTTTTAAAACCAACCGGACAAGAAAGCCCTGAAGCTAATTCGCGATGTACTTGTGATTCAGTAGTACGTGCGCCAATGGCGCCCCAGCACATAAAGTCAGCCATATATTGCGGGGTGATCATATCTAAAAATTCACCGGCCGTAGGCAGTCCTAACTCGTTAATGTCGAGTAATAATTTTCTGCCAATACGTAAACCATCATTAAGTTTGAAACTATTATCCATAAAGGGATCGTTGATCAAACCTTTCCAGCCTACCGTGGTGCGTGGTTTTTCAAAATAAACTCGCATCACAATTTCTAAACTGTTTTTATATTTTGTACGCAATGCTACCAAACGCTGAGCATATTCAAGGGCAGCTTTTGGGTCATGAATAGAGCAAGGACCAATAACCACCAATAAGCGGTCATCTTTATTATTAAATATATTGTGAATGGCAACACGGCCAGAAACGACCGACTTTGTAGCTTGCTCTGACGCTGGAAATCTTTCCAGTAAGGCGATAGGAGGTAATAGGTCTTTGATTTTATTGATGCGTACATCGTCAGTTTGATACATGTTTTTTTCTCTATTCAATTTCTCAAGATGAGTTTTTTGCTATAACTTTACAAATTTAATACGTCTAGACGCCTAAATGAATAATCCCGAAGCCAACTTAACAGTGTTAAGGGGCTAATGCTAGTATATTTCTATGAAGATAACTGATATTGGTTATATAATTACCAACAACTAAAATTACCTTAAGGACTTAGGAATATGACATATAGCGCTTTACCGCTAATTGATCTACATCGACATTTAGACGGTAACATCCGCCCTGCAACCATATGGCAACTAGCAGAAAAAAATAGTATTGCCCTACCAACAGCAACGTTTGATGATTTTATACCTTATGTGCAAATACAGCATAGTGAGAGTGATTTACTGGCGTTCTTAAAAAAATTAGATTGGGGCGTTGCTGTTTTGAAATCGCTTGATGATGTAAAACGTATTGCTTTTGAAAATGTTGAAGATGCATTTAATGCGGGCTTACACTATGCCGAATTGCGTTTTTCTCCTTATTACATGTCAATGAATCATAACTTGCCTATTGCGGATGTGGTTGCTGCGGTAATAGATGGGGTTAATAGTGGCATTAAAACCTTTGATATAAAAATTGGTCTTATTGGCATTTTAAGTCGCACTTTTGGCGTTGAACAGTGTCAATTTGAATTAGATGCCCTACTTACTCATAAAGCGCATTTAATTGCTATTGATTTAGCGGGTGATGAATACAATTTTCCCGGTGAACTATTTGTCGAACATTTCAAACAAGCACGTAATGCTGGTTTGCAAATAACCGTGCATGCCGGAGAAGCTGGTGGCGCAAAAAGCGTTTGGCAAGCGATTAATGAATTAGGCGCAACGCGTATTGGCCATGGTGTAGCAACGTGTGAAGATGAAAAGTTAATGGATTATATGGTTAATAATAATATCGCCATTGAATCGTGCCTTACCTCAAACTTTCAAACCGGAACCGTCACCGATTTAAGTCAACATCCACTAAAGGTTTTTCTTGAGTGGGGTATTAAAGCTTGTTTGAATACCGACGATCCGGCTGTGCAAGGTATCGAAATAAAAAATGAATACGAGGTAGCACAACAAGTATTAAAACTTAGCGATAACGACATTAAACAACTGCAGAAAAATGCGCTTGATGTTTGTTTTTTATCGAACAGTGATAAAAAGGCACTGCTAGAAAACGCTATTTGATACAAAAGAGTTTAATTTTTATGATCTAGTTGATATTATCAACTGGATAATTGCACTTATTATCCGAATTTAGGCAGTAAAACACCCTTGATAGCTGTTCTTGATCTACGACAAAGCGTCGATAAGATTTCAGGCTAAAAACTTGCTGGTACATTTATTTACTTATTTTATTAAATAGTTAAACAAGGGACATTTCATGAGCACACCTCATATTTCTGCAAACCTAGGCGATTTCGCCGAAACCGTATTAATGCCTGGCGATCCGTTAAGAGCTAAATTTATCGCTGATAATTTTTTAGATGATGCGAAATGCATCACCAAAGTTCGTAACATGCTTGGTTATACGGGCACTTATAAAGGCAAAAAAATCTCTGTTATGGGCTCAGGTATGGGCGTACCCTCAATTTCAATTTATGCAACCGAGTTATACAAAGATTTTGGCGTGGAAAATATTATCCGCATAGGTTCGTGTGGCGCGGTACGTGACGATATTAAAATTCGCGACATCATTATTGGCATGGCCGCTAGCACTGACTCTAACGTTAATCGAATGCGTTTAAATCAGTGTGATTTTGCTGCAACTGCCGATTTCTCGTTGCTCTATAGTGTAGTAAAAACAGCTGAACGTCTTAATAAAAAGGTACACGTTGGTAACATTTTTACCGCCGATTTATTCTATACTCCGCAACCAGAAATGTTTGCTCAAATGGAAAAATACGGTATTTTAGCCGTTGAAATGGAAGCCGCTGGTTTATACGGGGTTGCTGCAGAATACGGAAAAAAAGCCTTAACGGTATTAACGGTGTCCGATCACATTAAAACTGGCGAGCAAACCACGGCCGATGAACGTGAAAATACTTTCAAAGATATGATGGAATTGACCCTAGAAAGTATTTTGTAAGCATCAATGTAATCTTTATTGTTTTATTCGTGAGCATGATGCCTTTAAAAACATCATGCTCATTTACGCTTGGTAGCGTTTAGGTGAGCAATAGCAAGCTTATGTTGTTTTGATCAAGGATGAATATATGGATGAGATCAAAGTAACAAATAGTCATTAGGCGTTAGTGAGAAAAAGGATAAAATGCGTATACTTAGTAAAACATTAACGACAAATAAAAGGAGATTCCTTATGCCCACAACTGATTATACACAAGCATTGCATCAAGAAACAGATCAAACCCCCAAAGAATATTTAGGGGCATTATTAAACATAGTTCACACCTTCCGTGAAAGTGTCAGCTTACCATCACCATCTGATAGCGTAGAGCAAGCGTTAAAAGAAACACTGTCAGGTGAAACACACGAGATTAGTACCTTGTGGGGCGGTATTGATGCCGACTAATATCAAACTTGAGTATGCGACAGAATTTAAGCGCAACATACGGATATTAAGAAAAAAATATCGTCGGATCAAAGGCGACCTCTCTAATTTGTTAGCGGGTCTCGCTAAGGGTGAGACACTGGGCGTTCAGATCACAGGAACAGGCGCAACCCTTTATAAAGTAAGAGTAAAAAATAGCGATAGCAACAAAGGTAAACGAGGTGGCTACCGTGTGGTTTAGTATGTAAAACATGAAGGTAGTACCGTTTTACTTACTATTTATAGCAAAATCGATCAAGCGGATATATCGGCTAACGTTCTGAGCAAGCTAGTAGAAAAATACAAATTATAAAACTGAAAAATCCTGTCTAAATAAGCTGACACTTCAATCAGCAGCTTGATGCTATAGACGGTCGGATAGGCGATGACTGTTAGCAGCCATCGCCCTCCTAAGAACCGTACGTGCGAGTTTCCCCGCATACGGCTCAAGCTTTCTCAAGGCTATATACCCAGAAACACGATTTATATTTTCATAAAGGACTTCTCAATCAAAGCCAAATGCTTCCGTCGTTTTATCCAACGTTGCCGTTTTTCAAAATAAGCTTCTGCTTCTGGCAGATGTAGGTGCCAAAATTGCTGAATAAAAAAATGCAATAAAAATAATATTTATTACATTTTTATTAATGAACTTACTCATATTTATGGTGTTCCTTAAGTAAGCTCCTAACCAACCCCCTAATTCCTTCATAAACAACATTTGCGTATGATCACTTTAACTTTTTAAGGAGATCACCATGCGACGAACCCAACAACAATGGCTAACCCTGTTTCAAACTCAAAACAACAGTGGCTTATCAATTAAAGACTTTTGTCTTGAACAACGTATATCAACTTCCTCTTTCTATAAACACAAGGCGATATTAAACAATAGCTCTGTGGCGCTTGAGCCATCGCCCTTTTCACAAGTTCAGCTCATGGAGCCAGATACGATTGAGACCGCACCTCATGTCATTGTCCTAAAGGTCGGTAAAGTAAATATGACACTAGATGGTCAAACTTCATCGCACTGGCTAGCTAACTTAGTGGAGCAATTAGCATGAAAATGTTTATTAACCCACAGGCCGTTTACTTACACCGAGAGCCGGTTGATTTTAGAAAACAAATAGATGGTTTAGCTGCGATTGTAGAATTAACCATGAAGCAATCATTAAGCTCGGGTGCTTTATTTGTTTTTTGCTCTAAACAGCGCAGCAAGTTGAAACTGCTTTATTGGGATAACACCGGTTTTTGTTTATGGTATAAACGTCTTGAAAAAGATAAATTCAACTGGCCTAAAAAGCATGAACACACCTGTATAAAAATCGATGAAGAGCAATTACATTGGTTGCTTCGTGGTGTTGATATCAGTGCGATAAAACCTCATAAAAACATCCCGTTTGACTCGGCTTTCTAACGTTTTTTTGTTATAATATTGCCATGAAAAATCATCCACTTACTTATCAAAACAAGCAGTTAACACAGCGTGTTTTAGCACTTGAAACTCAGTTGTCTGAGCAAAAAATTGTGCTTGATGATAAAGAAAAATTACTGGTGAATAAAGATAAGTCACTCCTTAAAAAAGACGCGTTGCTTGATAAAAAATCAGATAAAATTACCACGTTAGAAGAATACATTCGCTATATGACACAGCAACGCTTTGGCGCATCGAGTGAAAAGTGGTCACCCAATCAATTAGGGCTGTTCGATGAAGCCGAGTTACTGAGTGGTGACGATGAGATAGAAGAAACCCATACACAAGTCCCTGCTCATCAACGTAAAAAGAAACGTCCGTCAATTCCTGACAATCTACCGGTAACCGATATCATTCATGATTTACCGGAAGATGAAAAGTTTTGCCCACATGACAAGCAAGCGTTAAGGCATTTTGGTGATGAATGTCATAAACAACTGGACTACATTCCAGCAAAAATCACGGTATTGAACCATATTCGTCGTCAATACATGTGCCCTTGCTG
>JAESPR010000063.1 GCA_016765685.1 Colwellia sp. | reverse complement strand
TCGACCATAGTTTCTGTGATCTATTGACCATAGCGGTTTGATCTATTGACCATTCACTTTCAAGTGAGCTTGTGGATTTTTGGTTGGATTTTAATTATTTTTATTTTTTAATTTCGTGCGGAATGCGGGCAGTTGTGTTTTTCATTATGAATTTGAATTTATCCATCCCTTCTCTGATGGTAATGGCAGAATGGGGCGGCTGTGGCAAAGCTTATATCTTAGCCAGTGGCACCCTATATTTGCTTATCTACCTGTTGAGACCGTCATTAAAGATCAACAAAATGAATATTATCAAGCATTGTCTGCGTCAGATAAATCCAGTGACTCAACGGTATTTATACTCTTCATGCTCAAAGCATTACATTGCGCTATGCATGAAGCAATCTCTGAGCAAAGCGAGCAAGCAACAGTGCAAGTAAGCGATCAAGTTAAATCCCTATTGAGCTGGCTAAATAATAATGAACCGCAAAAACTTGCAATGATTATGAGTGGTTTAGCATTAAAGCATCGACCAACTTTTCAAAAGAACTACATTACACCAGCCATAGAAGCAAAACTGATAGCAATGACAGAGCCTAATTCGCCAAGAAGCCCAAAGCAAAAGTACTATATAACCAAAGTTGGTAGCAATCTATTTCATTCACTAAGTTAACTTTGTAAATGATTAAACAATAGATGTTTTAGAATAACAATTACTGAACACCCTCCTAATTTCACGAATACTACTGAAATGCTTGGTGTATTCACAACCTGTAGGAAATCTCCTCCTCTAGCACTCAGTTGTATACTCATTTTTCCTCAATATTGCACCACTGTATTTACTATTAATATAGTTAGAATTAAAGCCAAAAACTTTATTTTTCTCATTACTTGTGCCCTTGTGCAAATAGAGCATAATTATTGATTAAAGCTTATCCACAACAAGGTGTCAATGCTATAAAATGAATGGCAGGGCAAACGAAGAGATTAACTATTAGACATCCATTGAGTCACCATTTGTCAAATATTCTACGATTTACGTTTTTATATTTGAGCTGTATAACAGCTTTAACCCTGAAAAATAAAAAGATGTTTAGCAATAGCAACTAGAGTTGTACTATATATTGTAATATACTGTACTAACAATTCAATTTATGAGGTAGCTACTATGCAAGTGCAAACATTAAGTGAAACTAGGGCTAACTTTAAAGCCGCCATACAGTTTGTATCAACACACCATGAACCAATGGTAATTACTAACAAGACAGCAGATGTCGTTATGATGAGTAAAGTCGATTTTGATAGTATGCAAGAAACTATGTATTTATTAAGCTCACCTAACAATGCCTTTCACTTGATGGAGTCTATAGCACAGTTTGAGCAAGGCAGCACAATAACAGCTGAAAGTAGTGATAATGGCGAATATAAAAAAGAAGCTTGATAGCCTTGATAGCCAGGTAGATAAACGAAAATTAGTCTTTACCAAAAACGGTTGGCAAGATTATCAATACTGGCGCACCACTGATCAAGCAAAGTTTACTAAGTTAAATGAGCTTATCGAAGCTGCACAAGTGTCATTACATAGTGGTATTGGTAAACCTGAGAGGCTAACCAGTAATTTAAAAGGTTATTACTCACGTAGAATAGACAGAGAACATCGGTTAATTTATAAAAGCGTTAACGGTGATTTAGTTATATTTGCTGCAAGATTTCATTATTAATAAATACAGCACAGATTAACAAATAAAAACCACCTGCTACAATGGTTTCTATTTGTAGCGTTTTTGATTTCCTAGGAGAATTAAATGGTGCCCCGACCCGGAATTGAACCAGGGACACGAGGATTTTCAATCCTCTGCTCTACCAACTGAGCTATCGGGGCATTTTTAAAACAGGCATTTATCAAAAAACAATGCTTCAAAGAGCGCGTATAATAGCTAGAATTTCTCTAGCTAGCAACCGTTTTTTTTCACTTTTGCTTATGTTTTTAAAAGACAAAAATAGCTAAAGTTATAACTCAAAATCACCAAAGTCTAAATCACTATCCTGCGTTAATTTAGGTTTACTGGGTGGGTCTAAGAGTGAGGGTTGTTCTACGTGAGGTTGTTCTTGGTCAACTACAGTTTTATCTATTTTATTTAGCTCTTTATTTTTTTGACGTTTTTTTCTTTGAATACAACGTTTAATTACTTTTTGCTTATTGTCATTATCAAAATTAATCCAATTTTGCCTTTCATCACGCGTGCGCATACAGCCAAGGCAATAACCTTTAACATTAGACTGACATACGCCTACACAAGGGCTGGGAACATCAAAAAACTCTAATTGCATAAATTATATGACCTTACACAAACAACAACTTTTACTCTAGCTTATCTGTAGCAATATGGTAATCGGGATCTTCTATCACGTTAACTTCCACTAGATTACCTGCTTTTTTCAATAACTGCTTACACTCTTGATTTAAATGTTTTAAATGTAATGTTTTACCTTTTGCTAAATAACGCTCTGCTAGTGTATCAATAGCTTCAATGGCAGAATGATCAGCAACACGTGAGCGTTTGAACTCAATAATGACATCATCACTGTCTTTTTCAATATCAAACTGTTCTAAAAAAGTAGTCACTGAGCCAAAGAAAATTGGTCCCGTTACTTCATAAATAGTTGAGCCTTTTTTATCGCTACTACGACTTACGTTTATATGTTTGGCATGCTCCCATGCAAAAACTAACGCTGAAACAATGACACCAACGATAACCGCAAGCGCTAAATCAGTAGCAACAGTAACACCTGACACTAGAATAATAACGAAAGCATCCGCTTTAGGGACTTTACTTAAAATACGAAAACTAGACCACTCAAAGGTGCCGATAACGACAATAAACATTACACCAACCAATGCCGCCAAGGGGATCATTTCAATTAAACCTGAGGCAAATAAAATAAAGCCAAGTAATGCTAATGCAGCAGTGATTCCTGATGCTCGACCACGTCCACCAGAGTTAACATTGATCATTGACTGTCCAATCATGGCACAACCACCCATACCTCCAAAAAATCCGGTAACAGTATTTGCGGCGCCTTGAGCAATACACTCTTTATTGCCTCGACCACGGGTGCCTGTTAACTCGTCAATTAACGTTAAGGTTAATAATGACTCAATTAAACCAATTGCAGCAAGTACTATGGCAAAAGGGAAGATAACTTTTAATGTTTCAAGGTCAAAAGGGACATTAGGAATAGAAAACTGAGGTAAACCACCGGCAATAGATGCCGCGGGATCGTTAGTCATATCACGAAGAAAGTCAACAACAGTACGGGTATCAAGCCCTAAACTTTGTACTAATAAAGTCACCACAACAATGGCAACTAACGATGATGGAACCGCCTTGGTTAACTTTGGTAGCAAATGAATAATAGCCATGGTTAAGAAAATAAGTCCTACCATGATCATCATAGGTGTGCTTTGCAACCATGTAAGCTCGCCAGCACTATTAGTTACTTTAAATTGCCCTAACTGAGCTAAGAAAATAACAATAGCCAAACCATTAACAAAACCTAGCATGACTGGATGAGGCACTAAACGAATAAATTTACCCAATTTAAACAACCCAGCTATTATTTGTAATAGCCCTGTGAGCACAACCGTGGCAAAAAGGTACTCAACGCCATGAATAGCAACTAAACTCACCATAACAACAGCCATAGCCCCTGTTGCACCAGAAATCATGCCTGGACGACCACCAAATATGGCGGTAATTAAACCGACCATAAAGGCTGCATATAAGCCAACTAAAGGCTCGACACCAGCAACAAAAGCAAAAGCAACAGCTTCAGGAACTAAAGCTAAAGCGACAGTTAAGCCTGATAAAACATCATTTCTTAGATTCGATACTTTACTGGCGTGTAATTCAAACATTGTTATCTCGTTGATTATATTGAACGCCTCAAATAAAGGGCACTCATAAAGTTAATAGCAAGAAGTCACCTAAGCTTTATAAGCTTAGGTGATATTAGATTTTAAAGCGCGGGAATACTATAGATTTAACGGATAGAAGTCAATATTGTCTGGTTGTTACAACCAGAATAAAATAGCAAAAAAACATACCTGCAAGTGACTTACCATTAACTAATGATTTTTTCTTTTGTTGCAGCGATGGGTACTTTCACTTTAAAACAAACGCCTTTTTCTGCGTCTACTGACTTAATGGTGCCACCTAATTTAGCATTCACTAGATTAAAAACAATGTTCAAACCTAAACCAGAGCCGCCTTGCCCACGTTTAGTGGTTACAAAAGGATCAAATATGCGTTTTTTAAAGCCATCAGCTATGCCTTTACCATTATCACAATATACTAACGTTAAATAACCATTACTTTGGGTAAACTTTATAGAAATTTCTCCTTCACGACGATCTTCAAAACCGTGAATATGAGAATTCATTAAAAAGTTAGTTAAAATTTGGTTCCAAGCACTAGGATAAGTGACTAAAGTAAAGTTTTCATCTACCTCAATACTGATGTGATATTTTTTATGTTTAAAGAGTGTTTTTACCGTATTTACCACATCATAAACATGTTGATGTAAGTTAATATTCATTTCTGGGTCAGTGTGTTGCTCAACCGCAACAGATTTAAAGCTACGAATTAACTCTACTGATTTATTCAGACTGCGCTCAATAATTTGCTCATATTCAAGCAATAAACTTAACGTATCGGTTAGGAACGATTTAGTTAACTCTTGTGAGTCAAGCGCTTTTTGTAATTCATCAACTTTCTCTTTCAAGGCAGTAATAGAGGTAACACAAATGCCTAAAGGGGTATTAACTTCGTGAGCAACTCCGGCAACTAACTGCCCAAGCGAAGCCATTTTTTCAGACTGCACCAATTGCTCTTGAGCGAGTGTTAAATTATCAAGTGAGGTTTGCAACTGTTTATTACTGTCTTCTAATTTTGCTGTTCTGTCATGTACTTTAACTTCTAACTCACCATTGAGTACTAGCAGAGCATTTTCGGCACTTTCTAGCTTAATAATTTCATCTTGAAGCTTAACCCGCATACTATTGATTGCATTAACTAAATAATCGAGTTCATCCTCAGATTTGTGGCGATTAAACAAAATAAGCTCTTCATCTAAATTATGACTTGCTAATTCTTGGGCGTAACGGGTAATTTGAAATAAGTGTCGCGTAATTAATTTATCAACGATGGCGATAATAAAAAATGCGATGATAAATATTTTAATAAATTCTGAAGTAAGAATAAAACCGGCTTGTTGCCATAAACGTTGGTAAATATCTTGGTAATCGGCATAAACAAGTAATTTACCGACACTTTTTCCATCGAAAACAATAGGGAACTCAACAAATTTTTCAGCGACAATTTCTGTGTTGCCAAATTGTGCTTGGTAATCAAAATCGTTCTCAACCCTAACCAATCCAATGTCAGGTAAATCGACAATCCCCTGAATTTGTTGAGCAACCAGTGGTTTATTAAAGTCCCATAAACTACTTGCAATAGAAGGGATGTAGCTTTTTTCTATATTATCAAAACGTTGTTCTAATAACGTTAAATCATCATGGAAAAATGAGTATAGCTGAACCAGTGTTGAGCACACAGAAACGACAGCACTACATAATAATATGTAGAGTAATAATCGTTTAGTCAGTTTGTCATTGATTTCAACTGCTTTATTCATTAATGCTACTCATTGAAACGGTAAATTCTTATCCTTAATACCCAAACCACCTCAAGATGCAGGATTCAGCTGGAATTAGAAACGTTTTTAGGCAAGGCATTGATTGAAGAGAATGGTTATTCAGGAGAATATGCTCCTGCATTCTCTAAAAAGCTACATCCGTGTAGCGTCCTTGTCAAAATCAATAACGCAGCATAAAACGTTTCTAAACCAGCACTACGGGGACGACTGAGCAAAACTTGCTCATCGTTGCATCATTTTTTAAGGGAGCAACCATTAATAAAAAGATGCGCCTTGATCATGATTTTCTCAGTCGACCTGAAACTCGCATCTTGAAGTGGCTTGGGTATATACTCCCATTTAAGGCGTGTTAAAACTAAAAGTCAACCGTAATAAATATATTTAACAAGATGTTAACAACAACAAAAAGTAATTTAACAAAGTTAGGTTTATAAAATAACATATTAGCGCTATGATGATTTTTTAAGGCAATCTATTTGGTCTCGTTTATGAAACAGCGTGTTATTATTTCCCTTTTACTCACCTTATTAACGGCTTGTAGTGTTAAGCCAACGACTCATATTGATTTTAATCCCAAGACAAACTTTCAACTATTGACCAGTTATCAATATAGTCCTGAAACTGATACCTCTATTGATGCCAACCCTATTATGATAAACCGAATTCAAACAGCAATTGATGCCACCTTAATTGCCAAAGGTTTAACTAAGCATAACTTCATTGATAATTACAGCGCAGACTTAACCATAAAGGTGAGTTTTAGCCAACAAGAAAAACAGAGCAATTCATCGTTTAGCATTGGTTTTGGTACGGCAAGAATAGGCAGTCATTCAAGTATTGGTATTGCTACTAGTGTGCCTATTAGTAGTGAGGCAGGTCTGGTAACTAAAATAATCATTGATATAAGTGATAAAAATCAAGCCATTTGGCATGGAAGTGATAGTTATGAGTCGAATAATGATTTTTCAATGACACAAAAAAATCACGCCGTTCAGACAACAGTTAAACGCTTATTAGCAAACTTTCCGCCTGAAAAAGAAGCAGTAAAGCTTTAAAATATTAAAACCTTTCACTTCATTTTCAGTTAACGCGTGATGATAACCATGCGCATAACGATCATAACGGCTATTAAGCGAAATCAAACTGGTTTGAAATGTGGTTAATGCGGTGTAAACCTGAGTAAAGTACATTTTATTTTTTCTCTTGTTTTTGTATTTGTTAATTTCACTTTTAACTATATGTCAGTGGTTACCTTAATCGCTTACGTATTGTTAAAAAACGCTGACGAATTGTTAAAATGATTGCCTGATTATTTAAAAAATAGCGAAATAGTGTCATTGTAATGAGTAATTTATAGAATGATTTTTGAGATTTAACATGTATTACACTTTTTATAATTCGCCATTGGGTGAAATAGCGCTAACCGCAAATGAGCAAGGCTTAACCTCGCTCACCTTTATGGAAGGTAAAAAAGAATTTATCCAGCCCGCAGCACATCAAAAACGTCCAGATAAATTCAAACTTGTTTGTCAGCAATTAACAGAATACTTTAAGGGTGAAAGGAAAGTTTTTGACTTGCTATTAGCTCCGCAAGGAACACCTTTTCAGCAAAAAGTATGGCGGGCTCTTTGCAGCATTAAACAAGGTGATACCAAAACTTATACTTGGTTAGCTAAAGAAATCAACAATGAAAAAGCGGTAAGAGCAGTAGGCAGTGCCAATGGCGCCAACCCCATAGGGCTAATTGTGCCCTGTCATCGAGTGATTGGCAGCAATGGTAAATTAACCGGTTACGCAGGTGCTTTAGGTTTGAAAGCTAAATTATTAATGCATGAAGGCGCTCAGTTTAAACCCTAATAATGAATAAAATGCAGCAGATCAGATATTTTATCGGCAAAAATTGTTATTATTCTTCTATCGTTATTTTTAGAGAACACAAATGCAAATTATCGCAGTACTTGCACTAGCTTCTTTAGCATGGCTAATCTGGCAATTAGTTAAAGCGAAGCGCTTTACCCGTTTCAAACGAAAAATTGAAGACGAACTTAAAGATAAGGTGATTAGCGACATTATTAATGAGCTAAATGAAACGCGCAGTGATTTATACCCAAATAATGATTGTCACCAAGCTGCCACTATTTTTTACTGGACTCAATACCAAAGCCGCATATTACAAGCGGCTTTAAATAGAGAAATAATTGATGAGCAATGGCTACAAAGCACAGGAAACTTACGCAATAGCCAACATTTATTTTTTATCGAACAAGACAAAACATCACGTTAAAGAAAATGTTATTGATTTGAAATTAAGCGTTCAAATGAGCCATCACATTTCATAGCAACCAATTGTTTACTAAGCTCTTGCGCTAAGTAGGGGTGATTATTTTTGTTAATGTAGGTATGTAAAGTAATGGTCGTTAATGGGGGGAATTGCGGTAAAACAACCTTGGCAAACAACTTGTTTTTCAATAACGCTTTATTACCTGTTTCACGGCTAGTGATGGTGATATCAGCGCGATCATGGTATATCAACGCCATTGCTTGCTGTGTGCTGTTAACTAATATTGTACCTTTAAATTTATCATGCTTTTTTTCAATAAATCTAGTACCACGCTCATAAGTTAGTACATACTCTTTTAAGCTATCCCACCCCGACACGTTAATTTTTTGTTTACTGAAAACTGTTTGATCAATAACAAATAATGGTTCATTTACTTGGCTTAGCTGATCAAACTCAGTTAAATTTAGCTCACTGATACGAAAAAGCTCGCCATCAATTTTACCTGAGTTCGCCCACAATAAACTACGCTTATTTGGCAATGTTTTTATCACTAAACGATAGCCAAGCGCATCAAATGCCGAAGTAAGTACTCGAAAAGCCTTTTGATACAAAGGCGTTTCAATAGCATTAGTAGTACCTAAAACTATCGTAGGTCTACTTAATTCTGGTATTGGTTGTGCTTGACCATTTGCTAAAAAGCAGACCAATAATAAACAAAGAGTACTCTTTATAGTATTTCGCATAAACACCTCTTTATTTACTATAGTTACCTTTTGTCAGATTTTTAAGTTTTTCAACTTTTTAATCTACACGCTCAAACTGTAAATCCCAAACACCATGACCTAAGCGCTGCCCTCTATTTTCAAATTTGGTTAGTGGCCGCGAATCTGGACGTGGCACATAATCGTTATTGGTCGATAAATTTTTATAACCCTGCGCGCTTTGCATATCTTCTAACATACATTCTGCATAGTTTTCCCAATCTGTCGCCATATGAAAAACGCCACCAACGTTAAGTTTTTTACGAAGTGTTTCGACAAAATCAGCAGAAACAATGCGGCGCTTATGATGCTTCTTTTTATGCCAAGGATCAGGAAAAAACAACTGCACAGTAGTTAACGAGTTTTCAGGAATACAGTCAGCAAGTATTTCAATAGCATCGTGCTCATACACTTTCAAGTTTTCAACACCTTGCTCAACGGCTAATGAAATGCAAGCGCCGACACCGGGTTTATGCACTTCCACCCCAATAAAGTTTATCTGCGGAGCCGCTTTTGCCATTTCAACTAATGACTTACCCATACCAAAGCCTATTTCTAGCACCACAGGGTTGTCATTACCAAATAATGCTTTTATATCAATTAAGCCGTCACCATGATTCAAACCTATGGTTTGCCAATGTTCGGTTAAAGCACGCTCTTGACCTTTGGTTAACCTACCTTCACGTTTTACAAAACTACGCACTTTGCGAATATACTTACCTTCTTGCTGTGCTTGCTCTAAGGTTTTATGTTTTTTTTCTGTTTTATCTGTCATTTTATCTAATCTTTTACTTTGAAACTCATTACTTACAACTTGAAAGTTGACGTTTACTACCACCTCTTTATTCTAAATAAATATTGCCGACAATGCCGACTAAAGTTCATTTATAACGAATAAAGTTATTCAGCCCACCAAACATCGTATAAAGGACTCACTGCCACTGAAGTTGCGCCATTATCGTTCAACCACTTTTCAACCGCTGCACGATTTTCATCGGTACATGAACCTAAGTTTTGGGTGCAAATTAAACCATGCCATAAAGTATCACCTTCACCGCCAAAACCTAAACCATTGGGCTGAATAACCTCAGCAAAAAATTTGTCGATAAAAGCATCAAGCTCATCTCCATTAATATCGTCTTTTAGCTGCCAAGCAACATCAAAGCCTAATTCTTTAAACTCATCTACACGTAATTTTTTTCGTAAACGACGACTACGATTTTTTGCATCTAATTTCATCGGAACACCTTATTAATTTATACACATGGATCAAATGCCGCCATTATACGACGGACTGTATTAAAGAAACAAACAGATTTTTTATAGTGCTCTTTTCAAATATTGAGGACAGCAGTTAAGTTAGTTACACTAGCGTTCAAAATCGAATTAACCACACTATTAACCTGACTAACTATGCAAACAAAAACTAACATATCCGCTGATTCGGCAAAAAAATTTAGTCAACAAGTAGTGACTTGGTATCACCAGCAAGGCAGAAAGCATTTACCTTGGCAGCAAAATAAAACGCCCTACCGTGTTTGGGTTTCTGAAATTATGTTGCAACAAACCCAAGTAACCACGGTTATTCCCTATTACCAACGGTTTATGGCAAGTTTCCCAACTATAAAAGCGTTAGCTAATGCTGATGAAGATACCGTACTACATCACTGGACCGGTTTAGGTTATTACGCCCGCGCCCGCAATTTGCATAAAGCGGCAAAATTAATTATTAATGAGCATCAAGGCATTTTTCCAGAGCAAATAGAACAAGTGATCGCCTTGCCCGGTATTGGGCGCTCTACCGCGGGGGCTATTTTAGCTTTAGCGTTAAATCAACATCACCCTATTTTAGATGGCAATGTAAAGCGTGTGCTTGCGCGAAATTATTTGGTGGAAGGTTATAATGGCTTAGCCAAATTTGATAAAAAATTGTGGCAACTTTCTGAAGTGCTAACGCCGGCAACCGACACCGGTTTTTATACCCAAGCAATGATGGATTTAGGCGCCACCGTTTGTACCCGCAGCAAACCACAGTGTGAAATATGCCCGCTTGAAACAAGTTGTTTAGCTTTTGTCAGCTCTGAACAAGCCAATTTTCCACAGAAAAAGCCTAAGAAAAAAATCCCAGAGAAAAGCACTATTATGGTTATTCCTCGGCTCATGGACAAAAACATCAACAAAGTATTAATGGATAAACGCCCGCCAGTAGGCATATGGGGAGGGCTTTGGTGTTTTTTAGAAGTAACCGAGCAAGCACAAATCCCTAAACTGTTGTTTAGCCTTGGTTTAAAAGCAACTCAACAATTGGAGCTAACGGCTTTTAGACACACTTTTAGTCATTTCCATTTAGATATTCAGCCCATTGTTATTGATTGCCAACTAATAGATAAACAAGAGATACAACAGCCTAACAGTCAAAAATGGTATAACTTAAATAAAGAAGAATCCGTTGGCCTTGCCGCTTCAACCAAAAAAATATTGACGGTATTAACCAATAACCATCAACTTGACATGAAATAAAGTTCACTTAGCTGTCAACCAAAACTATATTGACACGTTTAATTAAGTAGTGACAAAGAAAAGTTATATTTTTGTTTAGTACTTGTTTAGCACTCTCTATTGTAATTACGGCTTTTATGGATCAAGATTATTGTCAAAAGATTAACTTAAATGAAGTTGAAACGATTCCTTTGACCACAACTAATTCTACCCTTGCAGCAAAAGCGTCAGATATTTCCATGGCGGTGTTCCTGCAAGAGATAGAAAAAAAAGCCTATCACTTAGCTTTGTTATCTGTGGGTAGTCATGCCGATGCCTTAGATTTGTTGCAAGATACCATGATTAAGTTAGTGACTAAGTATCAAAATCGGCCGTCAAATGAATGGAAACCGCTATTTTATAAAATATTAAAAAACAAGATCAGAGATTGGCACCGGCACCAAAAAGTAAAGAGTTTAGTATTTTTTTGGAAGTCACCTCAGGTTTCAGAAGAAAGCGAACCATGGCCTGTAACACTTGATTTTGGCAGCGACAATACTAGCCCAGAAGATGAATTAACCAAAATAAGGCAGCAAGGGTTGGCGTTAGCAAGTTTGCAGCAGCTCTCAGAAAAACAGCAGCAGTGTTTTTTACTGCGCAGTTGGGAAGGATTATCAGTAAAGGAAACAGCAGAAATAATGGGCTGCTCTGCAGGTAGTGTAAAAACCCATTATTTTAGAGCGCTAAACAAATTAAGAACCTTAATGGGGGAAGATGATGAAATCGCCTTCTAACAGCCATAAACACAAGCAAAACCACGCAAGTAATGATGAACAAATCATTTCAAAACAGGTGAACGCAGCGCTAACACAATCAGCTGACAAGTTACCTGAGCAGGTTTTAGCCGACCTTGCCCAAGCGAGGAATAACGCTTTAGCCAAACTAAAACCTGACGAACTAAAATCTAATAAATCAAAGTTTTCATTGGATATCCGCATAGTTAAAGAAGTAGTTAAACCAGTAATTCAAACAATATTGAATCGTTACTTTTCAGTCTTAGGGTTAAAAATAATAACGCCGATAGCACTGGCGCTTGTGGTTACTGTGTCGTTTAAAGCATTACAAGTAGCGCCAATACCCGCACTCCCCTCAGCGATGTTCAATTTAGACATACCTAATGAAGATTTAGCATTATTAGAGGATTTAGACTTTGTTACTTGGTTGGCACAAAATGAACAAGATGCGTTTTTATAGCATCTTATTAACAGCAACTTGCTTTTTTATGGTGCAAGCTGCTGAAAAGCAACCTAATATGGCCTTTTTGGAATATTTGGCGGAGTTGGTTGAAGTTAATGGCGAATTAGTAGGGCCGTTAGATTTTAAGGCGGTGCCAGCCAAAACGCAAGACAACGAAATAGATAGCGGACACATTAAAGATGAACAAGTTAAGGCAAATAAACCGAGTTCAACAAAGCCAGACGAAGATAAAGCTGGCTCTAAGGTTAAAACGAATCCATCTAATAATACGATCAAAAGTAATAACAAGGAGGATGAAATTAATGCTTAAATCACTCAGAATCATACTTGCTAGTTTCATTTTCGTGCCTGCAGTTCAAGCGGTAACATGGGATGCGCTTTCGGGTGAAGAACAAACCGTTCTAAAACAGTTTTCAACGCAGTGGCAACAATTGCCGGCAGATAAACAACAAAAACTGCAACTAGGTGCCAATCGCTGGATTGCTATGGACAGTCAAAAGCGTGAACTATTAGTAAATAAGTTTGAGCAATGGCAAAAATTAACGCCAACACAGCAAACAAAACTTAAACAACAATTCGACAAATTTAAACGCATACCCACGGCGCAACAGCAACAATTGCGTGATGCCCATAAAAATTTTCAACGGCTACCAATGAATAAACAGCGACAGTTAATGGAAAAATTTAACAAACAAAATCGTCAAAAAATGATGCGAAAAAATCAAAAACAAACTAGAAAACGTGGCTAATCAGTTTGTGTTTCTTAAACTTAAGTTAAAACCTAAACTAAAACATAAGTTAAAACAAATAACCAACACTTATCGACCAAGTACGAGCGTTATAGTCACTGGCAATGTTTATCGAGCTATCAACGTCTATTGACCATGACGGTGATAAATCATAGGAGGCATAAAGAGAAAACTGACCATAACTATCATCTCCTGAAATAGTATTTAAAGAAGCATTCGCCGATGCTCTTTGGTTATTCGTATTTTGTCGGCTGGCATTAACATTACGGCCATTGCGACTAATTAATACGCTATCACCTGACAATAAATAATGCCAAGAAAGTAAAGTACCCAACAAAACTCCACGCTCAGCATCTATCGACCAAAAATGAGCTACCGATACACTCGTTGATAAACTAGTGGAATTTCCCGCGATTTTCTCTACTCTTATTGGCGGTGCAAGCATTGCTTGCTCTGACAAAAGGGTAACCCCTTCTTGTTTATCAAAGTCCCATTCACTATATAAACTGCTAACTAAAGCGCTATAAAACCAATTGCCTTTGGCCAAACCATAACCAACTGAGCCGCCAATTGAGGAAGAAATAATTTCTTCTGATCTAAAGTTACTTTGCTGCCTATTACTGCTTACTTCGGTATCTACATCAGAACGGCTATAACTCACCGCATAAGACCAATTATCAACATAGTAGTTAACACTAATACCAAAGGTTTGACTATCTAACGATACCACAGACAATTGTTGAAACGGTTGTTCGTCTTGCCACTGTTGATAATTAAAGTCTAACAGCCAGTTTTCGCTTAAATCCAATGACAGCGATACCGCACTGCCCATGGGTTTTAAAACAACGGTGCTATCGGTAAGAGCAAGTTGATATTCCTGCTGACCATAACTTAGGCCGACACTATTTGCATAGCTCTGTTTGGTAAAAAGAGACAGCAATAACATTGAGCATGCCAACAAAAAAGGAGAATATTTATTGATGTTCAAAGCTAACCTAATTTGATCGAATTAATTTTGTAATATTAATAGTAATACAGTTTCTCTATGTTTTAATCATAAGTTTTCAATACCAACAAAAAAAAGGCAACTGAAATTATCAGCTGCCCTTTTACTTCAAGATCTCCATCGGTGTTCCAGTTAAAAGAGAGCGAGGCTAAAAAAAGCTTTGTTTTTCATCCTGTTTCAGCTCATAACTCTCCCATATCACCTTTTTAGAGTAATGCAGTAAACCAATAATATTGTCATCAGAGGCGTTATCTTTAAACTGAAAAAATGCCATTTTATTTGAAAAAACACTTGCAATGACCAAAAATTTTTTCAAGATTTACCGTTTTGACAAGCACTACTCGGAGATCTAACATGAACGAAAACATCAGTTTAAATGACTACATTATCGCGCACTGCAATGAAAGCATGGAGAAGGCGCTTTCAGCGGAGCGCTATCCTTTATGGGATAGATCATGCCCTGAAATGAGTGACATTGACTTTACTCGCTTTGGATTAATGCGTTGCATGAGCACTGTTAACAGTGGTCGTCATTTTCTTCAAACAGCAGACAATGTTCATGATGAACAACTTCCTTTATCCACTTATTTTAATTCACTCAAGTCGCTAAGGCGTAGAAAAATGCTTGAGGCGCTCGAAGAGCAAAGTTATCAACTTCACTCCAAGACACTAGAGGAGAGCGGTATTGACTATCTCAAACAATTTCCTGAGCTTAAGCAATATACCGTAGAGGCGGCTGATGGGCATTTTATTGATCATGCTTGCCACACAGGAAAATCGAAAAATGGAAAAGTTTACGCAGCTGGATTTATTTATGCGATGAATCTTAAAAATGGACTACTTAGACCTCTTTGCTGTGTGACAAATGGCACAAAGCGAAATCACGAAATTCCCGCCCTACGAAATTATATTGAAACACAAAATAACAACAAGAATAAACAGGGAAAGCAGCTCTATGTGTACGACAAAGCCGTAACAGATCATTCGTGGTGGGAAGCTCAGAAATTACATGATAATTATATGATCTCAGTATTAAAAGAGAACTCGGTAGCCACATTTTTTGAATCGATCCCATTCGATGACAAGAGTGACGTCAATATAGGCATTGAAAGCTATAGCATTTACGAAAACAAGGGCATAAAATTTAGTCTTGTGGAATACCGAGATCCAGAAACACGCATACTTCACCGTTTTGTAACCACTTTACCAGAGTGCGTTAATCCAGGAACGATCGCCATGCTCTATTTCAAGCGATGGACAGTTGAGAAGGCGTTCAATAACAGTAAAAGTGATTTGAAGGAAAAAAAGGCTTGGTCATCTAATTTTAACGCGCTAAAAAACCAAATGCGGCTCACCACAATGACTTACAATTTAATGCGTGTATTTGAAGAGGTTTCAAAAACTCAAGCCCCAAAACACATACATCCATCCGATAAAAAGTATAGTAAAGCACTTGAAAAAAGAGATAAAGCGGCAAAAAAAGAAGGTGGTTTTGTTAACCCGTTACATTTTCAATCGAGGATCGTACGTATAAGCTCGTATACTATTCGGTTAGTTCAAAACGCGATAATGACAGGAAAGTCGTTGGTATCGGTTATGGAAGCCTTGGTCGCACGATTGATCCCACAAGTATGAAAAAGAAAGGAACACTGATGAAGATCTCATACATCAGGTTAAATACTCAAACAATTAAATCAACTCTGCATCATCGTCAGTCAATTCATCTATACACTGACAAATCGCGCGACGGGTGGCATAATGTGAGGCTTTAAAAGCCTTAAATTCCTCTAGTGACACACTCAGACTTTCATCACTATCCATTAAAGTAAAAGAGTAACTTACTGCTATCGCTTTTGCTGTTTGGAACTCAACTAAGTCAAGCACACCGTCTGCTGAAGAGTCCATGACATTAAACTTGTCTTCTTTGCTAGTAAAATCATCAACACTTGGCACAATAATATCTTCATTGCCAGTGTCTGCTTTTAAATCAGCAACACATAACACAATTTCTTCCGCTATCGCGGTAAGATCTTGGTTATTGCCTCTATTATTTTGACTAAACTCCTCTAAAGTCAACAAACCATCAGCATCGCTGTCTTTTCGGTTGAATTTTTTCTCAGCCTTAACAGCAGCGGCTTCACTTAGCTCAGCTAAAGATAATTGACCATCTTCATTAGTGTCTAGTCTAATAAAAAGCTGCGCGCCACGTTCACCTTGTTCTCCTCGTCTAGCTTGCCCACCACCACGGTTGCCTCGCTCATTGTCTTGTTGACCTTGCTCCCTAGCTTGTTCATCGCCACGGCTACCATCGTCAGCCGAAACTTGCGATGCTGATAAGGCAATGGTTGCGCTCATTAACCCAGAAAATAAGGTGATATATAATTGTTTAGTTGTTTTTGACATATTCTACTCCAATGGTTTTTAGATGATTCACCTATTAAAACGCGCTACAGCAGATTTGGTTGACAGTAAGATTAAAAAATATTTATTTATTCTTTTTATAGTACTAAGTAACCCCCTCACAAAGCCGCATATTTAAAGCCTTGCATGAGGTTAAAAAAAATTATAGTTTTAGCGGCAACCTTGGGATAATTAATATCATTCATTAGCATTTTGTAATAAACTTTGCCTCATTTAATCCCCCTATAAACCAAAGCATGCTCAATATGAGACAAGCAAAGGTAGTGTCATGGAGAATAACTGATGAGCCGTACTGTATTTTGCCAAAACCTTAATAAAGAAGGTGAAGGTTTAGCCTTTCAACTTTACCCTGGAGAAGTAGGCAAGCGAATTTTTGATAACATTTGTAAAGAAGCTTGGGGGAACTGGCAAAAAAAACAAACCATGTTAATTAATGAGAAAAAAATGAACATGATGAATGTTGATGATCGCACTTTTTTAGAAAAAGCCATGGTCGCTTATTTATTTGACGGCATTGAACCTGATATTGAAGGTTATGTTCCACCGAGTAAGTAAGAAGCTTGTGACTGATTCATTGTAATTATAAACCTAATAACTGCTTCAATTTATCAGCGCCAGCACGACTGGTGCTGAGCTCTGTTTTATCTTTGTCATTCATGATCACCATTAACTTGCCATTGAACCATCGTTGAATTTCTTTCACCTTATCAACATTGATTAAATAACTACGATGAATGCGAACAAATTGCGATGACGCCAATGATTGCTCTAATAAATCGAGTTTTTCCGATAAGTAATGATTTTTCTCACCATCCCAAGCCAAACAATTACCTTGGGAAGACTTAATAAACAGTAAATCGCTCGGTGACAATAGGATCATGCGCTCACCATTTTTACTAACCAAACGTTTAATTGGTGCAGCATCATTGAGTATATAACCTTGTGCTTGTTGTGTTTTTTCACTCTGTAAGCCAGCTAAATACTGTTTATTCGCTTTATCTATCGCTTCTTTTAACCGAGCCAAAGGAAAAGGTTTTAGCAGGTAATCGGTAGACGACTGCTCAAATGCTTGTATAGCAAATTGATCATAGGCGGTGGTAAAAATAACTAAAGGTTTATAATCAAGTAAACTTAATAAATCCATACCGCTAATTTCTGGCATTTGAATATCAAGTAATACTAAATCGGGCGCTTCGGCATTAATAAGCTCAACCGCTTCTTTACCTGTGGAGGCATAACCAACCACGTTAATAGTAGCAATAAGGCTTAATTGATAGGCGAGTTTATCACGAGCTGGCTTTTCATCATCAGCAAAAATAACGCGCATTTTATTTGGTAACTCATTCATACTGTCATTCATACTGATAAGGCCATCTCTAGAGTAACAATTGCGCCTTGGTTAGCAGACGTCACCTTTGCACTAGTACCATTATATAAACTTACCTTGCCTTGGGGCAGTTGTTGCATGCGTTGTTGCAAATTTTTCATGCCCACGCCATTGCCATAACCTTTGGCTAACACCTCATCACTAAAACCTGATCCATTGTCACTGATGAAAATTTTCAAATGTGGATGTTTTTTATTATAACTTTTTTCTACTTTTATGGTGATAGCCAGTGCCGTTTGCTGAGCATTATGCTTGATGGCATTTTCCACAATAGGCTGCAAGATAAGCGGCGGCACCTGAGTATTAAGTAACTCAGTTGGAATATCAAAGTGAACCATAAGTCGGTCACCAAAGCGGGCTTTTTCTATATTCAAATATTTGTTAATGATATCTATTTCTTGTTGCAGCGAAACACTAGTCGCTTCGCCAGTATCTAATGAATAACGCAGAATATCGGCCAACTCATGCAATACTTCATCAGCTAAGTCAGGTTTGTTATGAATGTAAGCCGAAATAGTATTTAAGCTATTGAACATAAAGTGGGGATTTAATTGATACCTCAAGGTTTGTAGCTGTGCTTGTTTCCTCGCCTGTTTTTCTTGAGATATTTTTCTTCGACTCTCAATATAACGCGTAATAAAATAAATGGGTGTGCCCCAAGAGAGCCCGCCCCAAAAAACAAAGCTTCCCATGGATGAAGAGCCTTCAAAAGCTAAAACAAGTAAATGATCAGTAATACTAAGGCCCATAGTAAGGCTACCTACGGCAATAACCCATTCCACAATGGTGTTTTCTAAACCTTTGCTGCGAAGGGTTAAAATAATAAAAGCGGCAGCCCAAACAGGCAACCAATAAAAGCTAACAAACCAAATGCTAGTTGCTAATAAGGTATTTAGGGAAATAGTAGATACTCCCGATATTATTAGCCCTGTGGTAAAAAGCAAGTCAACAATAAGTAAGATGAAAAAACTGTATTTGAAAAAAGGATGCCGTAACATGTGGTTCTCTTCTATTATCGGTAAAATTTTGAGCTGTTAATGATAAAAGATACCTAATGAATTGATTTAGGCATCTTTATAAAACTTTGCATTAGCTTAGCAAATTAAAAATAACTTATGTTGCTTATTTGTAAGCTGTTTTCATTACTAACCAGTTGTTGCCCTGACAATGTGCGCCATACCAAACTTAGCCCCGCTACACTTTTTGCCGACCACTGCTTCTGACTGCCAAAACCAAATTGCTTTAACTGAGTGAAGGGAACTTCTCTGGTAGTCCATGTTTTACTTGGCGGCAACTTTGCAGAAAAGTGATCCCAGTCTTTTACCTCACTGTGATAAACAGAAATGCCAAACGGTATTTGTGAGCCTTTATAGGTAATTTTAATGCCTTGGAATTGAGAAGCATCTACGGGTGATTCAAACATTACTTGCATGCCTGCCCAAGCACCAAAACCAGCGGGTTTACCTAATTGGGTAGCTACAGTGAGTACCTGTTGTTTTTGAGTTAGCTTTGCACTTGATTGCCCACCCATCATAGTGTCGCTTATCGCTTGCCATTGTATTTCGCCACTAAAATCATCAATGCCTTTGCCCGCTTTACTAGCAATAATATTTTCAAGATCACATTGTTCACCATGAGGAATAATTTGCTTGTTTTGGGCAATTAAGTCTTTTCTATCCACTTTATGTCCTGATTTATAAACCGCTTGTATATTGCTTAACTGCGTAATATCGTCAAGTGGATTTTGTGTTAGTAAAATAAAACTCGCTTGAAATCCTTGCTTTAGTTGACCAAGCTCTGGTGCATTAATGATACTTGCCGCATCGATTGTTGCCGCATTAATGACTTGCGCAGGGCTAAGGCCTGACTTAACCAGCGCTTGCAGTTCATTATGAAGACCACTACCGTGTAAAGTATAAGGATTACCCGCATCAGAGCCTGCACCTATAACGACACCTGCTTGGGCAAGTAAGTTAAGGTTTTGGTATGCTAATTGTCTTTTTTGCCACGCAATATCTTTCCACTTCGCTGGCTCTGGTACTTTATTAAATAAGCAGTGCTGCAGCTTTTCTGGCACAGTTGTTAATAGGGCCTTATTGGCGCTTACTTCACGGTGATTTTTTTCGGCACTGTGATTATAATAAACCGCTAAAGTAGGGATATATGCCACTTTATGCTTGACCATTAAGTCGATAAATTCATCATCTATAGCCTCAGTATTGATACCATGCGCTAATGCTGTCGCTCCCGCTTTAATGGCTCTTTTTCCGTCAACTAAAGTAGAAACATGAACAAAGTAAGGTAAATCTGCTGCTTTTGAACGTCTGCCAATTTCAGTTAATTGGCTATCAGTTAATGACGTACCATGACCACCAAAAGTTTCTATTATCGCTTTGGTTACATGGGGCTTGCGTGCTATATGTTGCTGCCATAAACCATCAATGGCAGCATCATTAGTAACTTCTAACGCCGCACCGCCAAACTGTGTGCCATGACCACCAGGATTAGTAAATAATGTCCCTGCATAGAATAGGTTTGGTGACGTTTTTGTTGCTATTAATTGACGTGCTTCATTGAGCGTACTGTCAAATGAAAATAAATCGACAACGCTAGTTACGCCAAGATAAAGGTTTGAGTTAAAATAAGATTGCACCGGCAAATATTGAAATTCTTTACCGTAATTACTGCCTGACGCGCCAAGGTGTACATGTAAATCAATCAAACCAGGTAAAGCGTAATTATTATGGGCATCAACAATCGTATCAGCGGCTTTGCTTTTTTCTTGGTTGCTCGATACTGCAATTATTTTTCCGTTATCAATATACAAAGTACTTGGCAAGCTAAAGGTACTTTGTTCAGGCTGGTATAAGCGCACGTTGTCTATACGTAAATCAATGGCTTGTGCACTTAGGCTACTAATACAGATGATTACGCCAGCTACTTTTGCGATTGTTAGGATCATAATTATTCCTTTATCTTGTTAATTAATTATCGTGTGTGATGTGTTTTTATCGTGGCAACGTTTGCGTGTTGATGGTGTGAATTTACCGTCTCAGCACAGCCTTGTCGGTATGCTTTGGATGAACTAACATTATTTGCCTTTGAATCGACATAAAACCTGAATGTTAATTTTTTTTAAACGCTGACAATAAGTATTTATGACTTAAGCAAGGTATGATTAGCCCACTTAACTACTTAAGCTGTTGCTTAAATCATTCAAATAAACATGGAAGCTAAATGAATATTTTTCTCGTTGTTGGTGCCACGCTAAGCGCTGTTGTCGCAATTTTACATCTTGGTTGTATTTATTTTGGCGCGCCTTGGTATCGCTTTTTTGGTGCTGGTGAGCAAATGGCCATACTAGCCGAACGAGGCAGTATTCAACCAACGTTGATCACTTCCGCTATAGTATTAGTACTCACAACTTGGTCGCTGTATGCTTTATCTGGCGCTGGTATCATTGTTAAATTACCTTTATTAAAATGGGCACTCGGCGCAATCACTTTTATTTATTTGCTTAGAGGTATTGCTGGGTTTTTCTTTATCACTAACCCACTAGGTCGAAGCCCAGAATTTTGGGTTTGGAGTTCTATTATTTGCCTTAGCTTCGGCATTATTCATTTAATTGGTTTGAAGCAAAGTTGGTCTGATTTTTAATAAAGTAATTAAATTCATAACAAAACGGTTTTTAAAGCAACAAAGCGCAGAAAAAAGCGCCAAACAGTGATTTAATTTAAAAAAAGTGTTGACTGAAATAAAGAAAAACAGTTTAATACGCCCCGTCTTAATGAGGTAGCGAAAACACTATAACTTTCTCATAAGATATTAGCTTATAACTTGAGACTTCAAGCTTGTAACTAAAATGCCCCGATAGCTCAGTTGGTAGAGCAGAGGATTGAAAATCCTCGTGTCCCTGGTTCAATTCCGGGTCGGGGCACCATTTACAAAGGGTTGACGAGTTTTTCTTGTCAATCGGTGCCAGAAGAAAATAGATTCTTTGCACACGTTTTCGTGTGCCGACTTAGCTCAGTTGGTAGAGCAACTGACTTGTAATCAGTAGGTCGCCAGTTCGACTCCGGCAGTCGGCACCATTCATTCAAGCCTCAACTTCGGTTGGGGCTTTTTTGTATTTATCGCTCGGTTAATTTATTTCCTAAATATCACTTACACCAATATTTTAACTACCCTGCATTATTAGTGGTCTACACACACGTTTCAATAATTTATTGGTATACCTGATAGGCACAAAATACCCCCTATTTCGCATAAACCCCATTAGGGCATATTTGATATTAGGGTAAATTCGATTGTTTTAATGCTTTATCTGGCGGTTTTACGGAGAAAAAAGGATTTAAGCCGTTGCTTAGGGTGTATGGGTTGACGTATAGGCCGCTATAACTGCGGGTGAAATTTATTAGGGTGAGTTAGTTGATGGTGTAAATATCCGAACTGGGTATTAGCACCAGTGATATCCGTTGGTTTGTGCTGTGGTTGCTTTAAATTGACCAGTGAATAGCAGATAACACAGATTGATTATTGCTAAACTTGTTTGGTGTATTATTGATTAATTAAGTTTATATCAATTAAGTTAAGAAATAACTGTCTGATTCTTTTGCTCTATTTTTTCTGTAGGTTAACTTTGTTTTTACTTCCTTAATTCATTTCATTACCTATACCAAACAAGGAAATCACAGGCATGTTTCAGTTGCTATAATAATATAAGGAGTAACTAATAGTTTGAGAACGTTATGGGTGAAGTGGAAAACGTCCTGATTGGGTTAAAAACCTATTGGAAACTTACATTAGTGACGGTCAAAAAATAAATGCGAGTATAAAATGAAAAAATAGGTATGATGTTTACGCCAATACAGCTATTCTCAAAATTAACTTATGTCCAGTGCCCTAAAATATCTTTCGACTTATTCTCTTTTTGTACAAAATCAAGTACAGCAAATGTTAGAGCAAAAAACGTTAAGAAAATACTTATTAGAAAAATACCCTAATACTCACGATATCAGCAATGATAAGATGCTCAGAAGCTATGTGTTGACCTTGAAAAATAGCTATTTAAAAAAATCAGATCCCTTAAGCCAAATAAAATTTGATGATAAAATCCACATTATTAACAACGCATTAGGCTTGCATACTTATATATCTCGTGTACAAGGTAGCAAATTAAAAAGCAAAAATGAATTGCGCATTGCTAGTCTATTTAAAAAATCACCCGAAGCATTTTTAAACATGATTGTGGTGCATGAACTAGCACATTTAAAAGAAAAAGAGCATAACAAAGCTTTTTACAAATTATGCAAATTCATGATGGATGATTATCACCAAGTAGAATTAGATTTACGTGTTTACCTTACTCAAATAGATGCCTACGGCACTATCTATTAGAGTTATTCATCTCGACAGCAATATTTTATTCTTCACTTAACCACATATCAAAATCATATGACAAAAACTACCATCACCTTTGAACTTGAGAAACAAAACAAAAATAGTGTGCGCTTCAAAGAAATTGCTAAAGAAGGAATGCCCCCCATACTTGGTTCTATCTATGTGCAAAAGTGGTTTGCCGGCAATAGTAAAACAATTGAAGTGACTCTTGAGAAAAAAAGCTAAGTTTTGATACTAAGTTTTTCCATAATGACCTTCCATCACTTGATGTTAACTGTGCCTATAGCAGCCATTTTAATTCAAAATTTTTCATTTGTTTATACAAAACTTTACCCTAAGTTTTACGGATAACTTTATGCTTAATATCAAAAGCGGACATAAGAATCACCCAATACCCACATAAAGTAGAGTATTACTTCTATGGCGCTTCCTCCCCTCAAGCGTGATAGAAATATAAATTTTAAGATAGGTATGTATAAACTTGCCAGCTGTTTTATTTGTGATGATGTAAGCATAGAAATCTCCTTAAATATCTACACTTACCATCTAACCAACACAATAAAATAAAAACAAATTAGCTAGCTGAATGCCAAAATTAAAAATTGTCGGGTATGTTCAACTTAATGTCGGCTTGTTTAATGCTCGAATATGCAAAATAACATAAGATAACTTGTTAACGTTCTTACATATTTGTATGCTTCCCAAGCTGTAACTTGTTTATTTACTTATGGATGAAAATAATAAATGCCAAAAATATTTTTCTGCTTTCTTCTCGTATTTTCTCAAGTGTCATTTGCAAGCGAATTAGACAGCACCTATTTACCTGATCCAAATTACATTTCATACACCACAGAAAATGGCTTATCTAATAATATTGTTACAGCAATAACACAAGATAATAATGGTTATATGTGGTTTGGCACAGAAGATGGTCTAAATCGCTTTGATGGTCAAAACTTTAAAATTTATCGCTACCATCCAGATCAAAAAAACAGTTTAGCTGGCCCAAGAGTTACCAGTTTACATGTAGATATACACAATCAACTATGGATTGGTACGGAATCAGGTGGATTAAGCTTATATAGAGCAGAAACTGACAGCTTTATTAATTTTTACTATGACTCTTTAAATAAAAACTCATTAAGCAGTAATGCTATAAACGCTTTAGAAAGTGATGATCACTTTTTGTGGATTGCTACAAACTTAGGCATTTCAAAATTAGATATTCACAGCCATAACATTCAACGCATTGATTTTAATTCAACTAATGGTTTAGGTACTAATCATCAAAAAATTTCATCTTTAAGTAAGGACAGTAAAAATAACATTTGGATAGGTACACTTGGCGGTGGGCTAAATATGTATAACCCAATAACCAAAATGTTTACTTATTTTGAGCACAACGCCCAAATACAAAATTCTATACTCAGTAATCAAATAACAAGCCTATTTGTAGATAGTTATGATGATGTCTGGATTGGAGCTGAACTCAAAGGTTTAAATAAATACTCTACAAAATGTCAATGCTTCAAAAAATACAATGCAATTGATAGTGATCTAACAACACTGTCAAACAATATGGTTATTGCTTTTACTGAAAACAATCAGAAGAAGCTATGGCTAGGTACTAATTATGGGGCAGTGACTTATAATAGAAATAAAGATAACTTTCAACGATATAGATTACTTAAAGAACATGAACTTGGTACAGGCATAAGATATGTTCGCTCAGCTTACACCAGTAATGATGGCACAGTATGGCTTGGAAATTATCAAACTGGTTTAGTATCAATACCCAGTGACGGTTTTAAATTTCAAAATTATCTGTATGCTCAAGATGATACTGCTTTAAAATCAAGTGATATAAACTCTATCTATGTTGAAAACAATCAACTATGGACAGGTTCGGTGGAAGGGTTATTCCGCTACACCCTTGCTGCAAATGGTCAACTCACATTCAAAGATGAAGTTAGCCAGTCATTTGTACTAAAAATACTAAAGTCTGATGATCAAAGCTATTGGTTAGCATCAGATAAAGGGTTAATTCACTTAGATAGTAGTCTAAAAGAGATATCTCGTTTCACAAAGAAAGATTTCGCCAATCAATATATCAGAGAAGATGCTGTACTTGACGTAATTGAATCTAAAAACGGCGATATATTCATGGCAAGCTGGGAGGGAGGACTTAGCAAACTAGTTAATGAAAGTACTGCTGAATTTGAATTAATTGGATTAGCTAATGATCAAAGGGGTCAATTACAAAGTTTGGCTATTTACAGTTTACTCGAAGATAAAAATGAAAATATTTGGATTGGCTCTCGTGGTGGCATAGACAAGTTTGATCAAAAAAGTAATAAAATAATCAATTATTCACTCTTAAATAATAATCATGTTAAAGCAACTGTTTATCATGTTTTTGAAGGGAGTAGTGGCATTTGGCTCGCAACAAATTTTGGCTTATATCACTATCAAGAATCAGAAAATAAATTCAAATCATTTCCGTTAAAGCTAGATAGTCATTACATTCAAGCTATTGCCGAAGAATCAACAAACATGCTTTGGATCACTACATTTAATGGTTTATATCGAGTTAACTTAAGTAATAAAAGTGCTGTTAAGTTTAATAAAGAAGATGGCACTCAAGGTAATGAATATAATACCAAAGGTATTTTTAACCCTGACAATGGTTGGTTATATTTTTCGGGTATTGATGGTGTAACACGCGTTAATACTCAGCAAAGTAAACAAACTCATTTTCAATCAACGATTAACTTTACAGAAATTAATTTTTTAGAAAATGATGAAACTGAAAAACTTACCAAACCGAGTAAGCTTGATCTTCAAGCAAACCAAAACAATTTTACTTTGTCATTTGCCGTAAACGATTACCGTAGACCTGAAAAATTAAAATATAGATACCGTATTAATAATCTTCATTGGAATGAAATAGTTAATACCCGTGAAATTCAATTTTTTAACCAAGAAGTTGGTTCACTTAACATTGAACTACAAGCATCAGATCATTTAGGTAACTGGCAAAACAGCACAACTAAGTTATCTATCAATATCATACCGCCATTTTGGCAGACAACTACCGCTTACTTATTCTATGTATTCCTTATTCTATTGATACTGTTTACTGGCTATAAAATTCGCATAAATCGTATCAAACAACACCAAGAACAACTTGAAAGCAAAGTAGTAGAACGTACTGCTGAAGTGAATAATTTACTTGTTCAAAAAGAAAATTTATTTGCTAATATCTCTCATGAACTACGCACACCACTTACGTTAATATCCGCACCTTTAGAGCAGCTAATTGATGATAAAACACTAACAACCAAACAAAATAAATTACTTAAGCTAGCAAATAACAATAGTAAGCGTCTTTTTCATTTAGTAGAAAAGATACTAAATTTAACTTTTGTAGAAACAAAGAGTAAAAATAAAGAAAACATCGTCATTGATGATCAATTAGTAAAATACATCATTGCCTTTGAACCTCTTCTAGAAGCAAAAAACATTCATTTATCAAAAGACTTAACTAGCAATGCCGCTCTTAATGCTGATAAAGATGATTTAGCATCCATCATTGAAAACTTACTAACTAATGCACTCAAATATACCTTTAAAACTGGCTGGGTTAAGTTAACTTCTAATATTCAAAACGGTCAATATCAACTTATAATTGAAAACTCTCACCAAGGATTAACAGAGCAAGAAACTAAAAAAGTATTTGAACGTTTTGAACGCTTAGGGCAATCAGACAGTGAACAAGGCTTTGGTTTAGGCTTGGCATTTGTTAAAGAGTTATGCCAGCAAAATAATTGGCATATTGAGTGTAAAAGTAATCAAGATTTGAATAACAAAAATAGTTCCGTATCATTTATTTTAACTATTGATGATTATTCACTACTTGAAGATGATGCTACACCAGCACAACGACAAATCAATCAGCTAGCTGTTAATAAAAACAAAAAAACTACTGAGAAGAATAAACAATCAATACTCATTGTTGAAGATAATGCTGAATTGCGTGACTTCTTAGCTGATATTTTTTCTGTTGAGTATACAGTAACAACCGCTAAAAATGGTTTGTTAGGGGTAAATAGCGCTATCGATGAAATACCAGACCTTATAATTTCTGATGTAATGATGCCTGAGCTTAATGGCTATCAATTGGTTGAACAATTAACACAACACGATAATACCTGTCATATCCCTATTATTTTATTAACGGCAAAAGCGGATAAAGAAAGCGAATTAAAAGGCTTAGAGCTTGGCTCTATTGATTACATCACCAAACCATTTGATGCCAAGGAGTTATTACTTAAAGTTAAAAACATCTTAACTAAAAAGCAATTAATATTAGATACAACTAATGCCGCTAATAAACATAGTGTTCAATACACTTCCGATCGTGATAAAAACTTTATTGAAAAGCTCAACAATATTGTCGAGAAAAACTATATTGATAGCACTTTCACCGTTGAACAATTGGTAGATCAAATAGCGATGAGTGAACGCCAATTACAACGTAAACTCAAGGCGATATTCAATCAAACACCCGCCGAATTCATTCGTTACTTCCGTTTACAAAAATCAAAAGAGTTATTGCTTGCTGGTAAATCAATTTCTAATGTTGCTGACTTAGTTGGCTTTAATTCATCGAGCTATTTTAGCCGTAGTTTTAAATCATCCTTTGAGCAGTCCCCTTCTGAATATATTCAAGAAAAAGTCGCCTAGCAACAATTCCAAAAAACAATAATCGACTAAAATATAAACATTAAATCTATTTTTGTCGGTTATGTTCATCATAAAGTCGGTTACGTTACCACGAAAAAAGCAGCTTTCAATTATGGTTAATACACTGTTTTCTTTTCTAACAATAGGTTGGAAGGTTCTGCGGTACATTAACCCTAAATGGAAGATATTATGATCATAAAAAACAAACTTAGCTCAGCAATTTCTTTAGCCCTTATGGGGGTAATATTAACTGGTTGTGGCGGCTCTGGTGGAGAAACAACAAAAGTTGAACCAATTAATCAAGCACCAACCATAACCCTTGAAAATAAAACCATTAATGAAAAAGAAACATTTAGTATCACAGCTACAGTTAGTGATAGCGATGGCACTATATCAAGCTATCAATGGAAAGAATTGTCGCAACTCAATTTAGAGTTATCAGGTAATAATACAAATACTCTTACCTTTACCGCTCCTGAGTTAATGGCAGATGCCCAAGCTGAACTTGAATTAACCGTCACAGATAATGATGGCGCAATAGCAAGTAAAAAAGTGACTGTTGATGTTAAACAATTAACCATAGCAACCACACTTCAAGGTTATGTTAGCCATCAAGCCTTATTTGGTGGAGAAATTACTGTTTCAGCATCGGGTGTTGACAGTAACTTCACTACAACTATTGATAACACAGGATATTATCAAGCGCTTATCACACTTGATGATAGCCTAGAAGATAGCTTCATTAATGTTGTAGCTAAAGGCACAGGTAATAATGCTATTGCCGCTTATAAATCAGTGTTAGGTAGTATGGCATTACTTCGTGAAAAGGCAGGTAATGATGAATTACTTACTTCTGATGAATTTTTTGCTGTAAATGTTAGTAACATAACCACTGCAAATTATGGATTACTTAAAGTTGCCAGTGAAAATAACGATATACTTACCGATGCCGAGTTTACACAGCGTAAACTGCAAGTTAGCAATGAATCAGTACTAACTCTAGCAACCGCAATTGATGTCGCTATTAATGCAAAAACAGGGCAACAAGTACAAAAAACGTCAATAATTAAAGTAAGTAGAAGTACTTCATCCTCAAACAGTAAAATAACTGGAGATACGGATTTACCAGCAGATGTTAGTGATACCTTAGAATTAGTAAGTGATATAGAACAAGCTAAAGTTTATGTCAGTGATGTTCAAGATAGTGATGAATATTCACAGACTCAGCAAAACATTTTATCAAGCGATAAACTAAAAGATTCATCAACTTACAATACTCCTGATAATTATCATCTACTACCAACCAACCCCCTTACACAAAGCTTAGGTTCAATTCAATTTAATGATGACAGTACTGGTACTTGGTTTAATACGTTAACGAAAACAATAAAACAGGCACAATCAGCATTCACTTGGACTGAAACAGAAGGTGTTATTACTGTTAACTTAAATTCACCTGAAACCGTTGCTAGTAAGGTAACTGTTGAAATTGGTGGCGTGAAAAAACTAGTTAATTTAGAAACTACCGTATTAACTTATGAAATTAAGCGTTATTCATCACATGGTACATATGATGATTTAGTGATCACTCAAAACATCTTAAAACATTACCCAAATGGTGAATTTTCTGATGAAAACAGTAGTGAGTCACAAATACATACCGCATTAAAAAGCACCAAACAATTACCATCAAATCAAAATACACTCTCTGCCGTTTATTTAACTTTGCCTTATGAGCAAACATCAGGTCAATATAACGAGTTGACTGTGCATGTTTTTGCTGACAAATTTACTTTTAATGCCGATGGTACGGGTTCAACTAAAGTATTGCCTAAAGACTTTACTTGGCAAAAAGAGGCTAATGAATTAACAATTTCGTTTGGTGATAATTCAAAAATAATTATTGTTCAGGTTAATACTAAAAATGACGTGGCGAGCCATTTAATGGTGAAACATATTGATGCAAGCGGTAATATCATCAGCAAAACAGTTGGTGAAGGTAATATAGTTTCAGAAACCGCTACTTGGACAAATGATAATATTGTCGGCATTTACAAGTACGACAATGCTATTTTTGATAGCCCCTTAGATCAATTTTGGATTGAATTGAATGCTGATAATACTGCGTTAACCGTTGGAATTAGTGATAAAGATGGAAATGGCACAATCACCACCGACGAAATAATAACAGCTACGGGTGATTGGAAAATAAACAGCGATGGTACTTTAGCGATAACACGTTATAAAGATAAGCAAACAAATGGTTTTTCACCAGACTGTAACGCTGATAACACCGAATGTTTTTTATTTAATACACGTACTTGGAATTTAATCAGCACTAGCAATGATCAATACTTATTATTTCAACATCATGACTGGGATGATCTATATCCAAACAGTGAAGTTTATCAATTCGACTTACAGCAATGGGATATTAGAACCATCCACAAAATTGCAGAACGACCAGTTACTATTGATTAACCTACATAAGTAGCAAAGTAAATTATAAATGCCAGCTAATCACTGGCATTTATATATCTAATTATAATAACTGTTGCTGCTTTATTGAAAAAGGTCAGATGCTATAAGTTCATTCAACAATAGAATTACCATGAGCCAAACCAGCCCACTATTAGCATTAAAATTTACAGTAAAACCTAAAGCTAATGCTATAGAACCAACCACAATATTTAGGATATTATATCCGAAAATATTCCAGATCTGAGTTTAATAGTTCACTGTCACCTAAATATGCGAGCCATTTATCTGCAATTTTTAGAGATGAAGATTTCGCAGAGCTGACTAAAGATGGGCGAAGAGTGGTTGTGAAATTTAAATAGTAATGTTTTTCAAATAAAAAATCACATCAATAATTTAGATTTATACACTATCATTAGCTATAGTAGGATAAAGTAGTATTAAATAATATATTAAGGTTTTATTATGGCAATGGTCAAAAAAAGCATCACAGTAACAGATCAACAAAATCAGTGGATTCATTCACAAATGGCAACAGGTCACTATGCTAGCGATAGTGAAGTGCTTAGAGAGTTAATTCGTAAAGAGCAGATACGAAATACTGAAATAGATACCATTCGCTTAGAGTTAAGCAAAGCAGAAAAGTTAGGTTTTACTGACCTAACTCCTACCGATATTATGAATGCCGTTATTGAAAAGAGAAGTGAACAAAAAACTAAGCAGGCTAATAATTTTCAATAATGCCTACCTATAAATTAAACCAAGCTGCAGCAACAGATATAGAGCATTTATTTGCCTATTGTTAAAGTAAGGGGCATTGATAATTTTGGTGTCAACAAAGCTCGTAATTATATTGAAGGTTTAACACTTCGTTTTGAAAATATTGCAGAGCACCCACAACACTACCAAGCTGTTGAACATATAAAGGTAGGATATCGTCGCAGTGTTTACCGTCAACATTCAACTTATTATCGCATTAACAACAATGATGTTGATATCATGCGTATATTGCGCAGTGAAAATTTAAGCACTGCGTTATCAAAATAATAACAGCAAAGTTGTACAAAAAAATAATACCTAAACTCGGAAAATAAAAATGACCAAAGCAGGACGTAATGATCCATGCCCTTGCGGTAGTGGTAAAAAACACAAAAAATGCTGCCTATTAAAACAGCAACACTTACCGAATTTTGATTTACTTTACCGTCGATTACGTGAAACGGAAGGTAAGTTAATGGCTAAAATTGATAGCTGTTTTGATAAGCACTATCCAGATGAAGCTATGGGCGAATGTTTGTATGAATTTAATCTATGGGGTGAGGAGGAAGATCTAGAAAGTGATTTTGACGAGCCAGAATATGTTTATATGTTTCCTGTCTTTAGTCGCTTCCATTGGCAGGTAGACATTCACGATACCTTTGATGATTGTCAAATACCTGAAAAAATTCCAGCTCAATATTTACTTGATAGTAATAAGTACTTACCAGAACTTGAAAAGAATTTCGCTATTACAGCAATGAAAAGCCCTTTTAGTTTTTACTTGGTTAAGGCTGTTGAAGCGGGTAAAAGCATACTATTGGAGGATTTTTTCACTGGTGAACAAGTAAAAGTTATTGAAAAACAAGCATCGGTCGAAAGTGTTGTTGATTCAGTTTTATTTACTAGCGTAATTTCTCTGCAAGGTATCTCATTTATGCTTGGCATGGCTCCTTACCCTTTTCCTTCCAGTTATGCGATAGATTTAATACCGTTTAAAGAAGCTATGCTTAAAAATAATAAAGTTTGGTCAACAGAGTTAATCGCCCAATGTGATATTGAATTTAGAGAGTTTTATTTCGGTTTTAAAGACCGTATGTTAGCGCCACCTGTGATGGTAAATAATAATGACGAATTCATTGTTTTGCACCAAATTGAATATCAAGTTTTCTGCCCCATTGAATACGCTATTGATAAACTAGCATCATTAAATAAGCTTGAACCCTCTGAAGGATTAGATAACGCCCTCTTTGATGAAGACGATGAATACAATAAAATAACAGAAACAACCATGCATTGGTTAGAAAGAATTAATGGTCAATATATTAGTTGTGCTGAGCTCACGCTAACAGATGACATGTTAATTATTAATGTTAACTCTGATGAACGAGCTGCTGCCATTAAACGTAAAATATCTCGCCGTTTAGGTAAGCAAGCCATGTTAATGTGTGATGATATTACTGATATGGATGAATTAAGAGATAAGGTTGCAACAAATCAGCTCAATGATACTGGTGATATATCAGCTGACGATTTTTCATCTGATGACTTCTTACCCGAAGAGCTTGCTAAAATTGAACAAGATTTTCTTCAAGCACATTACGTTAAGTGGTTAGATGAACCGGTGCCAGCGTTAGACAATAAAACACCGCGACAAGCAAGCAAATCAAAACAGGGACGGGAAAAACTGATATTACTTTTAGATGATTTTGAATCACGCGGTGGCGCACCTGTTGATTGGCTAAGAGAGCAATTAAGTATAGAATAATAACGAGCTTTTACATGAAGAATCTCTAGGGCTATTATTGTATTTCAAATTGTTATTCATGTAGTTAAGCTGCATAATTAGCGGAATCAGCTATACCAAGCCGCTACCTTGTAATCAGTAGGTTGCCAGTTCGACTCCGGCAGTCGGCACCATTCATAACGAAGCCTCAGCAGAAATATTGGGGCTTTTTTGTGTGCGTCAAATAAGTGCGCTTTTAGAGTGGCGTTAACAACTGACATTGGTGAGTTTTGCTTTGAGGGCATTGGAAAGTTCATGCTGAGTTTATGGATTAGACCTGCTGATTTATAGGTTTTGGGGTGTGCTGAGGTGATTCATGGTGAAAGGTTTTTTATCGCTATGCTTTCAGGTACGGATGGAGAAATGTAGTGGTAGAAACTAAAAAACACCAAACTTAATGTATGGTGCTTTCTCAGGTCATCAGAGGTGTAGAGTTTAGATTATTTCTTAAATCGACGTGATGCCAAGCCAATCATACCTAATGCAAAAATAGCAAGTGTAGATGGCTCTGGGACAGAAGTAACCGAATTTTTCTGAATAATAAGCGTAACAACTCCTAAGGCGTTGTCTATGTAACTATATGTACCAAGTGTAAAGTCCGAAGCATTTCCAAGTTGGAGTTGTAATATCGAGAAGCCATTTACAGACCAAGAGTCTCCGATGTCAAATAAAGAATGATCCATCGAATCAAGAATTACAGCGAAATCATCACCAAGCCCATCATCATCTATGTCAAGCCACCTTGCCAAACCGACGGTGCCGTCGGTCAAGTTGTTGATAGTAATTTCGGTTACTAGCCGTTCAGCAGTAAATGAACCGTAGGCCAACCCTACATAATCTCCAATATTGTTATCCGCGAAATGAGTTAGGCCGTCTCCAATAAAGCCTACTCGAGTGTTTGGCCAGGTATCTATAATCGATCCACTAAAGTCGGTATAGATCTTTAGGCTACCAGTACCGTCAGGGTGCGAGGCAAGATCGGACGATAACGTACCGCTACCAACAAGTGAAACAGAAAGAGAAGTGTTTGTCCCTACTACGTCACCTATTGTGATTATTAATCCAGCATTGGCTAAACTACTTATTGAGAATAATAAGCCTAGTAAAATAGTTTTAAAAAATTTTAATTTCATTTGATATTCCATTTTAATCCTTTTTTATTAATTTGTAAGAGACGTTATATTAACAATGCCTTGTTGTAAGGGAGCTTGTTGTAATGGTAGAAGCTGTGGTAATGTAAATAAACTAACCTTTGAATTATATGCGCAACACTCATGCCAAATATTAAATGGCAAGCTATTTCAATACCTTAGGTGGTTACGCGATTTTCCTTATTATGAATATGTAGAATTACCTGACACATTAAATTCGTTATATAGCTGATGTTATTTTAGTTTATTACATGATGATGACTTAAATGAGTTTAGTTTAAACAGTGCTAGGGAGACGGATTTGGCTTAAAGCTATACCAATTGTCTTCACAATAAATTAAACCAATACTAAATAATTATTCTACTAGTAATGTAATTAATTAAAACTCAGTAGCACTATTGTTGCAACCATCTACGTGAACACTACTACAGAGTAGTGTATTTAACACCTTTATACCACCTAGCTACTGACTTGTAATCAGTAGGTCGCCAGTTCGACTCCGGCAGTCGGCACCATTCCTCAATGGAAGCAAGCAGGCCTAACTTCGGTTAGGTTTTTTTGTATTTGTTACTTGGTGTACTTTATAGGCACAAAATCCACCCTATTTAGCATAAACCCCATTAGGGAGAATTGAGTATTAGGGTAAATTAGTTGCTGGTGTAAATATCCGAACTGGGTATTAACACCAGTAATATCAGTTGGTTTGGGTTGTAGGTTATTTAACCTTATCAGTGAATAGCAGATAAAACAGATGGAATATCATCAAAGTAGTTTGGTGTATTACTGATTGATTAATTTTATATAAAAATTAGTTTGATAGATTACTTTCTGGTTATTCTGCTTTAGAAAATCATTTCTTAACTTTTGTATTCTCTCGATAAAAACTTGGTGTCATACCTGTTTTAGTTTTAAACATGTGAATAAATGATGACGGTGATTCATAACCAAGGTGCAGCGATATACTGGTAATTGATTTACCAAGTGATAACTGAGTAATTGCTATCTGAATATTCAAACGCTGTCGCCATTCGCTATAGCTTAGCCCTGTTTCCTTTTTAAATAATCTTGATAAGGTTCTGGCAGAAGCACCTACAACCTTTCCCCATTGCTCTAAGCTACTGTTATTTTCAGGACTAGCCTGAATTGCAGTTAGCATAGTAAGTAGTCTTTTATCTTTAGGATAAGGTAGTTGAAATACTTCGTTAGGAGCTTGAGTTAATCTATCTAAAATTAAGCGTAACAACCGACCATCAGTGCTATTCCATTGGTAATCACCTTTAATAATATTGGCTTCTTTTATTAATGCTTTTAAAAACTCATTAACCTTTAATACACAGCATTCAACTGGCAACACATTAAGCAAAGCAATCTCAAAATAGAAACTGGTTAACTGAACATTACTGATCGCTGTAACTTCATGTTCAATCTTAGGCAATATCCATACACCTTGTTCAGGAGGCACTATATAACGATTTGAAGGTGTTGAAACAGCTAGTACACCTGAATGAGCATAAACAAATTGCCCCCAACTATGGCTGTGCTTACTTACAACAGAGTTCATAGTTATAGATCGGCTTACAACAGTTATCGGATTACTTAATACTTGCTCACTTTCTTTTGATGGAGCTATCTTTATTATTTTTGGCATATTTTCGACATTGATTGTCAATTAGTCGATATGTTACCACCCGCCTTTTTATATACAATTTAATTTTTAGCAATTATAAGGGATTCGTCAATGATAGAGCTTGAATGGGTACTATCTTTTTTATTATTAGGTGCAATGGTTGGCTTTATAGCTGGATTACTTGGTGTAGGTGGAGGTGGTATTATGGTGCCCGTATTAACGGCTATCTTTTTACAGCAAGGCGTTGATATTGATAACGTGATGCACTTAGCGTTAGGTACATCAATGGCAGCTATTATTGTTACCTCTTTTTCAAGCTTACGTGCACATCAAAGGCATGGTGCAATAAATTGGGCAATAGTAAAGCTAATGTCATTAGGAGTGATCATAGGCACCTTTGCTTCTACATTTGTTGCTTCATATTTAAGTTCGCTCTATTTAGCCATATTCTTTACAGCGTTCATGGGATACATAGCCGTTAAAATGTTATTTAAAAAGCAAAACAATATCATAAACAACGAGATCAACAATAACAGCCTACTTATTTCATCGACAGGAATTGGTGCAATATCAGCGCTAGTTTCAATCGGTGGCGGATCATTAACCGTGTCTTATCTTACTTCAAAGAATATCGATATTAAAAGAGCAGTTGGCACATCAGCAGCAATAGGATTACCCATATCTGTAGCAGGTACATTAGGTTACTTAATTAATGGTTGGAACAGTGATATTAGTTATGATTATTCACTGGGATTCATTTACTTACCAGCGGTATGTTTTATATCTATAACTAGTTTTATAACTGCACCCTACGGAGCGAAACTAGCTCAACACTTGCCCGTAAAAGTATTGAAAAAGGTGTTTGCTTTGTTATTGATTTCACTTAGTTTGGAAATGCTACTATCGATCATTTAAGAATATTAACTATCTAGTTTATCTACTTTGATAATTTGTTAAGTTAGTTACTTAATAATTAATACTTTTTCAACTGAAACAATGAAACTTTACACATCAAAACTTATAAAGTACGAGTTCGTAACTACTGAGACCACCACATAATGAATGTTATGTTTCAAACGGTCGTATTTAACTTTTATTGGATAATAATGAATCTAAAATCAACACCAACACATCATGATACGGCTCTAGTTAGTAAGGCTTTGCGTAAACGAACTAAAAAGTAGCATTTTCAACAAGAGCGAAATAAAATATATCAAGTTTATATAAACTACTTTAACTTATTAGGTCATAGGTATTGGTAGGCATAACTATAAATCGCGAAGTTCACAGAAACATTACACCAAGCCATCGCTAATGACAGTCTATTAATAAAATAAACTCTAGGCTTTATGGAGCCCCATTATTACATGAAAAAACACATGAAAAAACACATGAAAAACACACTGAGTTTAAAAGAAGCACAAAAAGCGATTTTATTAAGCCAAGGCCTCTATACAGAAAATAAATTAGGTACTGGTACACAAGCAACCTATAACGCCATAAAAAACATTAATTATGTTCAAATTGACTCTATTTCAGTAGTGGCACGGGCGCATCATCACAGTCTATGGAATCGGGTAGAAAATTATTCGCCTATTCACCTTGAACAGCTCTTAGCAGATAAGCAGATTTTTGAGTATTGGTCACATGCGGCCTCCTATTTACCTATGGTAGATTACCGCTATAGCCTGCCAAGAAAAAATGCCTTTGTTAAAGGTGATGAACATTGGTTCGAAAAAGATAAAAAAATCATGTCATTGGTTTTAGCACGAATTAAAGATGAAGGGGCGTTACAAGCAAAGGATTTCAAAGAGCCTAGAAAAACTAATACTGGTTGGTGGGACTGGAAGCCGGCCAAAAGAGCACTCGATCAGCTATTTATGGAAGGCGAGCTGATGGTGGTTAAAAGACAAGGTTTTCAAAAAGTTTATGATCTAACCGAGCGGGTATTGCCGTCAAATATCGATACTAGCATGCCCAGTGAAGAGGAGTACTTTCAACACTTAATCATTAACTATTTGACCGCTAACGCTATTGGCACACCGCAGCAAATCACTTATTTGCGAAAGGGGCTTAAAATACCGATAAAACAGCGTTGTCTGCAAATGCTTGAAGAGGATTTGTTAATTACAGTAACTGTTGATAATCAGGTGTATTTCGCCCTGCCAACGATTAATGACCTAATAAAGACAAAGCTAGCTAACATTGCACCACCACAAGCAAAGGTGAAAATACTGTCACCTTTTGACAACCTCCTTATCCAACGTAAAAGAACCAAAGCACTGTTCAACTATGATTATCAAATTGAGTGTTATGTGCCGGCAGATAAAAGAAAATTTGGTTATTTCAGCCTGCCACTTTTATGGGGCAGGAAATTTTCAGGACGAATGGATGTAAAAATGGATAGAAAACTAGGCGTTTTAACACTTCTTACTCTTCATATTGAAACAGATAAAATTGATGAATTTATTGTTGAATTGAAAAAAACACTCGACAAATTTTTATCTTTTAACCATGGCACCAGCATCAAAGTAGCCAAAATAACCAGTAACAAGCTAATATTATCTGATAATAAAGTTAAAGAATTGATGTCTACACTAACGGCTTAAATATTCAAAGGTGTAGTGGTGCGTATTTTGGCAAACAAAGGAATTTGTCGATTAGTAAAAAGTTAAAAAATTGCGTAATAGTTAATAGCACTAGTCAACTGCCCATTGCCCCTGATAGAATCTGACTCATTAGTTTTAATACACAATAAGAAGCACAATAATGGGCAGAGCTTACCAAAACCGTAAATTATCCATGGCAAAAACCGCCGGAGCAAAAACAAAAGTTTATTCAAAGTACGGTAAAGCAATTTATGTTTGTGCAAAAAATGGCGGCATAGATCCCGACGGTAATTTGTCGTTACGGAGCTTAATTGATAAAGCAAAAAAAGACCAAGTACCTAGCCATGTAATTGAAAATGCGATAAAAAAAGCATCTGGCGCTGGAGGAGAAGATTTTGTAGAAGCCCGTTATGAAGGTTTTGGCCCAGGTAACTGTATGGTAATTATTGATTGCTTGACAGATAACGGCAATCGCACCATTAAAGATATTCGCCAATGTTTTAGTAAAACCCATGCAAAAATTGGCTCTTCAGGTACTGTTTCACACATGTTTGATCACCAAGCAGTGTTCGCCTTTAAAGGGGAAGATGACGAAACCGTATTAGAAAACTTAATGATGGCAGATATTGACGTTACTGACGTTGAGTTAGAAGACGGCATTATTACTGTATATGCGCCTCATACCGAGTTCTTTAAAGTCAAAACCGAGTTTGCCAACTCGATGCCTGAATTTGATTTGGAAGTAGAAGAAATCACTTGGGTTCCGCAAACGTATATTGAAATAGAAGGTGAAGACGATTTAGATAATTTTGAAAAATTCATCGCCATGTTAGATGATTGTGATGACGTGCAAAACGTTTATCATAATGCAGAAATTAAAGCGTAAATAGCAAATTCTTATTTTGCATCCCTTACCTGAACCAACTGCTGCATAGGCACGTAAAAAACAGTCGCTTATAAAAACACCAAGCTTGTCATCATGATGGGCTTTTTTATACTTTTCTAATGACCCAAATTAAACGATATGTACTTCTTCTTTAATCCAGTCGATATGCTGTCTTAAAATGTGAGTATTAAAAGGCTTGACAATAAAGCCGGTTACTTTAGCTGCAACTAATTCTGTGATCTTTGTTTTGTTATCTTCACACGAAACCATTAACACAGGTAAGTCTGCTAACTTATTGTCATGTCTAACTTTTTCTAATAATTGTTTACCGTCTAAGTTAGGCATATGAAGATCTGTGATTAATAAGTCAAAATCTTGCGTTCTTAATTTTTGTAACGCTTCTAAGCCATTTGTGGCTTCATCTAAATTGTTATGACCTAAACTACGCAGCATTTTCATCATTACTTTGCGCATAGAGAGCATGTCGTCAACCACAAGTATTTTCATTTCAAATCCCTTTGTATTTGTAAGGTAGGTTCATTTAACAATGAAGTATAGTCGTTAAAAACGTATTTTCCAGTGTTAAAAAAAGTAATCAACACTAAACTTTATATACAAAAAAATGAACATAGGGTTGTGTATGGCATCCTTCAGGTTCGTTTAAAAATCAGCATCTACTTCAAAAGTCATCGTTTTTTTAGTGACTGGATGATTTAGCACTAACCTTTGTGCATGTAAATGTAAGCGTTGCTCAGTTTGATGACCATACAAATCATCACCTAATATTGGCAGATTCAAGCCTTGTGGGTGCGCACAATGCACCCGTAATTGATGAGTGCGTCCTGTTTCAGGATATAAATACAGTTTAGTTTTCCCCTCAATAGTGTCGATAACCTGCCATGTAGTTTTCGCCTGTTTACCTTGCTCATAGCACACCCGTTGCCTTGGCCTATCATCTAAATCACCACGTAGTGGCAGGTTTATTTCTCCTTGCAAGTTTGCCGATATTTTTCCAATATCACCTTCTAACAGTGCAATATAACGTTTTTTGATCAAACGCTTAATAAATTGTTGTTGTAGATCTTTTTGGCCGCGTTTAGTTAACGCCAACACCATCACCCCTGAGGTAGACATATCTAACCGATGCACAATGAGCGAACCTGTTGCTTGCGGAAACTGCTGCTTGATACGTAAATAAACCGAATCTTCTATATTTTTACCCGGTACCGATAAAAACTCATTGGGTTTATTCACCACCACAATATGCTCATCTTGGTAAATTATAGGTAACGCTTTGCCTTGTGCAGGATTTTTTAATAATGGATTTTCATCTACGTCTATCCCAGCCAGCATATGAGGTAAAATGGGTTGGCACTTGCCAGAACAAGCGGCATAAAAATTTTTGTGTTGCCGTATTTCAGACTTTGGCGCTTGTCCCCACCAAAATTCAGCCATAGCAAGCGGTGTTAAATCCTGTTGAAAAGCATATTGTAATAGTTTCGGCGCGGCACAATCACCAGTACCTGCTGGCGGTATCGGAAAAGTCGACTCTTTAAATAATTCAAACACATCTTTTTCAATACCTGCGCTATTTAATAACCGGTATTTTTTGAACAGCTTCTTTTGTAACCGTATTGACAGTTTTTTCCGCTGAGTTTTAATCGCGTTAATTTCATCGGTTAATACCATTAATTTTTGCTGCGCTTGAGTAATAACATCACTCCAATGCAGCTTTAAATCACGTAACTGGTTTTTATCATTAATGCTTGCTTGTGCTAATTGCTTAAGGCGCTCTGCTAATTTATCTTCAGCTAAAGTAGCTCTTACTTGGCTACGTTTAATTTTTCTGGCCTGTTTGTTTATCGTCATTAAATGACGATGTTGTTCAAGTTGCTCGTTTTGTTGCTCAAGTCTTTGGTTTAGCTCATGTTGATATTCTTGCAACTGTAGGTTAACCACTAACTTTTCAACTTGTGCATTGAGTTGGTTAATCACTAAATTTTCTGAATGAAAAAAATCACCTTGCTCATCAATATCAAAAATAGCGGGTACGAAGTTAATGGTACTATCGTTTAGCAAAACATCTAGAGAGGTTTGTCGAGGAGCATGAGTCACTAATTTTCCTGAAAATGCGGCTAAATAACCAATTTCATCTTGCTTATTTTTAACTATTAGTACGCCAAACATCTTGCCCGTACCAGCAAAAAGTTGTTGATACTGCTGATTATTTTCAAGTTGTTGCTGTAACTCTTGGCTAGCTAATATACATAATGGATGTGGCTGATAACAAAATGGAAAAGTAAAGCGCTCTGGCAAAGAATAATTTTCAATACTGGCATTAAAAGCAGTAAAACAAGTTTGTTGATTGATCATAGTTTTCCAAAAATAACCGCTTCACAATTTTCTGACTCATTCCATAACGGGAATTTCGCCATAACTTTAGTAAACATTGAACTTTGCAGATAATGATTAAGCCACGCTCTTAATTTAGGATAAGGTGATTGCAAGTACCACTGTCGCTCTACCCGAGCAAATTGACGGATAAAAGGTAATATCGCAATATCAACTAAACTGGGTTTTGATGACAGTAAATAATCATGTTGAGTTAGCCTGTTTTCTAAGTCTTGAATATAAACTTCACACGCCTGTCGACAGTCAATAAGCGAGGTTTCATGGTAACGTTTTGCACATTTATAAGCGTTTAAACAGCTTTTGAACTCATTATCAAAAGTTGAGATTAAGGTAAGCATGTCAGGTAAAGCCTTAACATCATTTTTTTGTAACAAATTTTCAGGATCGTTTTTGTCTAATACCCACAACATAATATCTAAGCTTTCACCAATAACGTTTGGTGTAGTTGCTGAAAGCACTAACAATGGCACGGTGCCTTTTGGTGATGCAGTTAACATAGCTTTAGGTTTATTAGTCAGCACCACATCACGCAATATTACTGGCTGCTTGGCATAAAATATCGCTATTCTGGCGCGCATAGCATACGGGCAATTTCTCAGTGAATAGAGTATAGGTAAGGTATTGGTTTCAGGTATGTTTTTCAGGCTCATTTCTCAGACATTGCTTTCATCGATTATTTTAGCTGTTAAGAAATGATTTTAGCGCTATTCTTTGGTGGATTATACGGGTAAAATCCACCTTTTTTGAATTTAGCTAACTTTACTTGGTAAAACAGGTCAGAAAAATAGGTTATTAAAATGGGTTGTAACATGAACACTGACATTGAATTATTAGCCCCCGGTGGTGATGTAGATGCCATTAAAGCAGCTATTATTGCCGGTGCCGACGCCGTTTATTGTGGCTTAGATACCTTTAATGCCCGCAACCGAGCATCTAATGTTTCTTTTGATGAACTCGTGGGTGTTATTCGATTAGCCCACCAATATCAATGTAAAATATTCCTGACCTTAAACATTGTTATTTTAGAGCGAGAATTTAAATCTTTAGCTAAATTATTAAGTAAATTAGTCAATACCACGTTAGATGGCGTGATAGTGCAAGATATTGGCATGTTCAACCTCATTAAAAAACATTTCCCGACGTTAGACATTCACGCGTCAACTCAAATGACCACCCATAACGTTGGTCAAGTTCCATTCTTAAAAAAACTCGGCGCATCACGGGTTAATTTATCAAGAGAGTTAAACTTAAAAGAGATCACCATCTTAACTAAAGTAGCAAGTGAAAACGATACCTTAGTCGAGGTGTTTGTGCATGGCTCTTTATGTGTGGCGTTTTCTGGTCTGTGCTATTCAACCTCAGCCAGTGTGGGTAATTCAGGTAACCGAGGTCGTTGTAGCCAAGCTTGTCGTGAAGAATATGAAACGACAGAGTCGGGCAATAAATTTCCGTTAAATATAAAGGATAACTCAGCCTTTTTTGACTTACCAGCATTAATAGAGGCTGGCGTACACTCCTTTAAAATTGAAGGGCGGATAAAAGGTGCTAACTACGTACATACCGTAGTTGATAGTTTTCGCAAGCAAATTGATGGCTTTATGGAAACAGGTGAACTCACCCAAGATGGCGAGCGATTGTATCAAGTATTTAATCGCGACTTTTCTAATGCTTTTTTACGGGGTGATTTGAATCAGTCAATGTTTATTGATAATCCGCGTGATAATTCTACTAAACATGCCGTTGATAAACTTACCTTGAAAAATGAGCAAGCGATTTCAGTTGTACAAATTCATGAGGTTGAGCAGAATCTACATCAGCAAAATAAAGAAATTAAAGCGACCGTATTTGATAAAATCAAATGTCTTAACATTGATAAATTGCCGTTAACTCTGCACTTTTCAGGTGAACTAGATCACGCTTTGATCATAACTGCCAACACTGATAATAAAGAATTTATTGTACAATCAACAAGCTTATTGACCATAAGTGATAAAGTTAGCATTGATAACAATGTTATCGAAAAGCGTTTCAAAAGTTTTAATAACAGTAGTTATGAGTTAATTTCAATTAATACTAGCAACTTAACCGCTGGCTTAAGTATTCCTTTTAAAGAGTTAACATCGCTGAAAAAACAGCTCGGCTTCTTATTAAATAATAAGCAAGCAATACTACCCGAAGTTAGCTTACCTGCACTTAAAAAACACCCTAAACAAAAAGCTGAACCGGCTAAGTTATCAATATTAATTTGCGATGAAGCTGACATTCATTTAAGCCAATTAACAAATGCAGATGTTTATTTTAAATTACCCGATGCCTACAAGCGCGGCTGTACTAAATACATTGATTTTTTCAAAACAAACCCAAAGTTAATCCCGTGGTTTCCGCCAGTATTAATTGGTAAAGATTATGATGCTGCGGTAAATATTTTAGCGCAAGTTAAGCCAAAGCTCATCGTCACCAATAATACTGGCATTGCTTATGAAGCCTACCAACTTGGCATTAAATGGATTGCAGGGCCATTCTTAAATACCACTAACTCTTATGCACTAATGGCGCTTAAAGAAGACTTTGATTGCAGCGGCGCGTTTATTTCCAATGAAATTAATAAACAGCAAATACAATATATTGCTCGACCGAAAAATTTTAAATTGTTCTATAGTATCTACCACCCTATTTTATTGATGACTAGCCGACAGTGTTTTTTCCAACAAAGTGTCGGCTGTGAAAAACCCAGAATAGATAACGGCTGTATGTTGTCATGCGATAAATCGACCACTATCACCAACCTCAAAGGCGATAATTTTGCTATTGATAAACAAAAGGCCGGCTATCCTAGTATTTATAATCAAGATCCATTTTTGAATATGGCGATCATTAACGATCTGAGCGATTTGTTTGATGGTTTTATGATTGATTTAACCAATATTGGCGCTGGTGATAAATCAATGCCAGATAAAGCAGCGTTAATTAGTCAATTTGAGCAATTATTAATTGTCGGCAATACGGGTCAAAGTGATGTTGTTAAAACAATCAATAATCTAGTACCTGAATCAACTGATAGCCAATACTATAATGGTTTGTAAATTAAAGGTTTGTAAATTATTTTTTAGTTAGTTGTTTAACTACCGATTAACTGACTGATAAAAGCCCGCTCAGCTTGTTGGCTTTTCACAAAAATACTGCTACTCGCCTGTTGTGCTAAACGCGCTTGCAGCAATTCGGATATTGAACGCGCAAAATCAGCATCTTCAATGCGTGAACGTGAACTTTGCGATAGTATTGACGATTGCGATAAATTATTAATGGCCGATAAAAAACGCGATTGTGTAGCGCCTAAACCGCTGCGAGTTTGATCTATTTGACTGATGATATTATCGATGTTTTTAATCAAATTACTCGCATTGGCAGTAGTGGCAACATTACCGCCCGCTGAAGATGAAAAACCACCAACATCACTTAAACCGATTTTATCCAACGCGGCAGTTTGCGAGCCAATAGCCGCAGTTGAACTAATGTTAATGCTACTACCGTCACTGCTATTTAAACTTAATTCGCCACGTTGAGTAAAACTATTGGCAATGGCCGAGCTATTTTGACTAAAAGCAGCCGCGTCATTTTCAATATTGATATCTTGCCCTGAATTAGAACTTAATACTAATTCACCGTCACTATTACTACTGGCTTTAATATCACCTAATGATGCTGAGTTTATTTGATTAATAGCATCATCAAGACTTGTTCCCGTAAAACTACTAAAAACATCAACACCATTAATGGTTAAACTATTATTTTGCAGAGCCGAGACATCCGCAGACAATTCCACTGTAGTATTTGCACTTGCTGTGACGCCTGTTTGAGAGCTGATAGCATTAATCGCAATACTGACATCACTGGCGTTAGTATTGCTGCCTGTTGTACCAACACTACCTAACGCTACACCGTTAATATTTATACCGTCATTGGCAGTGATATTTTGACCACTAACTTGACCGCCAGTGATTGACGAAGCACCTTGTTGTTGATTAAAGCCAAAGGCTTGTAAATCACTAAAACTACCCGTGTCCGTGGTATTTACATTAATATCATTACCGTCACTGCTTGATAAACTAATGCTGCCAGAAAAAGTGCCTGCGCTAAGCCCTAAACTGCCCAAGCCACCCACGGTATTGTCAGTTAAGGTGATATCTTTACCGGTATCATTAAAAATTTGCAGCTTGCCTTCGCTATCTATTTGCGCCTGTGCGCCGGCAACATTGAGATTAAAGTCGTTAACAAAATCGTTAAGATTACCCGAACTACCTAACGTGGTGGTAGTACCGCCAACCGTGACACTGATACCTTGAGAAACCGGCTGATAAGCATTTGCCGTGCTTCCTTGAATAACATTGCTTGCCGTTGCTGTTACACCCGTTTGTCCACTGGCTTGATTAATAACATCGGCTTTTACATCGGCTTGTCCTGAGGTAGATGCTGCTAGCGCACTAAGTTCCACGCCATTAATACTAACACTGCCTGCAGCAACACCTGTAGTTGCAGCATCAACTCGGCCACTTTGTAACTCTCCCGATGATGAACTTAATCCACCTGAGAGCGATCCTGTCGACAAACCACCTAATTCTAATGAGATACTTTGATTAAAACCCACTTGAATGTTTAATGACTGTCCGCCCGAGCCAGCGTTATCAAAAACATTAATGCCATTAAATTTAGTGTTGGTGCCAATGTCACTGAGTTGCTCGCTTAATTGATTAATTTCATTTTGAATAGTGCTACGATTAGAATCGCTTAAAGTGCCATTGCCTGCCTGTACCGCTAATTCTCGAATGCGTTGCAAGACATCATTAGCGCCACTTAACGCGCCATCAGCCACTTGTGCAAAGGAAATGCCGTCATTTGCATTACGAATGCCTTGATTGTTGGCACGAATTTGTGAGGTCATTAAATTGGCAATGGCTAAACCCGCAGGATCGTCTTTAGCGCTATTTATGCGTTTTCCAGAAGTAAGTTTTGCACTGGCATCAAATAACGACTGCTGACTTTTTTGCAGCTGCATAAAACCGTTAATATTATTGACCATTGAGCTCACTGTGATCATCTTAACTACCTATTATTTTTCCTGATTACACCATTCGATTATAGGTTGTTTTTTAAACGATTACGAATTATTGTGAGCACTTTCTTGTTACTCGTGCCGCAAGTTTATGAGTTAGCATAAAAGTTACCACATTTCAGCCAACAGGGCTTGTATGTCATCTAAAGCTTGCTGTTGTAATGTTCGGGGTATATGAGTTGCGTGTTTTAAACTAAGTGTACGGATCATTGTAGTAGCTTGTGTGTCGGTGATTTTTTTATTCGGTACACCTTGGCTAAATAACCATACCGGCACCTCTTCTGCGTTTATTAATTGTGCTTGCTGAGCAAGCTCGGTAATACAGGCAGAAATTGCGGTAACAAGCAAATCAATAACACCATCTTGTTCATGTTCAAACAAAAATTTCGCTGAATTGAGCTTGTCGTTTGCTTGTTGTATCCATAGGCTCAATGTTGGCTCTAATATAGGTAATACAATAGGCTCAGCATTGGTGAGCGGATTATCCAAACCCAATTTGGCTAGTTGACGTTGAGTTCTTTGATCGATCACTGCAATAGAAAAGTCTAATTCAAGACTGTTAACAAGCTGCTCTATGTCGTCATTTAACGCATCAACAATAATAAGTAAGCCAGCATTTTTTGCTAACACCTGCTCAATTTTATCGCCAAACTGTTGTTGTAATAAAGATAACGTTTCGATTAATTGCTGATCATGTTGATTGAACTGTGGCGGTATTTTAATTTGAGCTAACGCCTTGTTTGCTGTTGTCGTTTCGATTGCTTGCTCGGTGGCTTCATCTAACGCTTGCTCTTCCTCTGCACCCTTTTCCTTATTAAGCTCATTAAGCACCACCGACAAGCTCTTTTTAGTGATGCCAACAACATCTTGCTCAGCCTCAGGGCTGATGACATTGTCAAACAAGTCTTGTTTACTGGTTACTAATTCTAATACCCGCTGTTCATAAGAGTCCGCAGCAATTAATAACATAATTTGAACTTTATGCTTTTGCCCTAAACGATGAATACGCGCATTACGTTGCTCTAAAATGGCAGGGTTCCAAGGTAAGTCCATATTGACCAATACTGAAGCGGTTTGTAAATTTAACCCCGATCCACCTGCATCGGTCGATATAAAAACGCGAATACTGCTGTCGAGGTTAAATTTATCAATTAAATCACCTCGTTTATGGCTAGGGATACCGCCATGAAGATGCACCGAGCCAATGTTCATGTCCTTAAACATCGCTTCAACCATGGTGGTCATGCCTTTCCATTGAGAGAATACTACTAGTTTTCTTTCCGATGAAATGGCTAACTCTTCCACTAAGGTGCGTAATTCGTCTAACTTTGGTGAGCCAATGGTCTTTTTGTCAACTAAACCCGCCGCATTGCACGCCATTCGCGCTTGCTGAAGGGCTGCCATCATGCGATTTTGCTCCGAAGGGGTTAAAGCTCGGGTAAGGGCAATTTTAGCGAGACGAGAAGCCGCAGATAAAGCACCGTCATGTAATTCCTTTTGTTTGCTCGTCATTGGCACATCAATTTGTGTGGTGATCCTATCGGGTAATTGATCACTGACAATGCTGCGATTACGCCTTAACATAACTGGGCTAGCAATTTTCCTTAATTGAGTTAGATTTCGATAACCGATGACCTTACCGCGTTCGTCTAAAATATGATAATCGCTAATGTAACGCCACAAAGGCCCCAATACGTTGTCATCAACCACTTGCATTAAGCTATAAAATTCTTCAAGTTTATTTTCTAATGGTGTGCCGGTTAATACGAAGGCATAACGAGAGCGAATAAGTTTGGTGGCTGAAGCCACTTTGGTACGCCAATTTTTTATTCGTTGAGCTTCATCCAAAATGATCAAATCAGGTGAAAGAATGTCATTGATAACGGTGAGATCACGCAAGATCAGTTCATAATTAACAATAAAAAATGTGGCATTATTGTTATACTGCGGGTGTCGTTTAGCCGCATTACCATTAATAATTTGTGTTGATAAACCACTAAACTTTTCAATTTCTCGCGCCCACTGCTGTTTCAGCGAAGCGGGACAAACAATGAGTACTCGCTGTACTTTTTCGTGATTAATCAACCAAGTTGAAGCGGCAATGGCTTGTAGTGTTTTACCCAAACCCATATCATCGGCGAGCAACGCTCTACCATTGGCAGCAAGAAAGGCCATGCCCTCAATTTGATATGAATATAATGTCGCATTTATACCGGGCACATTACCATTAAGCTGTTGTATTTTTTGGTTAATCTCTTGCGCTTTTAAAACATGTAATTGCTTATTGGCTAATTGCTGTACATACCGTTTAGCATCATCACCAATAACAATTTGATTACTACCGAATAAACGATCTTGCAAGGCAAAAAAATCATTGGGTAAAGTACCGGTGAAATTTCCTTGCGGATCAAAATAGGTTTGTAAATTATCAATCAAGGTCTCAGAAATATTTGCGGTACGTTGTAATTTTATTTTTTGCTCACTTTGCCAATCATAATAAATAAAAGGCAGTGGGGGCAACAGCTCCGTAGTATTTGTTTGCTTTGATAAATAATGTAAAACCGCTTCAATATGCTTACAAGTACCCAGTTGATTGTTGAACAAATCAGGGCAATTACAATAGTTTATTTTATTTGTTAGTGAGCGAATTTGAACTTGGTAAGAACGTGCCCACGGCGTATTATTGGCGATTGTTTGCGCTTTAAATATCCCAAATACTGGATGACCATCTTGATGTTCAATTTTAACCTCATTTTGACCGCGTTTAATTCTATCTTTTATCGCCGTTTCACGTAGGCTTAGAAAATCAGTTTGGCTATTTTCTTGTTCAAAGTCATCCTTATAAACTAGCAATGCCGCAACCGCATGTTTGCAAACAGCTTCTGTGCTGTTGGCACAATCGCAACTTACCTCTAAGCTTTTATCTTGTTTTATTGAAATCGTCAGGTTATACGGAAATTCAGCATCATTGCCCTCAACCGCGGCAAATAAACTGTTTTGGCTTTTATAACATTCAAAAACACGATTTTCTTTGTAATAAAACAGCCCTCGTCGATATTCTTGCTCAGAGGTGACAGCAGATAATTGCTCGGCATCGTAAATAAAATCAGCGGTTTTGTTCATTTTGTGTTTTTTATTATCAAAGAAAGTAATGCGGCAATAATGCCAAAATATAGAGTGCTTTGTCGACAAAAAATTAACATAAATAAAAGCTATTATTTGTGTAACTCGCAGTTAAATTAAATAACGTTTAAATTAACTCTACCTCTAATACCTCAGCAAGGCGTCGCCGATAAGCGCTCAGTTCAGTATACGGGCGTAAATTGGCAATAAGCGCGCGTATTAAAGTTGCGTTTGCTGCTGGTTGAGATAATTCTGTTTCGATTAACGATAAGGTTTCTAGCACTAATTTTTGCGAAGATTTGGCTAAATCTTGAGCTTCTTGCTTCATACTAACAAGTAACTGTAATGCTTTTTGTTGCTGGCGTTTTTCACTATCTATGCCTTGGGTAAGCGGGCAGTTTTCTTTAGTTAATAAGGGTGACAATGTGGAAGTGCTCAATGCTTTGATAGCACTATCTAAACAAAAAGCCACTAAGTTGGCACAACGTTTTATCGAAAAGTTTGCATCGTCTAATGTTAAGTAAATGGTGTATTCTTGCAGCAAGCCATTCACCAAAGACACAATATCGTATAACCATGGTTCAATGTCGCTACCATAGGCTTGCAACAGTACTTTTTGTTGCAGGCAGTGATAATTAAAACGACACTCCTGTACAACCGTCATTACATCAGAGTCCATGTTCATTAACTCATCCGTTAAAAACACCTGAATAAATGCGCGTTCATTTAATACTTCCTGAAATTCCTGCATTAAATACGCTTCCAGTAACAAAGTACCTTTTTTATTAGCGTTTTCTAATAGCTGTTCAACTAAGTATTGAGATTTTTCATCGTACTGTAAAAACAATGCCTTTACTATGTCGAGTTTACTAGTGAAATACGAATAAACTGAGCCTTTGGCAATGCCTGATGCTTCGGCAATATTAGCGATGGTTGTACCTCGAAAACCTTTTTCGATAAACATCGATTTAGCCGTTGCCATAATAAGTTCGCGTTTAGAAATAGCTTTTTTAGACATAAAGTAAATAATTTCATTGATCACAATATGTGTTTATTGTGCCACAAAAAACCAAAATGACCAAGCAGTCACTTGACACGTGACCGAACGGTCATTACCATAATAAAATACCAGTCAACATTATGACCCCTCCGTCATTTACGGAATTATTTATGCCAAACTCAACAGGAAATACCCAATCATTGTGGCAATTATTGTCACCTCACAAACCCAAGACCAAAACATTTATTCATTTAGCTTTACTGATTTTAATTACCACAGCACTTGAACTAGTTTTACCGTTATATTCAAGTTACTTGGTTGATTCTATTGGCGAGGAAGGTATTGATTATAAAATAATTTTAGGGTTAATCGCTATCGTGTTAACAGCCGCTTTTTTTGAAGCTATTTTAGGCTGGTTTAGTGGAAAAATAGGCCATAAAATAAACTTTCGCTTACGTTATAGTTTAATTGGTCGGTTATTGCACAGCCAAAGCCAAAGTTTAGATCAGGAACACAGTGCAGAGCTTAGCGCACGCATAGTAAATGACTCAAAAGAAGTTAAATCTATATTAGCTGAAGATCTTATGGGTTTGTTCAGCGGCCTAGTATCATTAGTGGCGGTGATCATTATTATGTTCATTTTAGATTGGC
>JAESPR010000062.1 GCA_016765685.1 Colwellia sp. | reverse complement strand
TTTAGCGCCAACGATACTTACGGGCGTTACTAATGATATGCCGATAGCAAAAAATGAAATATTTGGCCCTGTGTCGCCCATTATTAGTTTTAAAGATGAAAGCGAAGCGATAGCACTTGCCAATGATACTGAATTTGGCTTGGCTTCTTATTTTTATTCTCGTGATATTGGTCGAATTTGGCGTGTGGCTGAAGGTTTAGATTACGGCATGATAGGTATTAACGAAGGTATCATTTCAAATGCTGCCGCACCCTTTGGCGGTATGAAACAATCAGGCAATGGTCGTGAAGGCTCTAAATATGGCTTAGATGATTATTTAGAAATTAAATACCTTTGCATGGGCGGATTAGACAAATAACCTCTTAATATTGTTAGAACAATGTAGGCGACTTATTTTTAAATGAAAGTAATCGCACAAACTAATAGCTAATAAAAAGGTAAGTGAGAAGAAAAATGACACAAACTAATGCACAATTACAAAACCGTAAAACAGCCGTTATTGCCCGTGGTCAGGGTAATGTTTATCCCATTTATGTCGACCATGGTAAAAATGCCGAACTTTGGGATGTCGAAGGTAAGCGCTATATTGATTTTGGTACTGGTATTGCGGTTTGTAATACCGGACATAGTCACCCGAAAGTGGTTGCTGCGGTAAAAGCACAAGTTGATAAATTTAGTCATACTTGTGTGATGGTCAACCCGTATGAAGTGGCGGTTGAGCTAGCTGAAAAACTAACACAATTAGCCCCCGGTGATAGCGACAAAAAAGCAATTTTTGTCTCAACCGGTGCAGAAGCGGTAGAAAACTGCGTTAAAATAGCCCGTGCCCATACCGGCCGTCGTGGTGTTATTGCTTTTAATGGTGGTTTCCATGGGCGTACAAATTTAACCATGGCGTTAACGGGCAAGATCACACCGTATAAGAATTTATTTGGCCCGTTTCCGGGCGATATTTTCCATGCCCCGTTTCCGATTAAGCAGCATAATATTTCAGTAAAAGATTCATTAACTGCGCTTGCTAATTTATTTAAAGTTGATATTGCGCCCTCTGATGTTGCGGCAATCATTGTTGAGCCTGTGCAAGGTGAGGGCGGTTTTTATCAAGCGCCCCCTGAGTTTTTACAAGCCCTACGTACACTGTGTGATGATAATGGTATTGTTTTAATTGCCGATGAAATTCAAACTGGGTTTGGTCGTACGGGTAAAATGTTTAGTTTTGAGCACTCAGGTGTTGAAGCTGATTTAATGACCATGGCTAAAGGTATTGCCGGTGGCTTCCCTATTGCTGCGGTTGTTGGCAAAAGCGTTATTATGGATGCGCCATTACCGGGCGGCCTAGGCGGAACTTATGGCGGCTCACCGGTTGCCTGTGCGGCAGCACTGGCAGTACTTGACGTTATCGAAGAAGAAAACCTAATTGAGCGTGCCAACCAAATTGGCGCATTATTTAATGAGCGTTTAACAGCATTGCAAGCCAAGCATTCAAACTTGATCAGCGATGTTAGAAACCAAGGCGCGATGATCGCAATTGAGTTGATGAAAGGTAGTGATGCTGAAAATGTCGACTCTTTACAGCCAAACGTTGAGCTGACCCAAGCCATTATTGGTAAAGCGGCTGAGTATGGTTTGATATTATTAGCTTGTGGTTTTTACGGTAATGTTATTCGATTTTTACCCGCATTAACTATTTCAGATGACATTGCCAATGAAGGTTTAACTAAGTTTGAACAGTTATTTGCTAGCTTAGTGTAAATAGATACAATTATTGACAAGTTAAATAATTTAGTCACTGAAAAATAATTTTTTTAGTGGCTGGGTTACCTGTTTCCTATGTCGTTAATTATGTTAGCTGAAAATCCCTCTATTCATCCATTATTTACATTTACTCTACTCAACTACCCATTCAAGTCTTCTCTCATTTTCGAACATTCTCGTTACAATAACGAACATATTAATTGAAATATTAAGCTTGCTTTAGTTATAAGTATTTGTTTTTTAGTGTTTTGTTGTTTTTGGTACAATACTTTCAATAATCAAATCAATTATACTTTCAAAATGTACTTTTATTATGGAAATTGAACTGGCAACACAAAAATCTTGGAAAAAATGGCTAGTAGGCTTGTTGTTTCTTTTGCTATTAGCTTACGCCACTTATGCGGTAAGTAGTAAGTCAGTAAAATCTATTTCGGCTGCGGATGTGAGTTTTCAAACTGTACAACAAGGGGCATTAGATATTTATAGTAACGCCTATGGCGAACTTATTTCCGCCAAAAAACGCTTATTAACCGCACCTGCACTAGGTAAAGTATCTGAAATATTGGTACGCCCAGGCACAAAAGTGCTGCCAGAAACGGTTATTTTACTGTTGTCTAATCCTAAACTTGAGCAACAAGTGAGTAAGGCACGAGGTGAACTTGCTCAGCAAAAAGCCAAGTTAGCCGCATTTAAGTATGAACAACAAAGTGAGCGATTAAATTATCAAGGACGAGTTGCTGATATTGAAGCTGAAATAGAAAAAGCACAGCTTGAACTTTCAGTAAACGAAGCATTATCGAGTTTAGGTGTTGCGGCTAAAATTGAGTTGCAACGAGCGAAATTAGCGGTAAAACAAGAAACCAATCGGTTAACCTTTGAAAAAGAAAAATATAAACAATTTATTGAAATGCAAAGTCATCAGTTAACACAGCGCGATATCACCATCACTCAACAAGAATACGACGTAGTTTTGCTTGCAAAACAATTAGATGACATGCATGTAAAAGCAGGCATAGCGGGTTCATTACAAACCTTAGAAGTTGAATTGGGACAAAGTGTTCAGCTAGGTGAGTCATTAGCAAAAGTAGGCAGTGAGCAAGAGCTTATTGCTCGAATTCGTTTACCCCAACAACAAGCTGACCAAATAGACATTAACGCTAAGGTAAGCATAGATACCCAAAAAGGCATGATAAGTGCGTACATTTCTCGTATTGAAAGCGTAGTTACTAACGGATCGGTACTAGCTGAAGCAGTACTTGATGGTGAATTAACTTCAAATGCCCGTCCGGCATTATCAATTTCAGCGCAAGTTTTTGTTAAACATCAAACTAACGCTGTTTATATCCGACAAGCTGCTGGTATACGTCCACGCAGCAAGCAAACATTATTTGTTCGTACCCAGAGTAACTTACTTGAGCAAAGAGAGGTCAGCTTTGGTGAGTTATCTCAGGGCAACTTAATCATTAAGCAAGGATTGACCCCTGGTGAGGACATCGTTAGCACTGATATCAGTAAATACAATAAATTCAAACAATTATTACTTACAGAATAAAGTTAAATAAAAAGGAAAATTATAATGAACAAAGTCGTTAAAATGAACAATATTCATAAACGTTATGATGGCCAGCAAATTGAAACTCATGCATTGCAAGGCATCTCATTAGAAATCAATAAGGGTGAGTTTGTTGCCATAACTGGCCCTTCAGGTTGTGGTAAATCAACCTTACTTGCCATTATGGGCTTGATGGATTCTGCCAGTGAAGGCGATTATCAATTAGCCAATATTAATACCTTAGGTTTAAAAGTTGACCAACGTACCCAAATTCGAAATGAGCATATTGGTTATGTTTTCCAATCATTTAATTTAATTGATAGCCTGACTGTGTTTGAAAATGTTGCCTTACCACTTGAACATCGAGGTACGAGTAAAAATGAAATTAAACAGCGTGTCGACGAAGTTTTAACACAAGTAGATATGTTACATCGTCAAAACTACCGTCCTAATCAACTGTCGGGTGGACAGCAGCAACGTATTGCCATTGCCCGTGCTTTAGTGGGCAAACCTGATTTGATTTTGGTGGATGAGCCAACGGGTAACTTAGACAGTAAAAATGGTGATCAGGTGATGATGTTACTTGAGCAACTTAACAAAACTGGCTCAACTATCGTCATGGTAACGCATGATAGCCGTTATTCACGCTGCGCTAATCGTCAAATTCAACTATTGGATGGTAAAATTCTTACTGAGCAAAAGCTTAAGCAACCATTGCAGGGGGTCGCATGAGCTTAATGAAAAAAGCCTTATTTAATGGCGTAGCACGGGTATTTTTACTACCAAGATTAAGTATTCCCTTGATCTTAACCTTGGGCTTAACACTGGGAGCGGTATTAAGTGTTATTGCCATTTCATCAACGCTTTTATATCAGCCATTGCAAGGGGTAAAAAACGAACAGTCATTACAAACTTTTCAATACCGACTCAAAATGTCTCAAACATTAAGTGTTTCATACTGGAACATGAATCGTTTAGCCGATTTTAATGAACGTTTTGCCGATGTGGGAGAATGGGCGGGTATTACCCCCACTGATCAAGATATTACTATTAATGAAACTATCTACCCAACAACAAGTTATAACGCTTCAAATAATATACTAGCCGTTTTAGGTGCAAAGCTTTTATTAGGTGATGACGTGACTATAGCATCGCCAGATAAATATGTGTGGATTTCAAAGTCTCTGTGGCAATCAGCCTACGGTGGTGTTAAATCAGTACTAGGAAAACAACTCAATGCCAATAACCAAAATTACATCATCACCGGGGTTATTGAAGATGTCATGGCGATTAACAGTAGTCGAAAAATTTTAACTCAGCAAGTCTGGTTTATAAGCGATTTAAATGAAATAAAAACCCAAACTGATAATGTTGGCAACATTGGCAATGACATTGACTACTTAATTGTTAAAAGCTCTAATGGTCAAGTAAAACTACCAACACTGGCACAAACTGATGAATGGCTCGTTGATTACATTACGCAAAATGTAGAAGGTGATGATAGCCAAATGCTTTTAGATTTTCTCATCAACACTGATAAAGAAGTTATTGCACAAAGCTATCGCAGTAATATCTTAGGTGAAACAGAGGGCTTAATTATTGCCTTATTTACTGCTGTTATTGGCTTGCTGTTAATGGCTACGTTAAATTTGCTTAATTTATTCATTGCCCATTATCAAGGACGCACCAAAGAATTTGCCATTCAAATCAGTTTAGGTGCCAGTTTATTAAAAGTAAGAACGTTAGTTTTATTAGAAAATTTACCCAGCTTTTTATTGGCCGCGATTGTTGGTTTATTAGTCACAGGTTGGGCATTAAAGAGTTTACCGCTCATTGCCGGTGATAGTATGCCAATGATTGACGCTATAACTATTAACATTACTACCATGATGGCTGCTGTTGTCATCATTTTAGTGTTAAGTATTCTATTTAGCGCTTTAGCCTTAGTAGACATAGATAAAAAAGCATTAGCAAACAACCTAAACAGCAGTGGTAAAGGGGTACAAGCGCAAAGTAACCAATGGTTAAGTCGTGGCTTAATGGTGGTACAATTATCTATCGCCTCGGTGTTATTAACGGCATCGGTGATGATCACTATGCAAAGTTACCAGTCGGTTTATCAGGACTTAGGTTACGAACTTGGCAATAGCTATAATGTTTCACTCAACATTGCCGATGACGAATATATTACCAAACTAAGAGGCTGGGATGAATATCAAGACAGTGAAATTAACGCTTTATTAGCGGATGTTAGTGCTCTTATTGAAAAAAATGTTGCTGATAGCCATGTGGTGATCCCTGACTTTGGACCACTTTCAGATGCATTGCAAGTGAATGCTTTTCAAAATCAAGACAATAATGGCCAACGGGTTATTTACCAATTCAGAAGTTTAAGTCATGATTTTTTTAGTGCCTTTAATATTAAAATGCTTGCGGGTGCCAATCTGACTCAAGCGCAAATAAATAATGACGAGCAGCGACTTGTGATTGATGAAAATATGGCCAAAACCATGTTTCCTAAGTTAACTAACGATGAAGTGATTGGTAAAACTATTGCATTGAACCAATCCTCTGATCGTCCGCCGTTTATTATTACCGGAATCGTTGCTAATACTATTAGCCAAACGGGCATTGCCAACCCATTAACTTTGCCTGCGGTATACTCGCATCGTATTGATGCAGGCAGTAATATGGAATTTACCGTGATGATGCCGGAAGGAAAAACTATGTCAGCAGAAATGTTTGCTGCAGAGCTTAAACGTCAATTTCCACGCTTAGCAAACTTGCAAGTTACATCGCTATCCGACATTTGGCAGCAACAAACCTTAAACCAACGAGTCAGTTTATGGGTAGTATTGGCCATGACAGGGTTAACCTTATTTCTCGCGACAATCGGCGTGGCGGGTTTAACACAAATGACCACTAATCATCGTAAATATGAACTAGCGGTGCGCATGGCAACAGGTGCTAAACAAATGAGATTGGTTAATTTGATAGTAAAAGATGCGTTATGGATGTTAGTCGTCGGTTTAGGATTAGGCGTTATTGTTTCTGTATTAAGTTATCAACAAATAGAGGCGCAGTTAGCAATGCTACCAAGCTTTAATTGGTTAGCCATGTTACTACTTGATCTTGGCTTAATAATAATAGTATTACTTTCAGTAATTGTGCCAGCATGGCGTATTATTAGCTCTGATCCAATGCAAGCGCTGCGTTGTGATTAATCTCAAAAATAACGAAGAAGTCTTCTTTATAGATAGAAAATAATTTACCCTATTTACCCCTAGTAATATAAAAGGCGAACGATTGGTCGCCTTCTTACGCTAATTCTACAGTAAAAATAACAAGGAGACTTGCTTGAATCCATATAAAGCCACCATTTTAGTCGCTGATGATGATGATGACATTCGTCTAGCCCTAGAGTTATTACTGATGGCTGATGGTTATCAGGTTATTGAAGCGGGTAATGCCAAAGAGGTTGTTATCAAAGCGGCTCGCCATCAGCCTGAACTGATTTTACTGGATATGAATTTCAGCCGCGATACTACCAGTGGACAAGAAGGGCTTGATATTCTCTCACAGTTAAAATCTCTTAACATTCCCGTTATTTTAATGACTGCTTGGGGCTCAATCGAACTGGCCGTTACAGGTCTAAAGCAAGGAGCCAGTGACTTTATTGAAAAACCTTGGAATAAACTTAAACTGCTAAATAGTATTGAACAACAGCTAAGCTTTTCCCGTATCAAAGGTGAACATCAGGGCTATCGTCAGTTACTTGCCCAAAAAGAATGCAAGCCTTGGATTTGCCAATCTAAAAGTATGGTCGGTATTGAACAGCTCATAAATAAAATAGCGCCTACTGATGCTAATGTACTTATTTTAGGTGAAAATGGCACGGGTAAATCTTTATTAGCAGAGCGTATTCACCAATTATCTAGTCGCCAAGCCTCTCCTTTTATTTCAGTAAATATGGCGGCAATTCCAGAAACGTTATTTGAAAGTGAACTGTTTGGTCATCAAAAAGGCGCATTTACCGACGCCAAACAAAACCGTGTTGGTCGATTCCAACTGGCGGATCAAGGGAGTTTATTTTTTGATGAAATTGGCTCTTTACCTTTATCGTTACAACCCAAACTATTACGGGTGCTAGAAAGCGGACAATATGAAGTACTGGGCTCTAGCCAAACTCAAACCACTAATGTTAGGCTTATTAGTGCCACCAATGCTGATTTAAGTCAGTTAGTAACGGATAAAGCTTTTAGACAAGATTTACTTTATCGTCTGAATACCTTAGTTATTACCATACCACCATTACGTGAACGATTAGCAGATATTCAGCCTTTAGCTGAGAACTTTATCGCGCAATTTATCGCTAAATATCACAAACCTGAGTTGACTATTAGTCAAGCGGCTATTGATAAGTTAAAGCACCATCGTTGGCCGGGTAATATTCGAGAGCTAAGCCATACCATAGAACGTGCTGTACTTTTAGCAACAAGTAATGAAATAACCAAGCAGCAATTACTACTAGATATTGCCGATACTGGTGCAAGTGTCATGGTATTACAGCCACTTGAGCAGGCTGAACAACAATTGATTGAGAAAGCGATGTTGGCTGCTTCTGGTCAGGTGATTGAAGCTGCAAAATTATTAGATATTTCCCGAAATGCACTGTACCGAAGGTTAGAGAAATTTGGCATTAAATATGAGTCATGAACGATGGCTAATTAGTGGTTTGTTTTTAACGGTTATGATTGTTTTATCACTAATTGCGGCACTTTCGTGGAGCTTAGGTTGGAGCTTTTTAGGAATAGCTACGTTATGTTTTTTTCTACTTTATCCATTGGTTTGGATAGCGTGGCAAGCTTATCACTTTTGGTGTTCATCGATAATGCAACTCACAACATTTACGCAAATATTAAGGGAGGGTGAACAAAATTTACGCTTTAAAAAACAACATAAACATAACTTATTACTAGAACTGCAAAAAGAAATCAGCTTGCTCGCTCATGAGTGTTCAGATAAAGAGGGTAAAAATCAAACTGTTGAGTCTTTACTTAGTAATATTTTAGATAAATGGTCTGTACCTGTTTGTCTCTTTGATCATAGTTTTAAATTGCTCTATCGTAATCAAGCGATGAATGATTTATTACAGCAGCCTATGTTATTAGGGAGTTATGCCAAAGATTTAGGTTTTCACATCAATGACTATGATTTTTCCCATCCTTTGTTTGATGATAACTGGCAATATCAAAGCATACGATATGTACAACAAGACAAAGATAATTGGCTATTTACTGCCGTCGATATTTCTAAGCTTTTACATAAAAATCAAAATATCATTCAAAACAATTTAATTAGAGTGTTAGGTCATGAGTTACGTAACTCACTTACTCCGATGAGTTCAATGGCAGATACTTTACTATGTAGTAAAGTCTTAGATGAAACACAAACAAGAAAAGTCTTAAGTCGAATCCAGCACCGCAGCAATCGTTTGATGGCTTTTATTGATCAATATAGCCAACTATCACAATTACCTCCACCACAGCCTAAGTGGTTTGATTTTTCAGAGATTTTAAGAGAGGCACAATCAATGGTGAATAAGAGCTGCCAAGTTCAATTTCAAGGTAATAATCAATGTTATGGTGATGCTAATCAAGTAGCGCAGATCCTAATTAACCTCTTAAAAAATGCCGAGGAATCCTGTCTTGAAGAAATAACGAAGGTAAATATTACAATATATTCGAACAAAAATGAGCAAGTGATTGAAATAACAGATAATGGTCCAGGCTTTGCTAATCTAAATAATGTTTTAACTCCTTTCTATACTACAAAAACTCATGGTTCAGGCATTGGTCTATCATTATGTGCAGAAATCACTAGAAATCACGATGGGCAATTAGACGTTAGTAATATTATCAATGGTGGCGCTAAAATTAGCATGACATGGTTAACTTCAGGTAAAGTTATGGTTTAGATAAATTTGATATGAACTTAGCTAAAGAAAATAAAAAAAAGCCGCTAATTAGCGGCTCTTTTTGATTAAGTACGTGTTATCTATTCAAATGCTTTTTGGCAATAGTTAATACTTTCAAGGTATTTGAAGCACCCACCGTTTCCATTAAATCACCATGAGTTAAAATAACTTTATCGCCAACAACGAGTTTTGAATGTTGGCATACTACTTTTAAAATATCATCACTCAAGGTTTCATCGTTAGAGTTAGTTGAATCAAACGCTATCGGGTAAACACCTCGGTATATCGCGGTTTTGTTTAATGTTTTAGCATGACGTGAGAGTGAAAAAATAGGCAAGCCCGAGGTAATGCGTGACATTAACTTACTGGTTTGCCCTGACTCGGTTAACGATATAATCGCTTTCACACCTTCAAGGTGGTTGGCAGCATACATGGCTGATAAGGCAACGGTTTCAGAAATTTCGTTAAAGGTTAAATCCATTCTATGGTTAGAAATATTCACCGAACGATGTGTTTCTGCACCCACACAAACACTGGCCATAGCCGTTACGGTTTCAACCGGATATTTTCCCGCAGCAGTTTCAGCACTTAACATTACCGCATCAGTACCATCTAATACTGCATTTGATACATCCATGACTTCAGCACGTGTTGGCATAGGTTGCTCAATCATGGTTTCCATCATTTGTGTGGCGGTAATAACCACACGGTTTAATTGACGTGAACGGGCAATAATGTGTTTTTGTGTACCAACAAGCGCAGCATCACCAATTTCAACGCCTAAATCACCACGGGCAACCATAACCACATCTGAAGCTAAGATAATGCCGTCAAGTACATCATCATCATTTACCGCTTCTGCGCGTTCAATTTTAGATACTAACCGTGCATCACAACCGGCTTCTTGGGCAAGTAAACGGGCTTCACGCATATCAGCGGCATCACGAGGAAATGAAACTGCTAAAAAATCAACATTGATTTTAGCGGCTAATTTAATATCTTCTTTATCTTTTGCTGTAAGAGCTGGAGCTGTTAAACCACCGCCTTGGCGGTTAATGCCTTTATTGTTTGATAAAGGGCCACCCACAGTAACTTGGGTAAATACCGAGTTGTCTGATGTTGACAATACTTCTAATTGTACACGACCATCATCAAGTAAAAGAATATCGCCTGCATTAACATCTTGTACTAATTTTTTATAATCAATACCGACTTTTTCTTGGCAACCTTCGCCTTTACCTAAGGTGGCATCAAGTTCAAACTTATCGCCAATAGCTAATTTTATTGGACCATTTTTAAAGGTTGAAACTCGAATTTTAGGGCCTTGTAAATCGCCTAAAATACCAACGTATATACCTAATTCTTTAGCTATTTCTCGAACATTTTCGGCTCGGTCGATATGATCTTGAGGAATGCCGTGAGAAAAGTTAAGTCTAACCACGTTAACACCTGCGGCTAATACGGCTTTAAGTGTTGCTTTGTCATCGGTTGCTGGACCAAGGGTGGCAACAATTTTTGTTCTTCTAAACATTGTAATCCTTATAACTTCTTATCTGTTTTTTATAAAAAATCGATTTTTGTACAAATTGATTGTTAAAAATTTAGTCTTTTTTCTCAAAGCGTGAACTTCTTAAACTGTCTTTTACTTTCTTTAAATTATCTCTGAATTTACTGCCACGCCTTAAGGTAAAACCTGTTGCTAGTACATCAATTAACGCTAATTGCGCTATTCTTGACGACATAGGCATATATAGATCGGTATCCTCAGCAACATCAACAGACAAAACAATGCTGCATTCTTTAGCCAATGGAGTGTCTTTGGTGGTGATGCCTATTACGGTTGCATCATTCTCTTTGGCTAAACTAGCAACTTCTACTAACGATTTGGTTCTTCCAGTATGAGATATCACTATAACCACATCACCTTGGCGACTGTTTATAGCACTCATACGTTGCATTAAAATGTCATCGAAATAAACAACGGGTACATTGAAACGGAAAAACTTATTTTGGGCATCATGAGCGACAACGGCTGAAGCGCCTAAACCAAAAAATGAAATTTTACTGGCCTGGGTAAGTACATCTACTGAGCGATTGATCAAAGAGGCATCTAAACTTTTACGGGCTAATTCAAGATTTGCCATAGTCGATTCAAAAATTTTAGAGGTGTACTCTTCCGCGCTATCGTTCTCATCTACATGGCGGTTAACGTAGGGGGTTCCGTTCGCTAAACTCTGTGCTAAATGTAGTTTAAAATCAGGATACCCTTTAGTATCTAACCGACGACAAAAGCGATTAACTGTAGGTTCACTTATGTTCGCTTGTTTGGCTAGCGCCGCTATACTTGAGTGAATAACGGTGCTGGGTGAGGATAATATAACTTCAGCGACTTTACGCTCAGATTTACTTAGGGTGTCTAGTTCGTTAGTGATCTTTTCTAATATATTCATTATTTTGTGATCCTAGCTCTACTTATTAGATAGAAGCCAAATTTTTAGACTTCATTTTTTGCTTTGTAAGGTTAAAATTTAAGTGCAGTTTACGTGTCAATAAAGTACAAGTAACAACGACTATTTTATTACAGTATATGTGTACTGTAATTTATTTTCTGCTTTAGTAACAGAAAAAATGAAATTTTATTTCATAATTGCGAGTGATGTTATGCAAAATAGCTGTAATTAGCAAATGTTTAATAATTAAACAACATGGCGAGGGCATTATTTTGTGGGCTAAGCTAGGCGTTTATTAGTTATTACCAGTAAAATAGGTTTTATCGGCACTTTTCAAATAAAATGTAATAAAATTACAAAAAGTTCTTTACTGATTAACATTCAAGCGCTAAATTAGGGGTATATGTAGTTAAGTTACATAATTAGATACGAGGTCGAAAAATTTTATGAATAAATTAGAAGGTCAATCTGCCAGTGAAATCGTTATTTTTGGCGCTTTAGGTGATTTGTCACGACGTAAGCTATTACCTGCGTTATACCAATTAGAAGTATGTGGCTTAATTAATGAAAAAAGCCGTATTGTTGGTGTTGCACGTCAACAACATAGTCTTGAAGAATTCAAAACGATTGTGTTAAAAAACTTAAATGATTTTGTTAAAGAAACAATAGATGAAGTGATTTTAGCCCGTTTTACCGCCCGTTTAGTTTATCAGCAGCTTGATATGAAACAAGCTTCCGCTTATAAAAAATTATCAGCAACCTTAGCTAAAGGTAATAGTACGCGGGTTTATTACTTCTCAACCCCCCCTGCTATATATGGTGATATTTGTGATGGTTTAAATCATGCAAAACTTATTAGCGACAATGATCGCGTAGTGATGGAAAAACCTATAGGTCATTCTTTAGAATCATCAAAAGTGATTAATGATCAAGTTGCTCGTTTTTTCAAAGAAAATCAAACCTATCGTATTGATCATTATTTGGGTAAAGAAACTGTTTTAAATTTATTAGTATTACGCTTTGCCAATTCATTGTTTACCAATAACTGGGACCGAAATAGCATTGATCATGTACAGATCACGGTGGCTGAATGTGTTGGTATAGAAGGGCGTTGGGGTTTTTATGATGAAGCGGGTCAAATGCGCGATATGATCCAAAATCATTTATTACAAATTCTCTCTTTATTAGCCATGGAACCTCCTGCTGATTTAAGTGCAGAGTGTATTCGTGCTGAAAAATTAAAAGCGGTGAAAGCTCTTTGTCCTATTGATCGTTCTAATGTGAAAGAGAAAACGGTGCGTGGCCAATATGCTGATGGTTACTTAAATGGTGTTGAAGTCCCCGGTTATTTGAACGAAGAAGGGGCTAATAAGGGTAGTAAAACTGAAACTTTTGTTGCCATTAAAGCTGAAATTGATAATTGGCGTTGGTCAGGTGTGCCGTTTTATTTAAGAACAGGTAAGCGTATGCCTAAAAAACACAGCGAAATAGTGGTGCACTTTAAAGAGCAACCGCACAATATTTTCAAAGATAGCTACAGTGATTTACCTGCTAATAAGTTAACTATTCGTTTGCAGCCTGATGAGGGAGTTGAATTGCAAATGATGAACAAAATTCCTGGTATCGCCTCGCAAATGAATATCCAAGAAAATAAACTTGATTTGAGCTTTAACGATACCTATCAAGATCAACGTGTTATCGACGCTTATGAACGTTTAATGTTAGAAGTATTAAATGGAAATCAATCATTATTTGTTAGTCGCGATGAAGTTGAAGCTGCTTGGGCATGGGCTGACAGTATTATTGATGCGTGGCAAGCAACGAATGAAAAACCTAAATCTTATGCAGCAGGTTCATGGGGACCGGTTTCTTCTATTTCTTTAATTGCGCGAGATGATCGCCAGTGGGTAGAATAAAAATGTTTCAATTAAATGATTTTAGTTCTCGAGCGCAACTAGATGCAGCATTGGCAGAAAAGGTTAGCCAAATATTGCAAGCGGCTATTGCCTTAAAAGGTAAAGCCAGTATTGCGGTTTCAGGTGGTTCAACGCCGAAAGGGTTTTTCAAGGTTTTATCAAATAAAGCCATTGACTGGCAAAAAGTCACCATCACTTTAGCTGATGAACGCTGGGTTGATATGAATGACGATGCCAGCAATACCCGTTTAGTGCATGAAAATTTATTACAAAATAATGCCGCAGCGGCTAAGTTTTTTCACTTAAAGCAAGGCGAAGACTTATGTGATGAAGCCTTAGCAGATCTTAATCTTGCCGCTAATAATGCATTATTACCATTAGACGTACTAATTTTAGGTATGGGTGAAGACGGCCATACTGCGTCATTGTTTCCTTGTAGCGAACAAATAGCAGAGGGATTAGCCCTATCGAATGAAAATGCTCTAATGAAAGTTGAGCCAAAAACCGCACCTCATCAACGCATTACTTTTAGCTTTGCCACATTAAAACAAAGTAAAAATACATTTTTGCATGTTTGTGGTACAGGTAAAAAGCAGGTGTTAGATAAAGCACTTGCGGCTACAGATATTTTTGATATGCCTATTCGTGCTTTTTTACACGGTGATGATATAAACACCCAAGTTTATTGGGCTGAGTAGTCGCATTTGTGTTGTGCAAGCAATATATAAATGATCAAATAAGTAATTAAATAAGTAACCATAAAGATAAACAGTAAGAAGTAAATTTATGAAAATAGCAATGAAGCAAGAAATAGTAGACATTACTGAGCGAATTATCGCCCGAAGTGCTGTAACTCGTAAAGAGTATCTAGCAAAAATAGCGGCTGCAAAATCAAATACGGTGCATCGTGCTAGTTTGTCCTGTGGTAATTTAGCGCACGGTTTTGCCGCTTGTGGTAAAGATGATAAACAAACCATTAAGGGTTTGAATCATTCAGATATTGCCATCATTTCAGCTTATAACGACATGTTAAGTGCACATCAACCGTATGAAACTTACCCGCAAATAATCAAAGAAGCGATTAAATCAACGGGTGGTATCGCACAGTTTGCCGGCGGTGTTCCGGCAATGTGTGACGGTGTTACCCAAGGTCAGCCGGGCATGGATTTAAGTTTAATGAGTCGTGATGTCATTGCCATGGCAACGGCGGTTGGCTTATCTCACAATATGTTTGATGGCTCTTTAATGTTGGGTATTTGCGATAAAATTGTGCCCGGTTTATTGATTGCAAGCATGACTTTTGGTCACTTACCGATAGTATTTGTTCCCGCAGGCCCAATGCCATCAGGACTTCCAAACAAAGAAAAAGCCCGTGTTCGTCAGCAATATGCTAAAGGCGAAGTGGATGAAGAAGCCTTATTAGAAGCAGAATCTGCTTCGTATCATTCTGCAGGTACTTGTACTTTTTTTGGCACGGCAAACTCTAACCAACTCGTAGTAGAAGTGATGGGTTTGCATTTACCCGGTGCATCTTTTATCGCGCCAAACACGCCATTACGTGAAGAATTAACTAAAGCAGCAGCGCGTCAAGTTACTCGTTTAACACAGCAGTCAGGCAATTATATGCCCATTGGTGAAATGGTTGATGAGCGCTCTGTTGTCAATGCCATTGTTGCTCTTTTAGCAACGGGTGGTTCAACAAATCTGACCATGCATATTATCGCTTTTGCACGTGCTGCTGGCATTATCATTAATTTCCAAGATTTTAATGATTTATCTCATGCAGTGCCGTTAATTACTAAAATTTACCCTAATGGTCATGCTGATATTAACCAATTCCAAGAAGCAGGTGGTATGGCTTTGTTATTTAAAGAGCTAATTGCCGGTGGTTTGATACATGAAGATGTTGAAACTATTTGTGGGCGTGGCTTAACACGCTATACCCAAAAACCAGTATTAGACAATGGTGAGCTTAAATGGGTAGATGGTGTTAATGAGTCGGGTGATAAAACCGTTATTGCTACCGTGGCTAAGCCATTTAAAGCCGATGGCGGTTTAAAAACACTTAAGGGTAATTTAGGTGTTTCGGTCTTAAAAACTTCATCGTTGCGAGATGGTAGTTATGTTATTAAAGCGCCAGCGATTGTTTTTGAAGATCAACATGAATTGCAAACAGCCTTTGATAACGGCGAGTTAGAGAAAGATTTTGTTGCCGTGGTTCGTTTCCAAGGCCCGAAAGCGCGCGGTATGCCAGAGTTACATAAGCTGACACCATTGCTAGGTGTTTTACAAGACAAAGGTTTTAAAGTGGCTTTAGTGACCGATGGTCGTATGTCTGGCGCTTCAGGCAAGGTGCCCGCAGCAATTCATTTATGCCCAGAAGCGTTAGACGGTGGTTTAATTGCCAAAGTTAAAACCGGTGACATGATTAATCTTGATGGTGTAACGGGAGAGTTAACATTATTGGTTGATGAGCAAGAGTTAGCAACACGTGATACGGCTCAATTTCAAGTTAATGGCCATCACCAAGGCATGGGACGTGAAATATTTGGTTTCATGCGCCGTAACCTAAGCTCGGCTGAAACGGGTGCTTGCTCTTTGTTTGATGAGTAAATAATTTGATGAGTAAATGGATTAATGAGTATGCAGTTTGTTCATGAGTTGAACAAACAAAAAGTAACCTAAAAAAATGACGCATCAGCAAGTGTTGAATGCCAAAAGACAACAGAGGATTTATGACAGTATCAAAAAATTGGCAGATTATGCCAAAGGAACTTTTTGCTATGGGACCCATTGTGCCAGTATTAGTGATTAATAAAGTAGCCGATGCTTTACCAATTGCCGAGGCACTTTTAGCCGCCGATGTTAACGTATTAGAAGTAACTTTACGCACACCGGCAGCACTCGACGTGATCAGTATAATAGCTAAAGAGTTACCTGAAGCGATTATTGGCTCAGGTACGGTTACTAATCGCCATCAACTGCAACAGTCTGTTGATGCAGGTGCTAAGTTTGCAATTAGCCCCGGTTTAACTAAAGACTTATTACAGGCTGGTAATGAAGGAAATATTGCCTTAATCCCTGGTATCTCTTCAATTTCTGAATTAATGGATGCGTCTGATTTTGGTTACGACCATTTAAAATTCTTCCCAGCAGAAGCTTCTGGCGGTGTGAATGCTATAAAATCTATCGGAGGTCCATTTCCTGATATTAAGTTTTGCCCAACCGGAGGAATTAACTTAAAAAATGTTCGTGATTACTTAGCATTACCAAATGTTGTTTGTTGTGGTGGCTCTTGGTTAGTGCCTAACAACGTGGTAGAAAGTAAAAACTGGTCTGAAATTACCAAACTCGCTAAACAAGCACTTAGTTTCGTAAAATAAATATCTTAGAAAGAAATAGAAAGAATTAGAAAGATATAGATTTTCTTTTACTTTTACTTTTACTTTTATTAACAGCACCTTCGTCATTTAGTGCTGTTTTTTTTGCTGTTTTTTCTGCTTTATTACTTTTGTTTTTACGCTGTTTGGCCTTTCTTTCTGCCGAATTTCTTGTCGTCGAATCGGCGTCACTTCCCTGAGTTTGATAAGCAGCTTGTCCGGTAGTATCATTTTCAGGGGTACTTGTTGTGGTGTTAGCTAAATCTTCATTAACAATAACTTGTAACGTTTCACCATTAAACTCAACGATATCATTGTGATAAATCTTTTTGCGTTTTTGATACTCTACTTCTCCATTGAGCAAAACATAACCTTCACTGATTACTACTTTGGCTTCACCACCGCCAGCAACTAAATTGGCAATTTTAAGTAGTTTACATAATTCTATGGGCTGTTGATCTAATTGTATCTCTAAATAGCTTGCTGGCATTAACTTCTCAAATTTTGGCTATGAATTAATTTTAGACGGTTATGTTATCAGTTTTTCTTCCCAGAAACTTTCAAAATTTTGCTATGATAAACAGTCGATTAGTCGAAGTCGGTGAGTTTTTTTTCAAAAAAGATCAAAAACAACTTGAATAAGTGGTACGACCAGTGTTTTAATCACTATTATTATCTATAGTTATGAAGCTGTACCCAATCACAGCACCATACATTACCTCAAGGGTAGGAGAAACAATGCTTACTTACAAAGCCCCGATAAAAGACATTAAATTTTTAATTGAAGATGTCTTTGATTATTATGATCATTATAAAAAATATCCTGAATTTGAGGAAGCAACACCCGATTTAACGGATGCTATTTTTCAAGAATGTGCTAAGTTTTGTGAAAATGAATTATTACCTTTATACCAGAGTGGTGATAAAGAAGGCTGTACTTTCGATAATGGTAAGGTAACGACGCCTAAGGGCTTTAAAGAAGCATATAAGAAATATGTAGACGGCGGTTGGCAAAGCCTATCACACCCTATTGAACATGGTGGCCAAGGCTTACCACCATCACTGGGTATGGTTAAATCTGAGATGATGGGCACGGCTAACTGGTCTTGGGCTATGTATCCGGGTTTAAGTCATGGCGCAATGAATACGGTACAAACACATGGTACTGATGCGCAAAAAGAATTGTATTTAACGCGTTTAACAGAAGGTACATGGACAGGTACTATGTGTTTAACAGAGCCGCAGTGTGGTACTGATTTAGGTCAAGTTAAAACCAAGGCAGAGCCAAATGGTGATGGCACTTATAACATTACCGGCACCAAAATATTTATTTCAGCAGGAGATCATGACTTAACCGACAATATTATTCATATTGTATTGGCTAGATTACCCGGCGCACCAGCAGGTACACGGGGCATTTCGTTGTTTATTGTACCTAAAGTTAAAAGCGATGCTATGGGTAACTTAGGTGAAACTAATCATGTTACCTGTGGTTCCATTGAAGATAAAATGGGCATTAAAGCTTCGTCAACAGCTGTGCTCAATTTTGATAATGCGGTAGGTGAACTTATTGGCCAAGAAAATAAGGGTTTAGAATGTATGTTCACCTTTATGAATACTGCACGGGTTGGTACCGCTTTACAAGGTGTTTGCACGGCTGAGTTGGCTTATCAAAATTCCTTAATTTATGCAAAAGAGCGTTTATCAATGCGCTCCCTTACCGGTAAGAAATTTCCAGAGCAAGTTGCTGATCCTATTATAGTTCACCCCGATGTTCGTAAAATGTTAATGACCCAAAAAGCCATTGTAGAAGGTGGTCGGGCGATGATTTATTATACCGCCAAAATTGTTGATGACATTGAAATGGCGAAAACAGCAGCAGAAAAGGAAATTGCAGATGAACGGTTAGGTTTTATTACACCCATTCTTAAAGCCTTCTTAACCGAACTTGGCTCAGAAAGTGCGAACCATGGTTTACAAATATTTGGGGGGCATGGTTATATTAAAGAGTGGGGCATGGAGCAAATTGTGCGCGATGCGAGAATTGCGACCCTATATGAAGGCACAACGGGTATACAAGCGCTTGATTTACTGGGTCGTAAAATTTTACTTACCCGTGGTAAGTCATTAAAAGCCTTCGCTAAAGAAGTATTAATTTTTTGTAAAAACAAAAGCGTGATTTCAAGCAACCCACATAAACGTCAAATGAATAAGTTTATTTGGCCCTTAAGTAAAGCGGTTGCTAATTGGCAGCAATATTCGCTCCGATTAGCGCTGAAAGCTAAGAAAAATAGAGATATTGTGGGCTCGGCTTCGGTTGATTACTTAATGTATTCTGGTTATATCGTTATGGCTTATTTTTGGGCACAAATGGCGCAGTCAGCTTATGAGAAACTAGCCGATAAAAACTTAGAAAATCGTGATTTTTATCGTGCAAAAATTAAAACCGCTGAGTTTTATTTTGAACGTATGTTGCCAAGAACAAAATCTTTAGCGAAAACGATGATGGCTGATCCAAAAACCTTGATGCAACTGGATCAAGAATTGTTATCATTTTTATAATTTGAAAATGCTCACTCAGTTAGTGCAATTGGTATAATAGAAACGCACAAGCCAAAACTTGTGCGTTTCTATGTTTGCCCTTCTTGGCGGTCGTATATTACGGAGCTATACGTTGATCAAAATTAGTTTTTCAATCCCATAATCCAACACATCAATTTTTTAGTCACTTTTTGAATAGGTTCAATAGAACGTTCATTTGGTGCTAAAGGCAGTTGGCTATATTGTAATTGTGAAAAAATAGTACGCATTATTTGTGCATCAATTTCGGGGTCTTTTTTATTAAAATGTTGGGCTAATTTAGTGAATGGTCTTAATTGAGATTGTTCGTGTTCATAGGCCAATTTTTTCAATTCAGGGCTGACTTGTACCGTAGTAAACATTAATTGTTCAACGGCAAGGGATACCGCTTCTTTTTTAATGTTTTCAAATAAATAATGACTAGTCATTGTAGCTAACTGCTCACATAATTCATTTTTCACTGATATCTTTCTTAATGCCGCTTTATCAATATTTTCTAACGAAGTAAAAGCTTGCTGTAAAATGCTATCTGTTCTGGTTCTAAGGTATTCAGAGTTTAATTGAAATGCTTGTTGCACTAATTCACTAATATCTTTGAAATAATAGGTCGTTAAAGATAACTGTATTTGTGCATAACTTGCAATAGCTCTATGGGTAGTACCTTTTATTCCTTTTGACGCTAGCACATCAATTGCCGCTAGCAGTATTTTTTCCCGAGTACGTTCGCCTTTAGAGCGTCGCTGCACGGTGTTTTCATTAATGGATTTTCTGGTAACTGTTTGAGCGTGAGCGATTGGCATTGGTAAATATACTACTATGAAATAATTTGAGAGCTTAACTTTATATTAACATTGTTTTAAAAAGTGTTGCAATTATGTTTTAAAGTCAGCTTAGACTTAATTCTTAGATATATTATAAAATTGTCTTAATTGATATAAAAGAGCATTGTGAAAGCAACCTTTTTTATGTCGGCAATGTTATGATTGCCCAAGGGGGTATAGACTATAAACTAGAGGTGAAAAATGACTGATATTAATGTTAGAAAAGCAACTTTAGATGATATGGAAACCTTGCTTGAGTTTGAGCAGGGCATAGTGAAAGCAGAACGGCCATTTGATCCTTTCCTTAAAGCTGATCCTATTTCCTATTATGATTTAAAAGAACTGGTTTTATCATCACAAGCTGAAGTTTTAGTGGCTCAATATCATGATAAAATTATAGCTGCTGGCTATGCTCAAGTTCGTCCATCCAAACCTTATCTAAAGCATCGTTTTCATTGCTACTTAGGATTTATGTATGTTGAGCTTAATTATCGTGGTAGAGGCATTAATCAGTTGATCCTGCACGGGCTAAAAAAATGGAGCCAATCACAAGATGTACATCATTTTGTGCTCACGGTTTATGCTGAGAATGACATCGCTATTCGAGCCTATGAAAAGGCCGGTTTTAAAAAAGATTTAATTGAAATGACGCTTTCGTTAAGTGGCGATTAAAAACTATAGTTACAAGGTAATATTAATGAGACCCGCTTTAAGACAAAAAATTATTGCAGTATGTGAGCAGAAAATTGAGAAAAAAGGTGAGGGAGTTGGTTTATCTTTTTATGCCTTTTTTGCTAACAAAAATGATGATGCAGAACTTTTAATGGAAGCGGCCACTTGGTGGATTCAAACTCATCAATTAGATCATTTTGAGAAAGCAGTTAATATTAAACAAATGGTAGAGCGCATGTGTTAGCAGTTCACACCTAAACTAAGCAACCTTCCCGACACATTCCATGATCCACTGTTTCATTTGTGCTTCATTCAATCCACCTGAAATCCTATCAACTTCCTGACCTTGGTGAAAAAACACTAAGGTAGGCAAGCTGCGAATATTAGCATCGCTTGCTATTTGCTGTACTTGTTCAGTATCCACTTTAGCAAACAATAAAGAAGGTGAAGATTGAGCCACCTTACTAAATACCGGTGCCATATTCTGACAAGGACCACACCAACTTGCCCAAAAGTCGACAATTATAGGTAAGTCATTACGTTCAATAAAAGGGTAAAAAGTATTGTTATTTAACGCGACAGGAGTTGCACAATAGATAGGTTTTTGGCATTTACCACAGGTAGCTAGGCTACCATCTTTATCATCGGGAATACGGTTCGTGGTAAAACAAGCTGAGCACACAATTTTCATGGTCATTCCGGTCTTTTTATTCTTCTTCAGTTAATTGTTTTGTTGTTCTAATACCCGGTTTTGCTAATATTTCTAAATAGAAATTAGCAAGTTCAAGTTGTACAGCATCATCAATGCTTTTGTTAAGCGCTGACACATGAATCATTTTAGCACTTTCTTTTGTGTGACCGTATTTACAGTCGAAATCCCAAAAATATATTCCTTCAGGCAGCTTCTTGTTTCGCTCTCTTTTAAGATATTTTTTTACTTCATGCTTGATGGCATCAATAAGTCGTGGGGTTTTAATTTTTTCATGGCTCAATGAAAATGTTTTTCTCATGGGGATACCTTAACTGATTTTGGAATGGTTAGATAAAACTAACCGCTAATTAACATAGTTTACCATATTGAAGCGCGCAGGGCAGAGTTTGCTCTCACTTTCTTCGTTATGTTTAGGACTATTTTTTAGTGCAAAAGTCGATGTTATGAGGATGTCTCTAAAAACAGTACAGAGCATGTATAAATAAAATTTATTTGGCGAGTTATAATGTAAATATTCGAGAGGGTATTGCGTTTGAAGCATTGAGTACTTGGTTAAGAAAAGTTCAGTTATCGACAGCAACCAAGGTAACAATGTTTAACTTTAGGCGATAACTTATCTAGATTGAAAAACGCCGATCCTGAGGTTATAGCTGCTTATTGTTCGTCACCTAACTCGATCATAACATCCACTTGACGTTTATTGTTTTGCTGAGATATCACCACCCTCATGATTTGTTGTTCTTGTTGATAAGTAAGGGTTAAACGATCACGTTTTCTTTCCTGAGTGATTGGCTCACCAAAACTCTGTTGATAAAAATCAATTACTTGTTGCTCTGTAGCCAAGGTAAAATAATTTAAAACGGCGGGTAAATAATCAGTGAAATCAGCAAATACTTGTGCATTTTCCATCACAGGAATTAAAATGGAGTTGATCTTGTCAGCAGCTAAGGCGATGGCAGTACCGCTCCATAAAACAGCCGCTACTAATAGAGAGTATGTTTTTGTACGTGTTATAGCCATTTGTTTAATTCTCAGTGTTTTTCTTAACTGCATTAAATATATATGATTTTTACTTAGAGTGCGAGATTCACTGCGATAATAAGTCATCACGGTAGTGATCAACCCAAAGTGCAGTGGCACCACAAATAGCAACCGGCATGATAATGAGGTTTATAATAGGTATCATGGCGAATATCGCCACGCTAACACCAAAGCTGTAACTCAAACCTTGATGCTCCTTTAACGCTTGTTTCATTACTGAAAAAGGAACTTTATGATTATCAAAGGGATAATCTGAATATTGTATCGCCATCATCCAGGCAATGAACAAAAACCAAATGATTTGTCCGATTACTGGTAAAACCAACATGATAATAAAGAAGCCAATAGCACGGGGGAAATAATAACTGAGTTTTTTCCATTCACGGCCAAGCGTTCTGGGAATGTCTTTAACCACTTCCAACATACTGGTACTAGTGGCCGGCTGTCCTAACAATATATTCTCAATTTTTTCAGATAATAGTCCATTAAAAGGAGCTGACAGCCAATTAGCAGCGGTACTAAAAATAAAAGAAAAGAGTACTAAAATAGTGACCACGGCTAGTGGCCATAATACTGTGCTGAGCCATTCAAGCCAGCTAGGCAGCTAGGCAGCCAATGTATTAATTTAGCCATATAGTGCTCAAGTTCGATGAACATAAAATAAAAAGCAACACTAAAAAAAATTAAATTGATTAATAAAGGAATAAAAACAAAACGTCGAATACCTTTTAAACGAATCAGTTCAAAGCCTTTAAAAAAGTAACCCGCGCCACTTTGAGCCGAAGGTTGGCTTGAAAGAGAAGAATTATTTTGAGGAGAATGCGCCATATAAAAATAACTTGTTGATTTTGTTATGTAGAGTATAAACTTAGCCCACGAGTAAAGACATCACTAACTTGTTACAAAATGTCGGTGTTTCTGATAGAGTTTAAAGTGCATTTTTAAGTATCACGGGTATAATATGAATCGTGATAATAAAAAATCATCTATACAATTACCAAAACAATTACCAAAACAATTACCAAAACAATAATAATCTCAATTTTCCTTAGAAAAGAATTACAAGACAGGCACAACAATGGAAGATAATTTCAGAAATGCATTAATTATTCTTAGCGGTGTAGTCATTGCTGCTATCTTTATCCATGGTTTATGGACCATTAGAAGGCAAAAAAATCCTTATAAACTCAAAGCAAGTAAAGAAAAATTAATTCCTATTTCAAGAGATTTTGATGGTCGTGGTTTTGATCAAGATGGTGTTGGTCAAGTGAAAGTATTAAAACAAACCAATGAGCCAGCGGTAAAAAGTGAACAATACTTTGAGCAAGATATTAGTCTTGAAGAAATCAGCCATTTAGAAAATGGTCAAAACGAGGCTGCATACCATGATCTTTCTTCTAAAGAGCAAGTGACAGAGCATAATATAACCACTAACTTGTCAAATACGGCTGCAGTTAACCCTGAAATTATAAAAGAAATTATTTTAGAAAAACCTATGTATAAGCAACCAGTTACTCAGGCTAAACCCGTAGTAAAATCTAAAAAAACAATCAGTAAAATTATCACCAGTAGAAAAAGCACCAGTAAAGCAGAGCTAAAACGTAACCAAATGGAAATAAATTTTGGTGAAGGGGTATCGCTTAGTGATGAACCCATGCAGAACATTACTGATGGTATTGCTAACACTAAAGAATCTAGTGAAGTTAAAAAAGCCGACACGGTTGAACTTGAACCACAAATCGTTATTTTAAGCGTGGTTATGCCTGAAAATCATCAAATGTCAGGCGCAGCACTACTGCCAAGTTTATTAACGCTAGGATTAAAATACGGAGAAATGAATATTTTCCACCGTCATCAAGACAATGCCGGCAATGGTGCAGTAACGTTTAGTTTAGCTAATATGCTAAATCCCGGTTCATTTGAATTAGACACTATGGAAACCTTTGTCACCCAAGGCGTTAGCTTGTTTATGACCCTCCCTAATGCTAACGATCCCTTTGCCGCATTTGAGCAAATGTTAGCCGCAGCTAAACAGTTAGCTCAAGAGTTTAATGCCCAGTTACTTGACGATAAACGTAATTTACTGACCAAACAAACTGAGCAACATTACGTGAGTAAAATACGTGAATTTGACCGACAACATCGCCTTGCCAGAGTTGAATAATCAGCGTTGATTCAATTTAGGTAAACCACCGCCTCAGCTGAGTTTTTCATTAATTAGAGGCCAAAATATCATCTATTTTAGCGTTAACTTTCTTATTTTGAGTTAAAATAACCATGCAAAAATAATGCTTCAACTACGCTTTCTATAACAACACAAGTAACTAAACTTCACCGTGAAATTAATCATTATAATCATCAATAAGTCTTGTCATGACTAATACACTCATTAAATATTAAGTTTAAAGCTTATAAATTAATTTTACGAAGAAGCAGTGCTTTATTACCTCATTAAGGAATAACTAGAATGTTGGAAATCAATTTTACCAATGAGCAATTAAAAGTGCTTAAAAAATCAGATGAAGAAACAAATCCAAACGATTTAATTGCACTCTTTAATAAACCAGCATTAAAATCAGAAGAATTAGTTCAAATCTTAAAAGCTTCAAATGCGCTTTATCGAACAGGCATTTCTGTAGTGACTGATCAACAATATGATTTATATATATCAATGTTAAAAGATATAAATCACCTTCACCCGTATCTTAATAAGGTTGAATCAGAAGTTTTAGCTGAAGCAAAAACAGTTCCACTTCCCAAAAAAATGCTTTCTACCGATAAGGCTTATTCGTTTGATGAAATAAAGAAATGGGTCAAGAGAATAATAAAAGCGGCTGAAGAAATTGGCATTAGTGAATCTGATATTAACATTAGAGTAACCCCAAAGCTTGATGGTTATGCCGCTTATGATGATGGTACTATTTTATATACTCGTGGTGATGGTTATAGAGGGCAAGACGTAACAAGAGCTTTTGATAAAGGCTTGCAGGTAGCTCAGAATGGTCAGAGAGGTTTAGGTCCCGGTGAAATTGTCATAAAAAAAAGTTATTTTGATGCTGTTTTAAGTGAAAAATTCGAAAACTCTAGAAACATCCAAGCAGCAATAATAGCTGAGAAAAAAGTTGATAAATCTATTCAAAAAGCCATTGATGATGGTGCTTGTGTTTTTTACCCATTCCAGTTAATTGAAAACAAGACAGCTCATTACAGTGAAATACTAACTCACTTTGATAGTATCGTTGAAAAAATGTGGAAAGCGGTTGATTTCTATATTGACGGTGTAATTCTTGAAACTACTAACGAAGAACTAAAAGAGCATATGGGAGCTACAAGGCATCATCATAGATGGCAAATTGCATTTAAAGTTAATGAGGAATCAGCAGAAGTTAAAGTAGTTAAAATTGTTCCTCAAACATCCCGAACAGGTCGTATAGCACCTGTTGCGGAGTTGGAACCAACTAAACTTAGTGGAGCAACAATAAGTAGAGTAACAGTCCATCATTACAATATGGTAAAAACCAGAGGAATTGGCCCCGGCGCAATTGTTCAACTAGTGAGAAGTGGACTAGTTATTCCTAAAATAGAGAAAGTCATTAAAAAATCAAGTGCTGATATTTCTTATATTCCAGAGGTATGTCCAAGTTGTGAAACTCACCTTCTTTGGGAGTCAGATCATTTAATTTGTCCAAATAAAACAGATTGCCCAGCGCAAACAGAAAACACACTCGTTCATTTTTTTAAAACCTTAGGGAACAACGATGGCTTTGGACCTAAAGTAATAGAAAAACTTCATGAATTTGGAATGAAACGAATTCATGATATCTACGAGGGGCAAAAACATAAGTTTGTCGGTTTTGGGTTTGGAGAAAAAACTGCTCAGAATTTAGTTGACCAATTAAAAGCAAGTCAAGAAATAGAAATAGAAGACTGGAGGTTTCTTGCTGCTTTTGGCGTTAGCCGTCTTGCAGGGGGAAATTGTGAAAAGCTACTTCAACATCACTCGCTAGTAGGGCTTTTCGATGTATCCGTAGACGATATGATTAAAATTGATGGTTTCGCTAAACAAAGTGCAGAAGCCATTGTTGAAGGTTTGAACAATGTTAGAGACGAATTTTTCAAAGTGTATGAACTAGGGTTTAATTTTACTGTAACTCCAAAGGAATCAAACAAGTCAAATAATGGCTCTCAAATCGCAGGTAAACTTGTGGTCTTTTCTGGGGCTATGACTCAAGGCTCAAGAGGGGATATGGAAAAACAGGCTAAATTGCTTGGCGCTAAAGTTGGAAAATCAGTTTCAGGTAAAACAGACTTTTTAGTAACGGGTGAAAAAGTGGGAGAAAATAAAATAAAGGCGGCTAGAGATAAAGGCGTCAAGGTTATTTCTGAAGAAGAGTATTTATTATTAATAAACGGATAGTCCTAATTTAGGCGTGAATTTATCATAGTAAATAGCTCGTTTTATCAGCATTGCGGCCAGTAGAGTTATAGATTTAATGGCTCGACTGACCTGATCATAGAAGTGTATGTTTTTAAAATAATGACTATAATCAATTAGTAAAAAGAGTGAACCCAGATGTATTGTGTTCATAATGTTAATATCAGGAGACGTTTCATGGAATATTCGCCATTTTCACGCAGAAAATTTATTTCTCTCACTACCGCCGTTATAGCGACAGGAATAACGCCCGCAATCGCCAAGGACTTACAACCGACAGCAAAACAAGTTGAAGGGCCGTTTTTCCCAAAACATAAGCAAATAGATAAAGATGCAGACATGACAAACGTAGCTGGAATTTCAGGGAAAGCAGGGGGAGAACCTTTATTGGTGAAAGGCAGAGTCTTGGATACCAGTGGAAACGTCGTAGCAAATGCATTGATTGATATGTGGCAAGCAGACATGAATGGTCGTTATCTGCATGAAGATGCTCCTGAAAGCTCTCCTTTAGATCAAAATTTTCAGTATTGGGCAAAAATCAAAACGGCTGAAGATGGTAGTTATAGCGTAAAAACTATTAAACCCGCCAAATATGCTGCGGAGGAAGATTGGCAGCGGCCTCCTCATATACATTTTAGAATAGCAAAACGAGGCATGCGCGAGCTTACTACGCAAATGTATTTTGCTAATGAACCACTAAATGAAAGAGATAAACTTTACCTAGAAACTCCGGCAGAGCAACGCTCCAGTATCACCGTTGATGTGGTCGATGGCGAAGTCACGTTTGATATTGTGCTGGTCAGGGTTTAAACATTCATTATTATGGGCACCACGCCTTGTTTATATTCTTTAATTTCACATTCGTTTCACAAGGGGTTAAATACGATAGCATCATTAATTACCACTGTGGTGCAACTTTATGTCTTGTTCAATTGAATTAAAAAACGTTTCCCAATCCTTTCAAAGCCATTTTCATGCAAGCTATACTTCTGAAAAAAGTGCTTCGACTATTACGCTATTTGAAAATCTTGATTTATCAATAAGCCAAGGACAATCCTATGCGATAACGGGTCCTTCAGGGGCTGGTAAGTCAAGTTTACTTATGCTGCTGTCGGGGTTAGAAAAGCCTACTACAGGTCAAGGCCTTTACATAAACGATAGTCCCATCAAGGATGATAAGGTTTTAACGCTTGATAGTTTACGCTCAGAAATCGGCTTTATTTTTCAACAGTTTCATTTATTGCCTGAGTTAACCGCTTTGCACAATATTGCTTTACCGTTGAAATTACGAGGTGATAAGCAGGCGATCAAAAAAGCTACGCACTGGTTAGCAAAGGTCGGCTTGTCAGATAGAGCCAATCATAAACCATCACAATTAAGTGGCGGAGAACAGCAACGGGTCGCCATCGCGCGTGCCTTAGTATTTTCACCTAAGTTTATTTTTGCCGATGAACCAACAGGCAATTTAGATCAACACAATGCAGATGAAATTGCTGATATTTTATTTACCTGCTGCAATGAGAATAACGCAGGTTTAGTTATTGTTACTCACAACAGTTTACTTGCCAGTAAGGCTAATAACATCTATTCGCTAACCAATGGAGAGTTAACTAAAAACCACTCTACAAAAGAAAAACAGGTGGCTTCATGTTAAAGCATCACCTGCAATTGGCTTGGCACTACTTCCAACAAGAATACAGTCAGCCTCATCAAAAGCTGCTGCGCTGGGTGCAAGCTATTTTAATGACTTTCATTGTCACCTTAACGTTATCAAGCAATACCATTCAACAATATTTGCAAGGCAATTTACAAAACCTGTTAGGCGCCGATGCGGTATTAACTCAAAAAGATAAATTAACCACTAAGCAACTCACTTCATTAGCTAATTTTAGTGACAATGTAGTTACTACCTTGCAAATTAATGCCACGCTAACATTTAATGGCAAGTGGCAAGATGCAAAATTAAAAGCGGTCGGCAATGATTACCCCTTACAAGGTCAATTACTCACCTCAACTTCACTGCAAAGCCCCGCAACAGCCACCAACGGTGGACCGATAGCCGGTAACATATGGTTAGACAGTCGACTATTAGCCAGTTTAACCTTGTTAATTGGTGATGCTATCAACCTAGGCGAGCAAACATTTATCGTATCAAGGGTATTGATCCACGAGCCTGATAGATTGATGGAAGGACATAATGTTGCGATGAGAGCACTCGTTAACATCATTGATATGGAAAAGTTGGCTTTCTCAGCCGATCTTATACAATATCGTTACCTTATTTCTGCTGAAAAATCACAAGTTCAACAACTTATTGATTGGCAGCAAGAGCAACTTCCCGCAGCACAAATTCACCACAAACTAGGTGCCCATCCGTTAGCTTTATTTTGGCAACGCACGGAAAATTTTTTAGGCTTAGCTTCTATTATTTTATTTTTTATGGCAGCTATCGCCATTGAACAAATAGCGCAGGTTCACTTAAAAAAAGAACAATATTTTTCTGCTATTTGCATGAGTTTAGGCGCGTCAAAATCGACCGGTGTACAGCTATCACTGTTCAAATGGCTCATTAATGTTTTGGTACTGATACCCGTAGTCGCCATTTTATCTGGCATATTTCATTGGTTGGTTGTTAGTTGGTTATCTGGAACATTTGCCGAAATAACTTGGCAATTAAATGTTTGGCTTATGGCTAAAACAATAACGACCAGTGTATTACTCTTTGCTGTGTTTCATGCCCCTGTTTGGTTAACATTATGGCAAACATCAGTGGCTAAATTGTTTCATCAAAATCAAAAAAGCATTTCTTTAGGGCTAGTTAAAATATCTGCCCTAGTTGTACTTGTTTTAGTGGCAGTTAACTACTCTGACAATGGTTTATTAACCTTGATGTTAGTCAGCAGCATTTTAATTACCATCTTGCTGATAGCTGCTATTAGTTGGACGGTATTAACCTTAGGTGAAAAAGCCACCCAACAACTGTCAGGGTTAGTTCCTTTTACGTTATTTATGATGAAACAGCGCTTGTTAAGTAAAAGTACTCAAATTCTGGGGATTGGCTTAAGTACCTTTTTATTATTGTTTACCTTAATGTTTTTAAAAGACTTAGGCGATACGATGACATCACATCAAAGAACCCATGATGGTAATGTTATGGTTTCACAAGCTAGTCAGCCTCAAATGAAGGCGATCAAGCAATGGTCTAAAGATAATGAAATTAATCTTCGTCAATCTAAAGCTTATTTTTATGCCAAAGTAGTGAAAATTAATAACCAAGCCTTAAATAAATTTGCCACAAAACCCAGCGACAGTTTAGCGACGTTATCACAGTCTATTCGACTGCATTGGACTCAAACTATGCCAACTGTTAATCGCTTGGTTCAAGGGAAATGGTGGAAAAAAGACACAAAAAATTGGCAACAAGTATCCATTGAAGAAGAAGTGATGACCGATTTAGGCCTGACGCTTGGCGATAAACTTACTTTTATTATTCATCAACAAAGCTATACTTTTACGGTTACCGCAAGTCATGTTTATAAACCGGGCGCTGGTTCAATTACCTTCTGGGTACAAATGCCCCAAGCGGCTGTGCAACATATCAACGCGCCCCAATACCATATGGCAAGTTTAGAACTTAATGATGAACAATTACCCCTGCTAGGACAATTATGGCAAGAACATCCAACCATACGTATGGTCTCTCTGCAAAAATTAACACAACAATTTGATGCTATCTTAGCAATAATCACGAAAGTCATTAGTGGTTTTGCATTGATGATTGTTTTACTTGCCATTATTGTTATTTTGTCTTCAATCAATGCACTTGAAGGTAAAGAAAGAAAAAAGAACAGTGTGATTATGAGCTTTGGTTTCTTAAAAAACACCTGTTTGCAGCTAAACATTATTGAATGGCTAATTACCGCATTAATTATCGCCACGGGGGCGATAGCAGGTACTTACCTTACCGGCATGTTAATTTATCAATCTCAATTCTCACTGCCTTATCAACCCAGTTTTTTAATCTTGTTTATGACATTGACCATTATTTTGAGCGCCGTAACCTTATTAGGTGTTTACGCCAGTCGGCATAATTTAAAAAGTTCGGTGAAACAGTTAATGGCTGATGTTTAAGGATGCTAATTGACAGAGTTAATTTAAAAAATATTAATTGACGATATTTCACATCTGTTTCACGTTGCCTTTGTCACACTGATCTTATACCAAATTGATTAAGTTCTTTCCCACTCAGCGAGAATTAAAAGGCTTAGAGGCAAGGCATTGATTGAAGATAATGGTTATTCCCTTATCAAAATCAATAACGCAGCATGTAAGCCTTTTAAACTCGCCCTTTGGGAGCTTGCTCAATGCCCACTAACATCGTTAAATTTATTTGATTTAGAATGACTAGATCTAAACAAATTTTCCTTGTTATTGAACATTGAGCATAGCTCTGAGTTGGGAAGAAATTTAATCAAATTGGTATTATACCAAATGAATAAAGACTTAGGAGAGAGATAAATGAAACAGATGAATACTGTAAAAGAAACTTTAAAACAACACATATTAGTATTAATCACGCTATGCGCAACGTTAATAGTAACGACATTACCAGTACAGGCCGAAGCTAATACAATTAAAAGTAGCAAAAAAGTGTTAATGGTAGTCAGTGGCAATGGTCAAGGTGAAAAAAAGCCTGGTTATGAATTTGATGAGTTTTCAAAAGCCTATTCAGTCTTTAAAGCAAACGGTATCACCGTTGACGTTGCTAGCCCTAAAGGTGGTGAGGTAGAAGCGGATAAATACAATCCTAACAAACCTTATAATGCTGTTGTATTGGCCGATACGGCGATTATGGCAAAACTGAATAATACCCTCGCGACAAACTCAATAGATGCTAAAGCTTATGATGCAGTTTTTATTGTTGGTGGTAAAGGTGCCATGTTTGATTTACCTAACGATACCGCCTTACAACATGTTATTGCCGATATATATCAACAACAAGGCAGTATCGCTGCCGTTTGTCATGGCCCAGCGGCATTAGTTAATGTAAAACTAAAAAATGGTAGTTATTTGATTGCCAATAAAGCGATAAACGGTTTTACTAATCAAGAAGAAAGATTGTTTGGTAAAAAGTGGATAAACGATTTTGAGTTCATGCTCGAAGATAAACTGACGCAACGCGGCGCTCATTTTCAATCAAGCGAAATCATGTTAAGTCATGTTGCCATTGATGGGCGTTTAATCACGGGTCAAAATCCCACCTCAACAGTCGGTGTTGCGACAGCTTTAGTTCAAAGTTTAGGCCTAATCCCTGTTAAAGTAGAGGTGGAATTAGAAGATAGAACTATGGCTGTAATAGCCAAGTTTATAGCGGGTGACAAATCAGCACTTGAAACACTGGTAAAAAACCAAGAGCAATACCAACTACCTTTAGTTGGCATGTACGGCTTCTATTTTCTAAAAGTAGCAGAGACAACACTGGATTTTGAGCAAGCACTAGCCTTAATGATGGCGGCACAAAAAGCGATTAACAACCCGAAAATCGATATGACAATAGCAAAAACTCAAGCAAAATTAGGACAAATAGCTAATGCAAAAGCCACCTTGAATCAGTTAATTACTGCAAAACCTGATTTCAAACCTGCGCAAGACATGTTAAAAACGTTGTAAAATACCCATTCCACTTAAGGGTATATAATCAGCCCTTAACGATAGCTTTATGCAAAGCAAGCGTTAAGGGCATTTTAATTCGAGAAATGGTATGAATAATCAATCTTTATATATTCTAGTCATTGAAGATCAGCAAAGTATCGCCCAAAACATTGCTGACTACATGGAAGATAAAGGCCACGTATTAGATTTTGCTAGCCAAGGTGAGCAAGGGTTGGCGCTGGCGTTAACTAATCATTATGATTTAGTCATGCTCGATTTGAATTTACCGGGAATGGATGGGCTTGAGGTTTGCAAACAGTTACGTGAACAAGCCAGCCATCACGTGCCAATTATCATGCTAACCGCAAGAGACAGCATAGAGGATAAAATTTCGGGTTTTACCACAGGTGCAGATGATTATTTAACCAAACCTTTTTCTTTAGCCGAGCTGGAAGTTCGCTGCTTTGCTTTATCAAGGCGACATTTATTACAAACTAATAATACCTTAACCTTTGATCAGCTAATCATTGATAGAAAAAGACAACAAGTAACACGTGCTGGAAAAACCCTTGAGTTACATAGTATGGGTTACCGTATTCTCATTATTTTAGCTCAAGCATATCCACAAGTAGTTAGTCGCTCGAAGTTAGCCCAAAAACTATGGGGAGATGAGCCAACGGAATCAGATGCGCTTAGATCTCATATATATCAATTACGCAATATGTTAGATAAGCCTTTTGATTATCCGATGATAAAAACCATGCACGGTATTGGCTTCGTTTTGGATGTAAAAAGCGAGGTCAAAAACGATGGCAAATAACAATCGAAATAAAAATAATCAGCCACAAGCTCATCAACAAAATCAGGGGATTAAGTTTCACAGTTTAAGCAAAAGAATTGTTAGTCAATTCTGTTTGTTTACCTTGTTTATATCTATGGTTTGGGGCATGTTTAGCTTTATCTTAATGTACAACATTGAAGATGAGTTTATTGAGCGGGAAGTCAGGGTAGAAGCACAATATTTACAGCAGGCTTATGATCAAAACAACCGTTGGCCAACACCTCGCGTCAGCTATATGCAACTATACTTCTCAAAAAACACTTTACCTGAGGATATCAAGCAACGCTATATTGCTGAGCCAAAAAGAAAAGAGTTTTCTGGTGATAACGGTCGGCATTATCATTTATTAGCATTGCCAAAAACAGAAAACACCTACTTAGTTGCCGAAGTCAGTGAAATGTTATTAGTTCGTCCGATAACCGAAGGTTTATTAAAATTCATGCTGATTTCAGCTTTAATACTGGTATTATTTGCCTTTATTATCGCGTGGCAGCTCGGCAGAAAAACCGCTAGGCCATTGAAACAGCTTGCCGATTTAGTTAACGGTGTAGCCCCTGAAAACATTCCAGATAAATTTGCCCAACAATTTCCAAATAATGAAATAGGCATTTTAGCGCAAACCTTAGAAAGCGCTATGACCAGAATTAACCAAAGCTTACTCAGAGAGAAATGCTTTACTCGTGATGTAAGCCATGAACTTAGAACCCCTGTCGCCATTATTAAAAATGCCGTCGAGGTGTATCGTAATCAACACTCCGCTGATGGAAATAATCCTATTATCAACCGTATATCCCAAGCGAGTACGCAAATGGAGCAAACTGTTACCACACTGCTAACCCTCGCAAGGGAAGAACATACCGAAGCAGACAAAAAGCACATAAAAATACTGCCATTAATTGAACAGTCTATTATTGACCAGAATCACCTTATCAATAACAAACCGATACAAGTGACAGTAAACGACAACTGTGATGTAGAGATATACGCACAGTCAGGTATGTTAACGGTATTATTAGATAATTTAATCGGCAATGCATTTCAATACACCCAAGCAGGCAGGGTAACCATTGAAATACGAAATAAAACACTGATTATTGCTGACACAGGCCCAGGTATTGAACCCAGCATTTCAGATAAAATAACCGAACCCGCAGTAAAAGGTAGCCAAAGTACTGGTTATGGCTTTGGCTTATCAATTGTAAAACGATTATGTGAACACCAACATTGGTTACTAGTGCTTTCAAGTGAGCAAGGAACCAAAATTTCTATCACTTTTGAATAATCGCTTAATTAATTAGTCTTTAAAAGTAGTTGTCTATTAGCTTCCTGGCTGGAATCTATTTGATTTATCGAGTCAGAGAGCAATAAAAACTCTTTACGATTGTATCGAAAGAAATAACAGGTTACTCGGAGAATTAATGTTTTGGTCTGTTTACTAACAGCAGCTCCCAAGAAAAACTCAGCCTACATTACGGTAAGTTTGATACCAGCCAGCAACGAGCTTTCACATTAATTTCACACAAAGACGAGTACAGTTTCATTTTAATTCTAATATTAACATTCAAAAAGGCAAAAAATATGATGAAGAAGTATTGCTTATTACTGCTCTGTTTTGGGACAGTTTTTAACGTCATAGCAACAGAAAATATTACATCGGAATTAGCATTGCTCAAGGAAAAAACAAATCGCGCTATTATAAAATTTGAACAGACAGATAGAATGCTTTGGTCTTATAAAATTACCCGTTATGAAAACGAGGAAGGTGATATATCAAGCAGTATTGAACAACATTCACCACAAGCAAGTGAACGATGGCTGCTTAAACAAATTAATGGCCAATTACCGACAAAAAAACAAATTAAAAATTTTGCTAAAAAGAAACAAAAGCAAAGCAGCACAACAAAACAAGGAAATAATATACAATTAGCTTTACGTAAGCTGATTAATCAAGAAAGCCTGTCGTTAGTATCTACAGACGAGAAACATATTGTAATGGCATTTAACGTTTATTTGAAGAAACTGGGGAAAGATTCGATTGGTAAACTGCAAGGAAAGTTAATCTATCAAAAAGAGCATGAATTTATTGAAAAAATACTGATCTGGAACAACACCGAGTTTTCCCCGATGTTTACTGCCAATATTACCGACTTAGCCATAACGTTTACTTTTGTCCATATAAATGGGTCAATATTAGCCAAGAAAAATGAAATGAAAATGAAAGGTAGCTTTGCTTATTTCACTGAAATAAACGAAACTTCCCTAGATACCTTTTCAGATTATCTATATCAAGGTAAACAAACACAGTAAACTACATTTAATCGAACTATTTTAGGTTTCGTGCTTATGCAGTCAAAGCCCAAATTTAGGGGTACTGGTATTAACCGAAGATGATTTAGTGGCTTTGTTAGCAAAACATTTTTAATAAAACATGAACATAACTATTAATTTTTAGAAATATTATCTTTTAGAGACCTTTTATGATTATTCGCCATGTACTTTTGATTTTGTTTTTCGCTTTTATTCAGGTAAGTCCGGTAGTTAATAGTGCTAGTAACGCCAACAGTAACAAGGTTAAACTTACCGACAAGCAAATAAGAGTGCTGCAATCACTTGATACTCAGCAATATCAACCACAAACCAAGCCATTGCATAAAACGGTGCGTTTAAAAGTAGCTAAACTAACCGATAACCAAGGGCAAGTGTATTTAGCTGCACTGGTTAGTCGCGCTGAATTATCATCCTATTTGATTCAATTAGAACAATTGTTAGGTAATGATTTTCAACAATATCGTGCTTTGCAGGCAGCACGTGATCATCAGTTATTTCATATGACCTTGCTTAGCCCTCGAGAATATCAATTAGCCGATAAAACATTAGTTGAAAAGTTACTCGCACCTGAGTTTAATAATAACTTTTCAAGTCAACTCAAGGTAACTTTACTCGGTTTAGGTAAAGTGGCATTAGAGCATAAAAAAACTTTCTTTGTGGTCGCCCAAAGTGGAGATGCACAATTAATTCGTCAACGTTTTTTATTATCAGCGAAAGATTTTCACGTAACCTTGGGCTTTAATCTTCAAGATATTTATGGCGTTAGTAAGGGCGTTACCACCTTGATTGACTAAAAGCTAAATCATGGTTATTTGTTAAAAAGTAAGATGGGTAATAAAAAATAACAAATAACAAATTGCCATACCACGTTACTACATACTCGATATGGTTTGTGGTAAACTCTCGCCAATTTTTGAACTCTTGTTCATTTCCATTCAATCCTATTCATTTAACCAAAGAAAGTGAAAAATATGTCAGCAAGTAAATTCGATACAACAGAACAACGTGTTAGTTATGGTGTAGGTCGTCAATTAGGCGATCAACTCGTTAATAATCCTTTTAAGTCGTTTGAAATAGCTGCTATTCAAGCAGGTATTGCTGACGCGCTAGCGGGCACGGCTAGCCAAGTATCAGATGAAGATTTAAATGCAGCTTTCTCTGTTGTATCTAAAAAGCTTCAAGAAGAAGAACAAGCAGTAGCCAAAGAAAAATCGGCTGAAGGCGAAGCTTTTTTAGTTGAAAATGCTAAACGTGATGAAGTCAGTGTTACCGAATCAGGTTTACAATATGAAGTAATTACCACGGGTGAAGGTGAAAAACCAACAGCTGATAGCACGGTAAGTGTTCATTACCATGGCACCTTTGCTAATGGTGAAGTATTTGATAGCTCAGTTGATCGTGGTCAACCGGCAGAATTCCCCGTAGGCGGTGTTATTGCCGGTTGGACAGAAGCCTTGCAGTTAATGACAGAAGGCAGCAAGTGGAAATTAACTATTCCTTATAACTTAGCTTACGGTGAGCAAGGCTCGCAAGGTGCTA
>JAESPR010000061.1 GCA_016765685.1 Colwellia sp. | reverse complement strand
CCAAAGGCTGACATACCGTAAATCAAGCCAAAATTAATCGCTTTAGCACTGCGACGTTGTTCGGTGGTCACTTCATCTAATTCAATAGCAAAAATTTCTGCCGCGGTGGCACGGTGAATATCTTTGCCTTCGCTAAAGGCTGTCACTAAACCGTTGTCATTAGATAAATGCGCCATAATACGTAATTCAATTTGCGAATAATCTATGGCGACTATTTTGTGATCTTTCGGGGCAATAAATGCTTGACGAATTTTACGTCCTTGCTCACTACGAATGGGGATGTTTTGCAGATTTGGATCGGTAGACGATAGTCGCCCAGTTGCAGTAACCGCTTGATGATACGAGGTATGTACTCGGCCGGTTTTGTTACTGACCATTAATGGTAGTTTGTCAGTATAGGTAGATTTTAATTTACTTAAACCTCGGTTTTCTAAAATAACCTTTGGCAAGGGGTAATCAAGTGCTAATTCTTGTAATACTTCTTCCGCTGTAGACGGCGCGCCTTTAGGTGTTTTTTTAATGACCGGAATTTTTAACTCTTCAAACAATATCTGTTGTAGCTGCTTAGGTGAACTCAAATTAAAGCTTTTTCCGGCTAAGTTATGGGCTTCAATTTCTAATTCATCTAAACGCTGACCAATAATTTGGCTTTGTTGATCAAGCAAATCGCAATCAATCAATACCCCTGTTTGCTCCATACTAGCAAGCACCGGCATTAACGGTATTTCAATGTCGTTATAAACGCTCAGTTGTTCGGGTAGTTGCTCAAGGGCGGGGAAAATAGCTTGGTGCAAACGCAAGGTAATATCAGCATCTTCCGCCGCGTAATGTCCGGCTTTTTCAATGTCTATTTGATTAAAAGTAAGCTGCTTTGCACCTTTGCCAGCAATGTCTTCAAAGTGCACGGTTTTGTAATCTAAATATTTTAGCGCTAAGGCATCCATATTATGGCGCGTAGCAACACTGTTATAACAGTAGGACTCAAGCATGGTATCAAACGCAACACCTTGCAGTTTGATATCGTAATGACTTAATACATTGGCATCGTATTTTAAATTTTGACCAATTTTTTTAAGATCTGAACTTTCTAACAAGGGCTTTAACTGCGCCAGCACCCAATCTCTATCAAGCTGCTGTGGCGCGCCAATATAATCATGAGTAAGCGGTACATAAGCGGCCTTGCCCACTTCGGTCGCAAAAGATAAACCCACTAATTCGGCTTTCATGTAATCAACACTGGTGGTTTCCGTATCAAAAGCAAAAGCGGCGCTGTTTTTTAATTGAGTTAACCACAGTGTAAAACTGGTTTGATCGAGAATAATGTCGTATTCACTGCTCGTTACCTCAACGGTAGCAACATCAACATTGTCAGTTTTAGCTATATTAACCACGTTTTTATCGCTGCCTTTACTGCTACCTTTACCACTTTTTTTATCTAAATCGGCTAATAAACGTTTTAGTTCAAACTCTTGATAAAGAGCGGTTAACGCTTCAATATCTGGCGCTGTTGCCTGTAATTGCTCAACACTTTGTTCTAATTCTACATCGCATTTTATCGTCGCTAAAAGGTAAGAAAGCGGTAACTGTTCAAGGGCTTCACGTAAATACCCACCCACTTTGCCTTTAACTTTATCGGCATTAGCCATTACTTCAGCTAGGGTGCCGTGTTCAGCAAGCCATTTCACCGCGGTTTTAGGGCCACATTTAACCACACCGGGAATGTTATCTACCTTGTCGCCCATTAACGCGAGGTAGTCTATTATTTGATCAGGGCGCACGCCAAATTTTTCACTAACGCCGGCTTCATCTAATTCAACATCGGTCATGGTATTAATTAAACGCACATGGGGCGTTACTAACTGCGCCATGTCTTTATCACCCGTAGAAATGACTGTTTCTATACCTTGCTCGTCAGCTTGTTTAGCTAACGTACCAATAACGTCATCGGCCTCAACCCCAGAGATCACTAATAATGGCAAACCCATAGCGGTAATAATCTTGTGTAAAGGCGCTATTTGCGTGCGTAACTCATCAGGCATGGGCGGACGATTAGCTTTATATTCAGGATATAAATCGTTACGAAAGGTTTTACCTTTAGCGTCAAAAATCACCACCACATTACCGTTCGGATAGGTTTTATTTAAACTGCGGAGCATATTCAAAACCCCAGTAATGGCTCCCGTAGGTTGACCGTCGGCGGTAGATAAAGCTTGCAAGTAAGGCACATGATAGGCGCGAAATAAGTACGATGAACCATCCACTAAAATCAGTGGTTGTTTGATTCTTGCAAGGTTTTGCGGTGAATTTTCTGCCAAAGTTGTCATAGGATTTTTGTCTAAACTTTTTCTAAACGATAAGATGGCGTAAGCATGCCACAAAGCGAGCCTCAGCTCTACTACAGCAGCATCAATTGTCATTAAATGAATGTGGATAACTTTGTTGATAAGCACAGAAAAACGCCAGAACGAGAAACATCGCCGTTCTGGTACTTTTATTCATAAGTATGATTTTATTGAAAAAAGGTAAGGAAAAATCCCTTTAGCACACAATCTTTTTTATTTTTATTTTTGTGGATAAATAAATTTATCTCCGTTACTTTTTAATTGCACTAGATGGCAACTAAGTAATAACGTGACAAGAGATTATCAGAATTCCACGTCATTACCAGTACAATTTTAAACTTTTTTAAAGGTTTTTTCCTGCTTAAACTAACAAAAAAATATAAGCGAGTATTGGCGTGACCTAACAACTGTTCGACCAGTTTGTTTTTTCATTATAATAATTTTTTTTCAAAACCCTATTGAGAAAAAATTGTTTAACTTGGCCAAAAATAAATACTGAGGTTTAAAATCGTTAATATTAAATGAGTAATTGTGTTAACTTGGACGGCATTCTAAATAAAAGCAATTAAGGCATCGCTCATGAAAAAATTTACCGCATTATACATACTCACGCTTGTATTGAGCACCACAACATTAAGTACAAGTTTTGCTCATGCTGACAACTCAAAGCAAACGCTAAAACCTAGTACTGCCCCTGAAAATGCTAGCGTTTACATTATTTCACCGCAAGACGGTGCCACTGTCGCAACAACTTTTACTATACAATTTGGCTTGCAAGGTATGGGCGTTTCTCCCGCAGGTTTTGAGAGAAAAAATACCGGTCATCATCATTTGCTCGTTGATGGTAAAAAGTTACCTGCGTTTGACAAGCCTATGGGTAGTGAAGTCAAACATTTTGGCGGTGGACAAACCCAAACTACAGTAACTTTGGCTAAAGGTGAGCACACGCTACAGCTAATTTTAGGGGATCATAAACACATGCCTCATAGCCCAGCGGTCGTTTCAAAAAAAATCACTATTACGGTTAAGTAATAGTGATTTAAAAAAATAACACGCCTATGCCGTTCGTTCCGGGAAATACTATAAAATAAGAATTGATCATTTGGTAGGTCGATACAAGTATAGCGAGACTCGACAAAAAGAGTTTTGTCGAGTCAAGAAGAATGAGCCGTGGCTAACTATTTATTGCTTAGCTTAATTGCTTGACTATTTTTTATTTTGGGTCATAAGCACTGGCCCGTAAAATAAACTCTGGATCATCTAAAGACAACAGTTTTTTTAGCGCCTGTTTTTTGTTATCCGATTTTTCATAATATGCTTTTACTATCCGTTTACCCAACCAATAGCCTAAATCATTCGGTCTACCTTTTATGCCAGGACCATACAACCAAGATTTCAGCTCACTTCCAAGCATAACGTCTTTAAATTCAGACCAAATTAATGCTTCATTTTTTAAACCATAATGATGTCGTTCGTTTTCTGCTTGAGTTATTTTTCCTAAGACAATGTTGGCAACAAAATCGGCAAAGCCTTCTATTAATGCTTGACGTAACAAAGTAACATTTTTGGTTTGAACATTAATATTTCTAGATTGATAAACATGAACAATTTCGTGAGCAATAAAACCGAGTATTTCTTCCTCGGCTTCTTCTTCTGTCTCTGGCAAACGACAAATGACTTCTAAACCAAGAGAAAATCCCTCACTAGTTGCGGTACCTCCTGAGTTGTCAGCACCAAACAAAATAAATGTTGGTGCTGAGTGTTTTTGAGCAAGTAATTCCTGAACTCTCTTCAACACTTGTTTTGCTTCACTAGTAATATTTCGAGCGGCAGGTAAACATATTTCAAGCCCTTTTTTATATGCTTGCGGGTTTGCTGATATTGCTAAAGCAAGTTTTTTTTCATTCTGAATTCTATGTGGAGTAAATATGTCTATCCCCTTAGAACCCAAGGTTAAATACTCAGCTTTAATTTGTTTTTCAGTTGGTAGTGATGTTATCGAAAATAGGGTGGAAAAACGTTCCGCATCATCCAATATATATTCATTTGCTGCTGTCGTGCTAAGTTGCCCAATAAAAATGAAAACCGCGGCAACAAAAATCATGGTCTGTTTATTATTTTTCATTGTAAATAGTGCCTTTGGGTGTAACTTCAGAATTGATGAATTATCACCTTGGCATTTCCTGCTTAGCTAAGGAGTAAAAAACAAGAAATATCAACAACTCATCGAAGGTAATAACTACTTAATTTCATATAAACGAAGAGAGAGTATCATAAAAAACCTGATATTTAGAAAAACTAAAACATCAGGTTAGTATGAATTCAAGGCTATTTTTCCTGTTCAGTTAGCTAAACTCTTAGTTGAGCGTAACAAACTCTTCGGCCGAGGTTGGATGAATAGCAATGGTATTGTCAAAATCAGCTTTGGTCGCGCCCATTTTCATCGCTACCGCAAAACCTTGCAATAACTCATCACTGCCAAAACCAATGCTGTGCAGTCCAACCACTTTTTTCTCTTTACCTGCACAAATAAGCTTCATGCGCGTTGGGTCTCTGTACTCTTGAGTAATCGCTTGGTAAAGCGCGGTAAACTGGGAGTTATAGACACTAATATTATCTGCCCCGTATTGAGCAATCGCCTCAGATTCGGTCAAACCAACCGTGCCGATAACCGGATGACTAAATACTACGGTAGCAATGCCAGAATAGTCTAAATGCTCGTCGGGTTTATTATTAAATAAACGCTCACATAAACGGCGACCTGCGGCGACGGCAACGGGCGTTAATTGCGCTCGGCCAGTATTATCACCTACTGCATAAATACCATCGATATTAGTATTTTGATATTTGTCGGTAACAATAAAACCGCGCTCGTCAAGTTCAACGCCGGCAAGACCTAAATTTATATTATCAGTAGCTGGCTCACGCCCTATTGCCCAGACTAGCGCTTCAACCGGACCAACCGTTTGACCATTAGTAAGATGTACCATCAAGTTACCGTCGGCTAGTTTTTCTACTCGCGAAGGTGTGCTGTGGTTATGCAACGTGAGACCATGTTTTGTCATTTGCTCTACTAAGGTAGTAGACAGCATTTCATCAAAGGCGCGTAATGGCTTTTCTTTGCGAACCAATAAATGGGTTTGGGTACCTAAACCATTAAAAACACCGGCTAATTCCACCGCAATATACCCTGCGCCAATCACAGCTACTGACTTAGGCCGCTCGGTTAGAGCAAAAAAACCATCGGAGTCTATACCAAATTCGGCGCCTTCAATGGTCGGAATTGACGGACGGCCTCCAGTAGCAATGGTGATATGATCGGCGGTATATAAAGTGCCATCAACGTCAACGGTATTTTTATCAACAAACTTGGCGAAACCTTGAATAACCGTAACATCATTAGCATCAAAACCTCGCTGATAAGCTGCGTGGATGCGTTCAATATAGGCTTCTCTATTCTTAACTAAGCGGCTCCAATCAAAATTTTGTGGTGAAGCATTACCCTCTCCTACATTAAAACCATAATCATGGGCATACTTTAGCGCGTCACTAATTTGTCCGGCATACCACATCGCTTTTTTAGGTACGCAACCGACATTAACACAGGTGCCGCCGATAGCTTTGGCTTCAATCACCGCGGCTTTTTTGCCAAGTTTTGCCGCTCTATTGGCCGAAGCGATACCACCGCTACCAGCGCCGATGGATAAATAATCAAAATGTTGGGTCATAGTAGGTTCCATTGAGTGTGGGTATATATCCATGCTACCTCAGAATGCAGGATTCAGCGAGAATTAAAAGGCTTAGAGACAAGACATTGATTGAAGAAAATAAGTATAGCTACAGTATGGGGTCAAAACGAGATTATTCAATCTGTTGCCCGCTATCTATCACTTACATTACTTTTAGTGAAGCAATATTTGCAAGCAAATAAGCACTGATTGTTTTTGCATCTACGGGTTTGCTATACAAGTAACCCTGAATATAATGACATTGTCGTTTAGTCAAATATTCCAGTTGCTCAATTGTTTCTACTCCTTCAGCAATACAGTGCATATTTAAACGTTTCGCTAACACAAGGGTGGCGTCAACAATAGCCTCGTCGGTTTTTTCAATACCAATACCTGAGATAAAGCTGCGATCTATTTTAATAATATCAAGCGGTAAACGTTTCAAATAAGACAATGACGAAAAACCGGTACCAAAATCATCTAGCGCCAAAATAACACCAAGATCAGACAACGCATTCATTGTTCTGATGGCTTTGTCAGGCTCTGATATTAACGCGCTTTCTGTTACCTCTATTTTCAATAAATAGGTAGGTAAATTGTGATTTTTCAATAGCTTGGTAATATAAGGAACTAAACTTTCTTTAGCAAAATGCTGTGGTGACAAATTAACAGATAAGTACAGCGTTGGCCGTTGTTTATGCCATTTTTTCAAATCTATCAAACCTCGCTCTAACGCGGCTTCTGTCATTGGAATAATCAAACCTAGCTCTTCCGCAATGCCAATAAAGCCAGCAGGAGCCACTATGCCATTTTTGCTCTGCCAGCGCATTAGCAGCTCAAAACCCGCCGCTTTGCCTGTATTATAATCAATAATAGGCTGGTAATGATTGAAAAATTCATTGTTACTAAAAGCTTGTTTAACCGTAGACTCTTTGGTTAACCGCTCAGTTGCTTCGGCGTTCATTCGTGGGGTAAAGAATTGGAACGTATTTCGACCTAACTGTTTGGCGTGATACATAGCAACATCGGCGTGTCGTAGTAGTGCACTTGAGTCACTCGCATCATCGGGATATACCGCAATACCTATGCTAGCACCAATGCTCACTTCATGGTCTTGCAATAATACTGGCTGCTCAACTGCAGTAATAATTTTTTGTGCCACTTGCCCCAAATGAGTAGGGCTGCGAAATGACTCTAACAATACCACAAACTCATCACCACCAATGCGCGCAACAGTATCGTCAACTCGTAATAATTCCGATAAACGCCGGCTAACCTCGACCAATAACATATCACCACAATCATGACCTAAGGAGTCGTTAACCTGCTTAAACCGATCTAAATCAATAAAAAACAATGCAATTGAACTCTGTTGTCGTTGCGATGTTCCCATGGCATGTTTGATACGCTCTAATAACAAACTTCGATTAGGTAAATCGGTTAAATGATCATAGTTAGCTAAGTAACGAAGCTCTTTTTCTGCCGATTTTTGCGCGCTAATGTCGGTAAACACACACACATAATGCAAACTATTGGTTATCTTACTTTTACCAACATTAATATTAACAACTACATGAAACTCTTCGCCGGAGTCAGTAACCACCAATTCTTCGCCGCGCCAGTGCTCATTTTCGTTTAAAGAAGGTAATAAATGCTGGAAAAAACGCCATCGTCGCTCGCTCAAGCCCATAAAGTTGCTGTTAAAATCAAAATTCTCATCCGGTAGTTTAAATACCTTGCGTAACGACTGATTCGCGGTAATTTGGGTAAAGTCATCATTAACAATAAGCACCCACTCGTTGGTTTGTTTAAATGCTTCACCATAATATTGGCTACGCACTTCTTCAGCGCGAGTTTTGGTAATGTTAGTATAAGAGCCGGTAATTCGACTAGCTTTATTGTCACCATCTAAGGTCACTATTTTGCCTAAATCTTTGTACCATAACCAATGGCCATCCATGTGTTTTAGCCGATAAGTACAGGAAAAGGTTTCATCAATATTATTGTTTGCTATAAATAAACGCCAACTAGCCAAAAAATTGTTTTTATCCTCGGGATGAATTAACTCAACATGTTGTTTAAAAGTATGAGCCGTTGCCAAATCAATATAAGCGAGTTCTTGAGCAATTCGTTTACCAAACATCAAGTTTCCTTGAACCTGCCAATCCCATACTTCACTATTGCTGCCAATTAAAGCAAGCTGCAAACGATTCTCTCTGAATTTAACTTCTTCGTGAGCGGCTAATAATTGCTGTTTTTGTTTATTACGTCGCTGTAACCATATCAGTGATAACAACAGTAAAATACTCACATAGGTAAAATAAGCCAATGGCGATTGCCATGGGGCATAACTGACGAGAATATCGATGTTTTTTACCGCCGAATATTCACCCGTGATTGGCGATTTAGCGCGTATCGATAACTGGTGGGTTCCTGAAGATAGACTCGGAAAAGTAATACTGTTTTCTGTAGTGGGCGGATAACTAACACCCCCATCACCGATTAATTGATACTCATAGACGACTTCTCGTTGATGATCAAAAGAAAGCGTTGAGAAATCAAACCGAATACCGACATCATCATAATTAAGCAAAACATCGTTTTTATCATTGATCAGCAAAGGAAGATTTAACTGTCTAGAGATCACCTCAATGGCGGTCACATAAACATTTATTTGTTCTCCTTGATGTTTGTTTTTTAATGCCAAGGGATCAAAAATACTAATACCGGCCATTGAGCCATAAACTAAATGGCCATTAGTTAATTTAAGACGTGCGCCAGAATTAAACTCTAATGCCGATAAACCATCAGCAATGGTAAAATTGCGCAAATGTTGATTATCCACATTTAAAACAAATAAACCTTTGTGGCTAGAAAACCAAACATCTCCTTCGTTATCCGTTAACACGCTATAGATATTATTATCAATTATCGAGTTTTTGCTATGATAAAAATATTTTTGCTTAAATGATGGTAATTCCAGACCCAACAGCCCTTTAGTTGGATAGCTAAGCCAAAAAGTGTTGTTTTTATCTATTGTCCAGTTATCAAACGATATCCATTCACTAGCAAGCACATTGGGATGCTGATACAAACGTACCGTTTTTTTGGTAACCATATCATAACCCCACAAACTATCATTGGTGCTCAATAGCATGGTTTGGCTGTTAGGCAAGCTACCCATAAAACTAAAAACTTTATTTTGCGGCACAACCTTACCTAACTCAGTCAAGGTATCAATTTGCTCGGTTTGCAGATCAATCATTATGGTTTTTTCATCAACAACTAACCAAAGATAACGCTGGTTTTGTAAAAAAACGGTATAATGATCTTTAGTGAATATAGTGGTGATTTTGTCATTAAAGGGTAATTGGGTAACTTGCTTTAACTGAATATCATAAAAAGTAATACCTTTAGAGGTCGACAATAATAGAAGGTTTTCTTGGTATGAAAAAATACTGTATATCTGAACATTGTTAAGCTGGTTTTCTATTTTTAAGGTCATTTTATGTTGTTCAATCGTCTGTTTTTCAAGATCAATTAAATTCAAACCACGTTTAGTACCCACCCAAACGTCTTGTGGTTTATGCTGTTGTGCCGTTATTGCCCAAACGGAATTATCACTTAAACTGTTGGCGCTATTTTTTTTATAGCGATAGTTTTTAATCAGTTCTCGTGAAGGATCCCATAAATAAACCCCTGAAGATTCTGAACCAAGCCAAAAAGACCCCCTTTTACCCTGTGCTATAGAGATGATTTCGTCATTGGAAGTGTTTTCAAAAAAATCACTAATGCCAAACAATAACCGCCCCTGTTGTTGGGTACTATCAATAACGTGTAAACCTTTATTACTCGCTACATAAAGTTGTTTGTCGACCAATAAAAATTGCCACACCGAAATATTTTCAAGTACCTGTTTATATTCTTGAACATCGCTTCGTCCTTGAATATAGTCTTTTATTTTTTCTATATTGACACTAAAAACACCATTGCCTGTACCCATATATAAGTTGTTTTGTGCACTAATATGCAAGGTGAAGTTTTTGTTCGCCTCAACCACATTGATGTTATCGAGCGTAGATTTGATCGACAAACCTGGCAATTTCCGCCACTTATCTAGTTTTACATGATAGGCATAAACTCCGGCTCGGGTGCCGATATATAATACTTGCTGGTGATAGGTAACGTGGAAAATATTTTCTTTTTCCAGCAACTCTTTTGATAAGTCGAGTTTAACTTGCAACTGCTCTTTATCTGCATGATAAAAACTTATTGTTTTGCTGGTTGCTAACCAGTAGCCGGCTTCGTTGTGATTGTTTTCACCTTCAACAACATCAACAGTATAATGTCCAAAATTTTGAGGGTTATTGGCTAAAATTAATTGGTACTGGTTGCTTTTAGGCTGATAACGATACAGCCCCGCATTCACATTAATCCACACAAAACCTAAACGGTCTTGTTTAACAAAGTAAATACTGGCATCTAAAAAGCTATTGTTTGGCCCAGGCAACTGTTTAACGGAATAACCATCGTAAACATTCAAACCATTATCGGTAGCTAACCAAACAAAACCATTGTTGTCCGTTAAAATTGAATTGATCGTACCTTGCGACAAACCATCTTCAACAGATAGTTGCTCTAAATATAAATTGTTCACACTACTTTTAGCCTGCACAAACTGAGTTTGATTAAACAAATTCAACAGCACAATCACCAGTATTAGTTTTATTTTAAATATCATCGAACCTTGCCGTTTTCATTGATAACTAACAAAAAAAATGTCTCTCGTTGCTTAATTATAACAGCTATAAAAGTAAGCATGATGGTAACCAATAAAAAACTTACCTTCGTTGTATAAACCGCTCTTGAATATTCCAATTTTGCCATTACATAGTTTAGTAACGTTCCTTTATTTCGTACCTACTATGACTAATCCATTATTACCGCAAAACGTGAAAAACACCGCTCTACCCTGCTTTTCAAAAATCAAACCAGAACATATTAAACCTGCGGTAGAGCAAGCCATAGCCAATTGCAAAAAGGTGATTGAAGAGGTATTAAGTGAGCAAGACAACTTCACTTGGGTTAACTTAGTTACCCCCATAGATGAAGAGGATGATGTTTTATCAAAATTATGGTCACCGGTTTCCCACCTCAATTCAGTGATGAGTACCGATGAACTGCGTGATGCTTATGAGTCTTGCTTACCTTTATTGTCAGAATACGGTACTTTTGTTGGCCAACACCAAGGTTTGTTTCAAGCATACAATAGTATAAAAAGCAGCGCTGAATTTGCCAACTTAAATACTGCCCAACAAAAAGTAATTACCAATGCTTTGCGTGATTTTAAACTATCCGGTATCGCCCTAAATGATAACGACAAAAAACGTTATGACGAAATTGTCACGCGGTTATCTGAATTAAGCTCAAGTTTTAGTAATAACGTACTTGATGCAACTCAAGCGTTTAGTGTGAATATTACTGATAAAAATGAACTTGCCGGTTTACCTGACAGCGCTTTAGCAGCGGCACAAGCACTGGCAACAAATAAAGAACAGCAAGGTTATACTTTTACTTTAGACATCCCTAGTTACTTACCGGTGATGATGTATTGTGATAATCAATCATTACGAGAGCAGTTATATCGCGCTTTTGTTACCCGTGCGTCTGATCAAGGCCCTAATGCTGGCGAGTTTGATAACAGCAACATCATGAATGAGTTGTTATCGCTTCGCCATGAATTAGCACTATTGTTAGATTTTGATAACTATGCGCAGCATTCCTTAGCAACCAAAATGGCCAACTCGACTAACGAAGTGATGACATTTTTAGAAAATCTAGCGGTAAAATCAAAACACCAAGGCGAACAAGACTATAAAGAACTAACTGACTTTGCTAAGAGTGAGCATTCTCAAATCTCTTCTAACGATAAACTACAAGCGTGGGACTTAGCCTATTACAGTGAAAAATTAAAACAAAGTCGTTACGCCATTTCAGATGAAGAGCTACGTCCTTACTTTCCAAAAGATAAAGTTGTTAGTGGATTGTTTGAAGTCGTTCATCGTCTATTTGGTTTATCTATTAAACTCCGCGAAGGTGTTGATGTTTGGCATGAGGATGTAAAATTTTACGATGTGTTTGATAGCAATGGTGACTTACGCGGCAGCTTCTATCTAGATTTATATGCTCGTGAGAAAAAACGCGGCGGCGCATGGATGGACGACTGTGTTGGTCGCAGCAAGCCTCTTTATCAGAGTAACGCTGGCACTATTCAACACCCAGTCGCTTACCTTACTTGCAACTTTAATGGCCCTGTGGGCGATACGCCAGCATTATTTACCCATGACGAAGTGGTAACCTTATTCCATGAGTTTGGCCACGGTTTACATCATATGTTGACACAAATAGATGAAAGCGCGGTGTCTGGTATTAACGGTGTGCCTTGGGATGCGGTAGAATTACCTAGCCAATTTTTAGAAAACTGGTGTTGGCAAGGTGAAGCACTCGCGTTTATTTCTAGTCATTTTGAAACAGGTGAACCATTGCCACAAGATTTATTAAATAAAATGCTAGCCGCGAAAAACTTTCAATCCGCAATGCAAATGTTACGTCAATTAGAGTTCAGCATTTTTGATTTTACCATGCACGCTAGCTATAGCAGTGATGCTAAAGAAAATCATATTCAACAAGTACTCGATAATGTTCGCAAACAATATTCGGTAGTGACAGCCCCTGATTTTAATCGTTTTCAACATGGCTTCAGCCATATATTCGGGGGTGGTTATGCTGCCGGTTATTATAGTTACAAATGGGCTGAAGTATTATCTGCCGATGCGTTTGGTTTATTCGAACAACAAGGAATTTTCAACCCGCAAACCGGACAATCCTTTTTAAGCAATATTTTAGAACAAGGCGGCAGCCAAGAACCCAGTCAATTGTTTGAAAATTTTCGTGGTCGAGCACCACAAATAGACGCCTTACTGCGTCATTGTGGCATTGAAGGTTAAATAATAATGACGTAATTCCTTTTAAATAACACTTTATTGCGCATAAAAGTGATGATTTGTTACACTTTATTGCGCATAAAAGTGTTGGGTGCTATGATGTTTCTATAATTTGTTCGTTTGATAAGGGTGATAATCGTGAAAAGGTTGTTACTAGACAAGCTGGTTTCTTGGAAAAATAAGCCTGAACGAAAACCAATATTGCTTGATGGGGCAAGGCAAACAGGTAAGTCTTTCTTACTAGAAAAACTATTTGGTGAATACTTCGAACAAGTAATCCGTTTAGATTTCCTTGAACAACCCTCTCTGGTTAACTTATTCAATGAGTCATTGAAGCCAGAAGATATTTTAGAAAATATTGAACTTGAGCTGAATGTAGCTATTGATATATCTAATTCATTAATTATTTTCGATGAAATTGGTGAAAGCCAACAAGCTATCAATTCTTTAAAATTTTTCGCTGAAAAATTTCCTGAAATATATCTATGTGCATCGGGATCTAATATTGGTCTATTAGGCTCCTTTCCTGTAGGTAAAGTAGAGCTAATTGAATTATATCCATTAACATTTGAAGAATTTTTGTGGGCTTCTAATCAGCTCCCTCTAATAAAAGCATTTGACAATATGAGTATGGGAAAAACAGCTCATGACAAATTGTTTAGCCTACTGATTGATTATTATTTTGTAGGAGGGATGCCTGAAGCGGTTTTTAATTGGTTTGAAACACAAGATAGTCTAGGAATTATAGAAAGAACACAAAGAGTCAGTCAAATTCATTCATCTTTGATTGCTGGCTACAAGCTAGATTTTGGAAAGTATTCAAACAAAATTTCAGCTCAACAGATCGATGGCGTATTTCAAAATATCCCTATTCAATTGTCACAAAACATTGATGACTCGGTAAAGCGATTTAAATTTAAAGGTGTGATTGATAAAAAAACTCGATATCAAGAGTTAGCAGGGCCTATCAATTGGCTAGAAAAATGCAAATTACTATCCAAATGTCATCCGATAGATTGCGAACCTTGTTCACCTTTACCTGCTCTGAGTAAAGATAATATATTTAAGCTTTTCTTTTTTGATGTAGGCCTATTAGGGCGCATGCTCAACCTTTCTTATAAAGAGCATCGTGACCAAGGTTTTAACTATAAAGGTTATATTGCAGAAAATTTTGTTCAAAACGAACTCATCGTTCAATTGGGTAGTCCTAGCTTTTCTTGGGAGTTTGCACGAAGTGAAATTGAGTTTTTATTTAAAGATATTACGGGTGATATCATCCCAGTTGAAGTTAAAAGTGGCAAACGTACTAGAGCAAAGTCACTAGCAGTATATAACCAACGCTACCAACCAATTAAAACAATTAAGCTTATTGGCTCTACAGGTTCGTTAGATGATCACGAGGCACTAGTATTACCATTATATTATGCTTCAAAAATAGAAAAATTAATAAAGGGTTAGTATTTATGCCGCAGTTTTATCATCAATTTGATAACCTAAAACCCATCGACCTACAAATAGTGATATAAATTTACTTTGAGATTAAAAACGCTAGTGCCTAAACATAATGGGCAGAAAGAGCTCGGACGAAATGATCCTTGCCATTGCGGTAGTGGAAAAAAGTACAAAAAATGCTGTCTTTAGGATCAGTAACTTTAATGTTTCAGCGAGAGATGTAAATTAAATGGAAACTTTTCAAAAAATATACTCACTAGCTTGTGAGCGAAAAGGCGGAAAACACGCCCTTGAATTATTACTTGGTAAGCGCATTCTTGGCAAAAAACTGTTAGACGATAATGCTGCCGAGCAAAGCGTCGCCGAGCTAAGCGATGATCGCATTTTGTCTGTTTTCACCAAACAAGTTTTCAAATCAGGTTTTGTCTGGCGTGTAGTAGAAAATAAATGGCCTGACTTTGAAGACTGCTTTTTCAACTTCAATATTGAAAAAATACTAATGATGCCCGAAGAAATGCTGGAAAGAAAAGCCGCCGATCCTAAGATCATTCGTAATTACAATAAAGTGAAAACCATAACAGCCAATGCGCAAATGATTTTTAATGAACAGCAAAACGGGCAAAGTTTTAGCACGTTTATTGCCAACTGGCCTAGCAGTGATATTATTGGTTTGTGGGCATTTTTGAAAAAACACGGACAACGTTTAGGCGGCAATACTGGCCCTTATGCTTTACGTCTATTAGGCAAAGACACTTTTATTTTAAGTTCAGATGTTGAAGCTCACCTAAGAGCGCAAAAAATTATTGATGGCGGTATACAAAGTAAAAAAAGCTTGAACGCTATTCAGGCCTACTTTAATCAACTTCAACAAGAATCTGGCTACAGCCTCACTCAATTAAGTCGTTTAATTGCCTTTGCTAGCGGTGATAATTATGTTCAAGTAGAGCCTGCCTAATGGCTAATTCCCCATATCAAACTATTGCCGTTGCCTATATAGATAGTATTGATAGTGAGTCCGCAAAAAGAATCGCTAAAAAGTGGAATTTTGACTACATTGGTGATGCTGCTTCAGTACATAAACATCCACAATTAACATTTTTGCTGCAGTTTAACCAACAAACATTAGAGCTGATCAAATTAGACGAGCCAAAACTTGGCGGCATTAAAGTTGATTTTGTTGACGGCGCTAGCGCACACCGGCGAAAATTTGGTGGTGGCAGAGGTCAAGACATTGCCAAAGCTATCGGCTTAAAGCACGGCTTTACTCCGCATATTCTTGACGCCACCGCAGGATTAGGGCGGGATGCTTTTGTACTGGCCAGTTTAGGGTGTCAAATAACGTTAATGGAGCGCATGCCTGTGGTTGCAGCTTTGCTTGACGACGGTTTAGAGCGCGCAAAGCTCAATAGTGACGTCAGTGAAATAGCACAGCGCATGCAGCTAGTGCACGCATCCGCAATAGAAAATATGACTTTAGCGCAACAACCCGATGTGATTTATTTAGACCCTATGTATCCTCATCGCGAAAAATCCGCCGCCGTAAAAAAAGAAATGCGCGTATTTCAATCACTTGTCGGTGAAGACTTAGATGCTGATGCTTTATTAGCACCCGCACTAGCATTAGCCAAATACCGCGTGGTGGTTAAGCGTCCTAGTTATGCACCGCCGCTCAATGATAAAACGCCAAGCACGGTGATAAAAATGAAAAAAAATCGCTTCGATGTTTACGTAAAGCAGGCCATCCCTAAAAGAAACTAATACATTACTCTTGTTATTCATTATTCTCGCACCGCTTCAACTAGCATCATTTTCGACGATTTAGAGGAAGTATAGTCATATATAACATAAGCTTGCTTATCTATACCGAGGTCAGTGACGTAGGAGTTCTTTTCTAAGGTGAATAACTGCTGTGGCGAAGTATTAGGCTGATGCGAGTAAAGAGGCTCTGAAATAACCTCATTTGCTGCAGGTTTATTTCGTACATAATAAATTTTTTCATCATTAATTTTTACTGAGTGAGGGTGAACGACCAATGGAATATCAACAAAATCTTTAATAACAAATATATCCCCCTGTTGAGTTTTCTTCACCACTTTTTTGCTAGTTAAATCCGCAAATATAATGGAATTGTCACGAATATTTTCTTCAGCAATCAGCCCTGCCCCTAGCAAAATTCGTTTACTGAGCGCACTTTCTAAATTCAGCTGCCAGATATCATAAATGTTGTCACTTTTTATACTTAAGTAAATTGATTCATTATCCCTAGACCAAGATAATAAGTAGCTCAGTTCATCAATATTTTGTGATATTACGCTCTGATTTTTGGCAATATCATGTATAACAAGTTTTAATTGGTTATCGATTAGTGCAATAAAAGCTATTTTGGTTTGCTGGTAATTTAAAATAGGGCGTTTAATGCTATCCGCTGAAATATCCGTTAACTTACGGTTAGTCGCATTTTCATAACGCCAAAGCTCATAATTCCCGGTTCGCTGTGAAATAAAAAATAACGCCTGCTGTTTAGTTGACCAAACACCGTTAAAATCATTAGCATGACTATTTAAGTCACTTAAATTGATATTGCTAGGTAAGCCCTTTGAGCCTATATCTAAATTAGAGCTACGCTGAATGTAAAAGAGTTCTTGGCTCTTAAATTTATTAGTTAAGCTATAAGCATGAGTGCTTGGTGGCATACTCCTCACTTGTGTAATTTCATCATTAAGCAGATTTATTCGCCAAATAGCATAAAGCCCCTGGGTTTTACCTGCCACCAATAAGCTGCTATCTGACTCTCGGTGCAAACTAGTAATCCTTGAAAATTTCACACTAACAACTGAACTCTGATGAGAATTCAAATTATAACGCTGAATAGAGGTTTGACGCTTTACTTCATTATTAACAAAATATAATTCAGTGCCATTTTGACTAAATTTGGCTAAATAACTTGCCCCTGATGTTTCTAGATGAACCAACTCCTTGACTTCACCTTCAAGCTCAAGAGTGGCTAGCTTTAAATGCCCATTTAGTATAAGAACAATGGCTAGTTTTTTACCATTAGGAGCAATACTTATGCCCTTTAACTGAGCCGTACTTTGATAAATGATTTCAAAAGCTGAACTATCAACATCTTGTTTGATTATTTCACAACGAGCAGAGCTACACCGAATAAAATAAACCGTGCGGTCATCGTTAGGCGAGGTAATCACTGAACGTAATTCTTGCTGCTCCAGTGCTAGTAAAACGGTTTGCTGGTGGTTGTTAATGTTTTTTAAAATCAATTGAACATTGGCAGAGTCTTGATCTTTTTGAATATAAATTAATTGTGAGCTGTCTTTTGATATAACAGCTGATTGAATATCTCCTTGGCCATCAGAAAGTACCGAGACTTGATAGTTTGGTACTACATCATTGGTGACTGCTTTGTGTTGCTTGTTGGTGCTTTCAGTTAAAGTTAACACTAAAACAACACTGAGGGCGATGAGAACAGTGCAAATAAAAAAGAGGCTTTTGTTACTTTTCGATTTTACTTTATTTAATTTTTTTTTCTCTTGATCAATCGTCGCAATAAAGACATAGCCTTTTTTGGCTATAGTTTCGATATATTGAGGGTTTTTAGAATCATCATTAAATACTTTTCTTAATTCAAAAATAGCACGAGTAACCACTTCTAAACCAACAACACTATCCGGCCACAACCTGTTAGCAATTTCTTTACGACTGAGTACCTCGCCCCGACAATGCACCAATAAACACAATACTTCCATGATTTTTGGCTCTAATTTATAGACCTCATTGTCATAGGTTACTTTGTCGTGCTGTGGACAAACATGATAGTTACCCAATTGAAAATCTGATTTCACAAACACCTACTCATTGATTTATATGAAAAAATATAAAAATAACAACTCCATTATATCACCCCTATATAACATTATTAACAAATACCTTACAAAATATCTTCTTATAAAAATATAATGGAATAATAATGAACAAACTAACGCCACTACGAATTTTTTTGCTTGCGACGATTTTAATATCCAAGATATCACTCGCTAATGAAATCACCATTCAAGTTATCGGTGCAGGAAAAGTTAATGTCAGTGATGCTGAACAAAGCTGTACTGATAGTTGTAATATTGATACCAGTCAATCCGACATTAAGTTAAAGCCAGCAGCAGACGATGGTTGGTATTTTAATGCTTGGCTCGATCAAAAATGTGACTGGGGCGATGAAGTATTGATAGCGGAGCAAAACTCTAAGATTTCAAAAACTGGTGGTGGGGCGAAAACACTCACTACCTTAGATATTAACAATGACGGTATAGATGATTTAATTGGCATCAGCCTTTTTGATGGCAAAATATCAGCCTATATAAATCAAGGTGACGGCTCTTTTGAGGCATCACAGATCGACATTGGCCTAGTGTACCCGTCAGCTTTAGACAGTATTGATTGGGATAATGATAATGACATTGATCTTTTGGTGGCAGATTATGGTGCCTCGAAAATTAAATTATACCTAAACGATGGTAACGGGGAGTTTGTGTTCTCAAAAGATTTTACTTTTCAATCTACTCGCCCTTATGCATTTGCCGTTGCCGATTACAATAACGACAACTCATTAGACTTTATTATTTCATCTTTTCAATCCGATAGAAGCGGAGATCTTTCCACCCTAGTTAACAGTATTAGCTCTGCTAAACTTTCATGGTTTATCAATGAGGAAGATGCTTTTGTTGAACAAAACATTATTTCCGAAACGGCTGCCATCACTATAGATACCTACCAATCATCTACCGACTTATATCCACAAATTGTCACCGCAGAAATAGCCGCAAGACAAGTCGTTTTATATACCGCAGACAATAGCGGCATTTACTATCAAAGCGTTATAGACTCCGTAAGTGCAATTTATGGCGTTGCTTTTGGTGACATAGATCAAAATGGTTACATTGATATACTAGCCACTAACTATAGGCCTTCCGTTATTAGTCTTTATTATGGGCAAGCTGATAATACTTTTTCCGCCGCAACAATCATAGATCAACCTGTAGAAGGCGTTTCCGCAACGAGTTTTGGCGACTATAACAATGACACTTACCTTGATGTCGCCATTGGTGAATTTAATGCTCAAAAATTTTACTATTACAAAACTAAAAGTTTTAAAAATTGTATTGTCAAACAATCTACAAGTATTGCCTTAACCGCCGAATTCAAGCAAAAATCACAGCCCGTAATTCCCGAACCACCGGCAAAAAATACTCCTGCTAGTTCGGGTGGTGGTGCAACTTCATTTTATTTTATTTTATTGATATCTCTGCGCCTCTTCATTCGTAAATAAGGCTTTCTTCATTGAAGGTTCATCGACAACAAAGGGTTAGTATTATGAGTAGTACTAACCTATTTATTTTATCAAAGTCTGCTGATATTTTATGTCATACTACACGTTATAGCTTTTGCACTAACAAAGAGACTCATCATGTTAAAATCTGAAATGATTTCCCAACTCAATATACAAATTAACTTAGAATTCTATTCGTCTAATCTTTACCTTCAAATGAGTGCATGGTGTGAAGAAAAAGGTTTTGAAGGTGCCGCAGAATTTATGCGTAAACATGCCGCTGAAGAAATGGATCACATGACACGTTTATTCACTTATGTTAGTGAAACAGGCGCGCTGCCAATTTTAGGTAGCATTGATGCGCCACCGCATGAGTTTGACTCGTTAGCAGACATTTTTGAAAAAACCTATGAGCACGAATGTTTAATTACAGAAAAAATTAACAGCTTAGCTCATCAAGCCTTTACCAATCAGGATTACTCAACCTTTAATTTTCTGCAATGGTATGTGGCAGAGCAACATGAAGAAGAAACTTTATTTAAAAGTATTTTAGATAAAATTAACTTAGTTGGTCACGACGGTCACGCACTATTTTTTGTCGATAAAGATCTTGCTGCCATGGCAAAAAACGGCACCACAAGTATTATGACGCAAGCTAACGCTTAAGAGTTCATTGAGTAGTGACACAAGTAATAACCACCGATGTATTGATTATTGGCGCAGGTGCCGCAGGGTTAATGTGCGCCGCCATTGCCGGTTATCGTGGCCGTAAAGTCACCGTGATTGATATGGGTAAAAAGCCGGGTCGAAAAATTTTAATTAGTGGCGGTGGTCGTTGTAATTTTACCAACCAAAATGCGCAGCCTCAGCACTTTATTTGCCAAAACCCTCATTTTGTTAAATCGGCTCTCAGTCGCTATAGCGCCGATGATTTCATTGAATTAGTAGAACGCCATGGCATTGACTATCATCACAAAACCCTAGGGCAGCTTTTTTGTGATGATAACGCTCAAGACATTGTTGATGTATTGCTAACCGAGTGTGACTGGGCTGGTGTGTCACTTAACTTGCGCAGTGAAGTACTTGGCGTTGTTAAAAACGATGACCAAACTTATTCAGTAAAAACATCTGACAAAAGCTATCATTGCCAGTCTTTAGTCGTTGCCTCAGGTGGTCTCACACTACCCAAATTAGGTGCCTCGCCCATTGGTTATAAAATTGCCGAACAATTCGGTTTGAATGTTTTACCAACCACCGCCGCATTAGTGCCGTTCACTTTGCACGATCATGACAAAAAACGCTTTGATGGTTTGTCTGGTATTAGTATTGATTGCAACGTTAGCAGCGAAAGCGGCACTAGTTTTCGAGAAAACATCCTATTTACTCATCGCGGACTCTCTGGCCCCGCTATTTTACAAATATCCTCATTTTGGCGTGCCGGGCAAGCCATTACCATTAACTTATTGCCTGAGCATAACTTAGTTGATGTCATCAATGACTGGCGTGAACATCAGGCACAAAAATCCGTTAAAAACTTACTGGCAACTTTACTACCCAAACGCTTTGTTGAAGTATTAATGAAAGATGAAATATGCACAGCGATTATCTCTGATAAATCTGTAAACCAACTAAACCATAGCGACATTAGTGTACTTAGTAATTATCTGCACCATTGGCAAATAAAACCCAATGGCACTGAAGGATTCAGAACAGCGGAAGTGACTTTAGGTGGTGTTGATACCGATGAAATTTCTTCAAAAACTTTCGAAGCTAAGCAATGTGCTGGTTTGTATTTTATTGGTGAAGTAGTTGATGTAACTGGATTTTTAGGCGGCTACAACTTTCAGTGGTGTTGGTCTAGCGGCGTTGCTTGTGGGCAAGTGGTTTAGTGTATTGATGAAATTAAAACAAAGGCAATGTTTAGACAATAATAGCTAACTCGCTTAAAAACATACAAAAAGATTGTCTTCGGTTTGAGTTATTAATCATCAAGAACGTAAACAGAGACAATTTTCGGAAAAATATCTATAGCTGTCACATATTGATCTTATATGTGCCAGTTTTAACGTTAATGAACAAGTTAAACCAAAACTAACTTTCAATTTTGGTATGTCAATATTTTAAGTATTCGTTTTAGTTTGATAGAAAGCCTATCAATTGCTCAAATAAATCAAAATAAATTGAGGCGATAACAATCCTAATAAAGAGGGAAGTCTTAGCTTTGAACGTGATAAACGCTATTGATTCAGCTTATTTATGTACGAAAAATTAATTGCAGATTTTATAAGCTGTAGGACATTACTAAGAAAGATAGGTAACATCCTACTGTGTTATTACGCTAATTAAGCCGTCTCCGCATTGTTTAAAAACTCAGCCATATCAATTAACTGTTCACCAACAATAAAACCAATCGTCCACTTTACCCAGGGAGTATTGATATTCTGGTAAGTTAACTGTAATAAAAACCAACCAGTTATTACCATTAGAACTGCTGATGATATCAGATAAAACATCACCATTTGCTCACTTAACAGTAGATATAAATCAATACTAAATAACACATCAAAACCCAAGAACGTATACGACATATACAAGGGTGCAGATAATATGGCTAACTTAGTTAGTTGTAATTTATGAGCGCAAATACTGTACATCTTTTGCTGTAAATCCTTAACGGGTGCAGAATAATCGAATTCTGATATCAAGGCGATTTGGCCTATATTGCCGGCAAAACCAATAATGGCCAAAACATTCAATACCATTGCAGAAATAGTGGGTGCTGATAAAGTAAAATCGTTCACGATATACAGCCATAATAAGACAATGATGATGAAAAACATGATACTTTCAACAATACGAGCTACTTTCAAATGTCGAAGAATTTTCATTTGCTGATTTACTTCAATAGAGACTAACAACTGCTGATTGATTTCAATTGAAGTAGCTAAAGCTTCACTTTGACTTTCCCATGTGTTTTTTAAGTTATCTAAGTTCATATTAATACTCCTATTCTTGAAACTGATTTGTTAATGTTGCTTTAATACGGCCAATCCTTGTCGAGACATTGGTTTTGCTAAGCCCTAAACTATTAGCAATGCTTTCATATGATTCACTTTCTAAATAAAGGATCATAATGGCTTTATTTAGCTTGTTGAGCTGACCAATAAAACGATACAACTGTCTTATATCTTCACTTTTATCTTCTTCTGCTATATCGACAATATTGATCATCTGCTCATTATCTAAGCTGATTTTATCTTGTCGTTTACTGTCTTTGCGGTAATAAGAGATGGCAACGTTTAATGCTATCCGATACATCCATGTAGAAAATTTAAATTCATTATTGTAGTTATCAATTGCAAGCCACATGGTGGTTAAAATCTCTTGTGCTAAGTCTTGTCGGTCATCTTGGTGCTGACAATATGAGTTGACCACTTTATAAATGATGCCATTGTGCTGGTTCATTAACAGAGAAAATTCTATTTCTTTTGCTTTATTCATTCCTCTCCCTTACTAATTTGTTAACTTTTACCCATTTATCTATGTGTTCCATGGCTAACATATCATGGCGAATTCCGTTTATTCTCTTGATACTTTTTTTGTTAATAACATTTGTACTCCGATATTAGGTATATATATTTACTTGATTAACTAATGATTCGCAGCTTAAGAGTAATAGTCACAAAAAAGTATAATTTTTGAAGAAAAGTTAAATAACTAGCATTTTTATAAGGCTCAGTGGTAACTTTGAAATGCATCAAAAGGTATGAGTGAGCATAGTTTACTGATCACAACCAATCAGGTGTTTAGTGAGTGGGATAGTATCTTTGGCGACAACATGATGACAGTCGCAGCTGGTAAAGCACAGCTCAACTTTTACAGAAGGCTGCGTTGGTGAGGTGGAAATAGGTAAGTGAATAAATTGCGGGGTTGTCTTGGTGGGCACAACACTGTTTCGCCATTGCTTGAGCTGACTACCAATGATCCTTACTGCTGATGTTATTTGGCTAGAAGAATGATGCTTGAGTAATGCGACGGCTTGTTCACGTAATGTGGTAGGTGTTGGCACTTGACGGCCATTTCGGTTGCTACGCCAGTGTTCAAAGGCAGTAACGAGCGTTGATAATTGATCTTGGTTTGACATGAATGCATTCTAGTAATGGAGGTTGCGCTCATTAAATCAGATCAAAAAATGAAAGTTGCACTATGCTGCCGTAAGCTCACCACCTATGATATAAACTGACTTAATCAACAATTAAATAATTTAAAAGTTATAGATAATTAAACTTAAAAAATCAGTAATAAAAAGCTGTTGTTTTTTTTAAACATAACAGCTCCATGTTCACTCAGTGGCCCAATCTTATGATGCCCTTTGCTTAGTTAACTTCGTACTCGTTTTATTGCAAAACAGAAATATCGGCAATGGCAAGGAAGCTATTACGTATTTCATTAAGTAACGTTAAGCGATTTATTTTTACCGCCTCGTCATCACTCATTACCATCACGTCATCAAAAAAGGTATCTATTGGCGTTTTCCATTGCGCTAACTCAGTTAACGCCGCTTGATAGTTTTTAT
>JAESPR010000060.1 GCA_016765685.1 Colwellia sp. | reverse complement strand
CAAACTCTTATAATCTTGCATAGGTTTTCTTTCCTCTTTTAGTCGAGGTGAAAGGATACCTATACCGCGGTATAGGTAGAACCTATGTGAGTCTCCCCGGCAGAGCCGGGGGTTTACCTGTATTAATTAGTGATTTCATTGAGTAGCCACTTCACTGTACGATTACACTTGTAACCAACACTTACTGATACCATTATAATCAGCCGCATATTATAATATGAGGAACAAAACTTAAGTACATTCACCTTATGATGATTTCTCTTTAAGAAAACTGATAGCTTTCTTAGAAAACTCACCCAAATATTGATATTGTCCATTCTTAATAACTGCCTCAACAATGAGTAAATCTATAGTTAAATAATCATGCACTAAACCATTTCTCATACCTATTATTTTTCGCCACCTTATTAATTCTTCACTTGTAATATTCCCATGTTCTGTTAATAGTTTAAAGGTTTGATATGCATCACTTGATGTACTACCGTGTACTTTTTTAAGGCAATGCTTTGCCAGACCTATACATAGCTCGGTGAAAACTTGCAACACTCTTTCGGTGGCTCTGTAGTCCCTACTTTTAAAGTTTTTTGCGAGTAAATCTACTTTTAGCTCATCTAATTCTATTAAATATTGCTTACTATGTTTAGTCGCTTCAATTAAATATAGCTGTATTCCTTCATTATTCATTTCGTATACTCTCAATCATTTGATATTCATACTGACTATAAATTCTGTTTTGCTCTTTAAAAGAGCGACTTGTTTTAGTTTGATAAATAATTTCACCATATTCGACTATATTAAAAGCTAAATAAATGGGAACTAGATTTATATCAACCACACTTAGTAAATTAGCTGGTAATTTAAAGTCATCAGACCAAATCAAGGCTAACTCATTAGGTCGCAAAAACTTACCTGTTGCTGATAATTCAAAGTTTTTAAATGCTATCGCTAGATCATAGTCACTTTGTTCTGTTGAAGAACCCATAGCTCTTGAGCCATAGAGCCAAATAACAGCAATATCGTCATTGTTTGCCGCTACATGTATAATTTCGCTAATAACTTGATATTGTAGTTTCAAAAGTTCTCCTAAAAACGGGCTGAAAATATAGAACCATCATTTTAACCATTTTTTTCATTACAAAAAGCTAAAACTTGCTTAGCCTCTTGGTTATTAGAGTTCAATTTTTTAGCTGTTGAAGCTAGGCCTATAGCAAAGTCACACATTTGCATTTTAGTATATACAAAAGCCATGGCACTAAGTACTTTACTTTTATTAGCTGAACTTCTGAGATAAAACATTGATTTTTGCCCTGTTATGACAGCCCCTTGATAATTTCCTTGTTCAGTATAAACTTTCATTAAATTAGTAACACTTGAAACCGTAAGGCGGCCTTTTTTAAAATTTATATTTAATGATTTACTTAATAAATCAACCGCATTATCTAATTCTCCATTTTTAGCATAATATTGCCCTATTACCTCTAGGTTTCGAGGATTATTCGGGGCTTGCTGAAAGTCATGCTCAAAAAATGCTTTAGGCTGCTGCCATAACTGATTTCGATAAAATGTAGTAATGGCTAAAAATATAATGACTACACAACTAATGCCTACAAAAACTTTATCCGGAAGCTTAAGCTTCATTATTAATTGTTTTAGCAAAGCAACAAAAATAAAACTTAACGCGATATTAGCCATGTAAGTTCTATGTTCAAAAGCTAAGTCAGTTATTGGAATTAAAGACGACTCGACTAAATGGGCGGTATAAAAAAACAATACTGAGAAAGTAATTAATTTATATCGCTTTCTTAGCAACCAAGCACTCAGTAATATTAACGTATGAAGTAAGTAACTCCAAAAAATTGCTACTTCATCTTTAATCAGATCGACATCTATTGTTAGCGTTAGCGGCTCTATTAGTAAAAATTTCTTTAAATATAACCAATGAACAAAAAGTTGTGTATTAAAATAGTCTAAACGGGTGATTGTCTTTATTTCTCTGGTTGCTAAATCTATTTTCTGTAAAAATTCAGTCATAAAGGGGTAAAGTAAGGCAAAGCTAAAAAATAATAGTAATGAAAAAACAAACAACTTCTGTTTTATTTTCGATGATGAAAAGGTGATTTCAACTAAAAAAATAAATAGTGGTAAAAAAACAACATTTTGCTTCGTAAATATGGCTAAAGCAAAACTAATAGTGCTTAAAACGATCCATATTGGTTTATATGACGTGCGCCAGTATAAGTAGCAAAGTAGAGAAAAAAGAGTAAACAATGTTGCTAACGAGGCTAAACGTTGCACAATGTAAGTTACTGCTTGAGTATTAAGCGGATGCAAAAGCCATACAGCCAACACAATTAAAACAACAGATTTATTTACAGGTACCTTTAAAAAATCACAAATAACATAACAAAGCTTATAAATAACTAAGCCATTAAGTAAATGAATACTTATATTTACGATGTGATAACCCAAAGTATTATCAGGTGAAATTAAATAATTACCATAAAGAGATAAGTACCCGACAGCTCGTAAACCATAAGCTTGAAGAATAACGCCCACATTTCCATTATTAAAAGTTGGGTTATTAACAATTGAATCAAGGTCGTCTAAATAAAACGGAACAAACAAACTAGGAAAGTAAGCAACAAAGGTTAACAAAAAAATTAAAAATAAAAATAGCTTGGTATTCATTTGGGGTGATAGCACACTGAGTCCTTCAGTTAAGTATTTTATTTCAATAAGTGTTGAATTTTAAGTTTTAGTTTTAGTTCAACAGGTTAATAGCAAAGGTTAATTTTAAGCAAAAAAAACGAGCCGAAGCTCGTTTTTATACAAAAAATAAGTTGGATATTAAATAGTAAACTTATTTTTTGTATTGGTCAGTAAGAATACCACCACGTGAACCACCAGCACTAAAGGCTGCCTGTACAGTAATGTCATCTTCTGGCGCATTAACAGTAATGGTTAGAGAAACTTTACCTGCATAAAAACCTGCTGCTAGCAATGCATCTTTAATTTGAGTAGAAAATTTAGTAACTGTCATTGCTTCTGCAACACCAACAACACCTAAATCATATACCATCCCTGCATCATCAAATGCAGTAACAGAAACATCACCACTTTGAGTACCAGCATTAGATATATATATCACTTGACTTAAAGATGGACCATAAGGCATATAAGGAACATTTACCGTAGCACCATTAAGTGTCCATGCGCCAGAATCAGCACCTGTAGCAAGAATCTTAGTACCCATTACAGCAGCAGCAGAAGTATAGGCATATGAAACATCTGTAGTGAACATTTGTGGCTCAAGCGCAACACTACCAGGAGCAGTAAAGCTAATGGTATCAGTAGTTAGCATACCTGTATATGAAACAGCAAGTTTAGCTGCAGCTTCAGTAAAAACACGAGTACCTGCAGCTGCAAAATTACCAACCACAAGGCCAGTCATTTTACCTGCTTCACCATAAAAACTAGCTGAAGTTGTATTAACCGTAGCCAAGTTCATCCAACCTGTTGTTGTTGGATTAGTAATAGCGAAAGTCGTCATGTCAGCGCCGCCAACTGTAAAAGTTTTACGTGCATTACTTACGTCAATAACTTTACCAAATTTAGCACTAACCGCTGCACTGCCAAACTGAGTTTTAGCTTCAGCAACAGTTGCAGTACGAGTGCCCGCAGTATCCAAATTATCACCAACACTTGTTTGTGACGTAACGGTAACCGTTACATTAGCCGCTAGAACTGAAGCTGGAGTATAACCAACAGCGCCTAAAGGCAGTGCAGCGCCTATAGTAGTACGGTCAGTATACGCAACAATTGTACCTGTTACATTACTAGGTTGAGAAAGTGACGTTACACGATAAGTCACTGAGTTAGTGTCTGAATTTAACAAACCTAATGCTAAGCCAGCAATTGCATCACCTATAGTATCACTATCAATTGCTGTAATATTTAGTTGACTTGGGAATGTAGTCGCAACTAACGCCCCTGTAGGGAAAGTAAAAGTGATCTTATCACCTACTGCATAAGCAGCAGCCAAAGTATAACTAATTGCGTTTGACGTTTGCGTAGCAGTTACACCGGCTAAACCTTCCATTGAGTGTGTTTGCTTAGTAACAGAAACTGTACCAGCATTAACACCAAAGGCAGCAATTAAAGAAGCAGCTACCAAAGTTTTTTTAAACATATTTGTCATTTTTATCTCCAAGTTTCATGAAACTGAAATACATACAAATTGTATTTCAAATTTTTTATCCCAAAATGTGAATATTCACCCACATAATATTTTTTTTACCCTTGCCGTACCTTCGACTCAGATAAAGATTATCTATAGTTAAGATCTATCCTATAGCAGGGACTTCGCTATTTTCATATTAAAATGAAACATTATCAAGCCCTAATACAAAGTTTTTCTTAATCTCATCCCATTGTTTCTCATCAAAAATGATTTTAGGTGTTACCAAAATAACCAATTCAGTCTTTTTCTTAGTTTCTGATTTTGATTTGAATAAATTACCTAATATTGGGATATCCCCTAAAAATGGTACTTTCGAGTCACCATTGGTCTTTGTTTCAGAAATCAACCCACCCAATATAATGGTTTGACCACTATTTGCAACTACTTCTGTTTTAATTTCACGATTTAGAATAATTAATGCGTCAGAATTTGCTTTAGCATCCAATGCGTTGGATATTTTTTGTTCGATTTCCATAATAACAACACCTTCGGTGTTTATTGTTGGCGTTACCGTTAACGTTAAACCCGTTTGTCGACGTTCAACATTAGTGGTAACAACATCAGTATTGCGGTTGTCATTAGAAGACGTTATTACCGGAATTTCATCACCAACTACAATAGTAGCCGTAGTGCCATCTCTTACTAATAAGGTAGGGTTAGAGAGTATATTAACTAAGCTATTATCTTGTATTGCTTTAAAGTTAACTGTATTTAGTGAGCCGGCCCAAGATAGTGAGCCACCTACAATATCAACTACGCCTAAAGCACCTTGCGTTGAAAAGTTAAAACTGCCGTCTTGAATACCAAATTCAACACCTTGCTTAAACTCATCAGTTAAAGTAACTTCAGCAATAGTCATTTCTAACAAGACTTGCCTAGGCATAACATCAAGGCGTTTAATTAAAGGTAATAAACTTTGATAACGCGTACCAGATGTTTCAAATATCACCATATTGGCGCGCTCATCTACCACCATTTTAAAGTCACCATTTGAAACCGATCTATTAGTTGAGCGTTTATTAGCAATAGCGCTTTTGGTGTCTCTTGAACTATTGCCTTTTGGAATTCTTTTTTCGCCACCAAACAATGGCATTAAACTATCGCCTAAATCTCTAGCACGTGCGTACTGAGGATGATATATAAAAAACTGATTTTCAGTGCCTTTAGGTGGTTGATCTAATTTTTGCCCCCACTGCTCAACTCGCGTTAAAAAAGCTTTACTCGAAGCAAAAATAGCAACCCCTCCAGTACGAGTTAGTGGTACCAACACCACATTCTTTTGATTAGGCTTTCCGGCACCTGCGGGTATACCTTCATTCTCTAGTAAAATAACCACTTGTTTGACGAAATATTCTGGCGAAATAAACGACAGGGTTAAAAAACCAATTTGCTTCGCTCTGTTTGCAGGGCGATCAAGTAAATCAACTAATTCTATTACTTGGCGAATTTGAGCACGGTTTCCTTGAACAAAAATAGTTCCTTGATCAAAGTCGGGTGTTATGGTGGCTTTGGTTAATTGATTTAACGTTCGTTCAATTGAAATTCTAATCCCAAATTGTAAAGGAATAATTTGCAATATTTTACCACTTGTTGCAGGAATGTTTTTTATTTCTCTACCAATACCAATAGCCACTTGACTACCATTTTTTGCTGTTAAAGGGTAAAGGTAATAAACATTATTTTTAAAGCTAATATAGGCGTTATTATTTTTTAGAATTTCTTTAACGTGCAGGTAATATTGGCGTTTACTAATATTGCCTTGAATATTTAACGTGATTTTTTTTGTTAAATTTTTAATTTCATCACTCACCACGTAATTAGCGCCTAAAACATCACCTAAACTATGGTGAATAAAGTCGACCAACGCCATGGTTTGTGCCGCTGCTGTAATTTCAGTCTTGTTTGAAAAGTTCATTTCATCTACCGCTGAAGCTTTCTTTCTATTAGCAACCACTGGTAAACCTTTAAGTATTTCCAACTTACTTGTTGCTATTGCTACTTGCTCTTCAGCTTGTGCTATTTGCTCTTTTTTAGTCTCACTTTGATTATTTGACAGCGGCGATTTTTTGATTACATACTGATTATTAGTTGCGGTACAACTAGCTAAAGCAAGTAATAAAGTTAATGAGATTGCAGTTCGTTTAAATGTGTGAACTGTAAAATTGCTACAAAACATATTGGTTATATCCTTGAGTACTTACTTTTTGAAAAGTTTTAATTTTATTTTTTGATTATTTCGCGTTAAATCGATACTCTTTTTATTAATCGCTTCAACCGTATAATCAAATAACTTCTGATTTTTTCTTAATTTTTTAACTGATACTGACTTATTTGCTAAATGAGTAATAGTTACCACGGCAAAGCGCCTTTCACTTGAAAATATCCCCGTTAACGACAAGCTATTTTCGCCAAAATACAAACGGGTTAACGTACCGCTTTGCTGTGCTTCTTTTGATAGACCTATCCCTAATTCTTTCTTAGGGGCTAAAGCTGTATCATCAACCTTTTTAGCAACGGTTGTTTTTTCAACATCGAATAGTGCATATAAAGAAACAACGTCTTGAATTGCTCGATTACCACTAGTAATGTTACTGATTACAGGTAGCTGTATTTTTGAAATTTGTGGATCATTATGGCTAGCATTAAGTCGAAAAAAAACATCAAAAAATATAAATAACAAAGCGATAAAACAACCATAATAGAAGCTTTTGTATTGGTTGCTAGTTATTTTCATTATTCACTCCTTGATTATAATAAGCCGCAATAATTACAGTGGCATCGAACCAGCCCATAGATTGTTTTGATTTTTTACCTAAATTCAAACTAAATGACTCTAAGCGATATTTTGGCTCATTTTCTTTAAGCCAAGTATGAAACTTTAGAAAGTTTTTGCCATTTCCTGTTAAAACTATCCTTATTCTTTTTTTATAAAGTTTCTCTATAATAGGTTCGCCATCATCATTAAACCAAATAAAGCGTTTACTGGTGATGTTGTATTTACCTATCGCTGCTTCAATATTTTTTTGTGTTTGTAAAAGAAAGCCCGCTTGAGTAACAAAGATAGGAATATGCTTATTTATAGACAATTCAACGGTTGAGGCTTGACTATTAAAGGTTGCTAACTTTTCTTTTTGTGATAATAAGTATTCATATTTAGCATTTATTGTTTTTATGTCATTTATTTTAGCAACCAACTCGTCTTGCGTTGCCATTTGAGGTAAAAACACAAACTTAACAATTAACAACAAGGCAATTAATACTAAGGCAATTTTTTGCTTTAACTCTTTATCCATTATTGACTTATTCCGTTATTTAATTGTTCTTTAGCTTCTGACAGGGTGTAACTCATGGTAAATCGTTCTAGCTTTTTAATTTGTACCACGTCTGTATAAAATTGTGCATTGGTAACGTTTGGTTGATTACTGATTAACTCAAGTATTTTTGTCGCTTTAGGTGCTTCGACCATAACCCTGACTGAGTTATCGGCAAAAGCCACTATTGACTTAAACTGAAGGCTTTCATCTTGATATAAAGGTAATAATGTTTGCCAAACAGTCAAAGGTACCCCTGAGTTAAAAAGTGCTTTATCTAAAACAGCAATTTTATCAGCTTTTGTTTGGATGATTTTTTGTAATGAAAAGAGTTCCCCTGATTTTTTTGTTAATTCTTTTTGTTTTACTTGTTGATTTTCAAGTTGATACTCTAAATAAAATGAAACACCATAGTTGTATACTAATAACGAAAATACGACAGCAATCAACCCAGGAAATAAAATTTGAAGATCAAATGTTTGACTGCTCTGCTTCTTTACCCACATTCCTTTAAAGTTATTTATCAATAGTTTCAAACTTTGAGTTCGAAACAAGTCGATAACTTTTTGGTGAGAAAGTGATAATGGCTCTTCATCGTTATTTATCCCAACAGCAGCACAAAAAGCGGAAGAAGTTTTAAATAACCCCTTAACAGGATAACTATTAATTTTTTCTGCTGTGGAATACAACCAATACGAATCGTTTTGTGATTCAACTTTAACCAATTGAGAGTTAAAAACAGCGCCAACTAACCAAGATTCAGGAATACAAAAAAGCCAAGTAGTTTCGTTTAAAAAAGTTAACGCCTGCTCATTCAACAAAGCATAAGTAACGATTCTTTTTTTATTCTTATATTCACCAATTTGATATAAAGAAACTGATTCAGGCTGAGCAGACAGCTCTAGCTTAATAATTTTTATTAATTCTTTTTTATTTTCTACCGGATATTCTGTTTGTATTTCTTGATAATATTTTCGAGCTAACAATAAACACTTACTTCTAGAGGCAACTTTTGCAACATCGAGTGTAAAATGATTAGTTGGCGATGAAAATTGATAAAATTTGTCCGACAATACTCCCATCCAATAAGCAGATATATAGTATTTTATTTTATTTAACAACTCTTTATACATGATTTAATATATTACCTGTCTAACTAAAAAGGTCTTTGCGATAAAATGATAATTTCAAAACCTTTATGTCGTTGTACTATACTGATTTCGTAAAGCATATTCCAATGGCTTTTTCCTGTTTTCGCACTAATTTTCACTCGATAATAAGGACCCATAATATACCCTGTAGTTTCATCATTCGAAATCCCGGTTATTACTTCAGTCATTTCTCTGACAGTTACATATGGTTTTTTCTCCGCTCTTAAAGCTAAAAGCTGTTGAGATTGACTAGATTCAAAATAAACTGACATGAGTGGTTTAGGTACATTCATCGGATTAAACAATACTCTAGGATTAGTGGTAATAAAAGACCATAACTTACTTGCTGCATCAAAGGAAAACCCTATACTCATTAACTGTTCTAAGTTTTGGATACGAACATTTTTAGGTTTCGAAAACCAATCTATAAAAGTTTCCGCGGAGACACCACTTATACTAACATCCATTTTTTGAGCAACATCAATAGCTTTTTTCACTGTCTTTAAAGGTGTTTTATTGTTAATAAACAATAAGCCGTTATGATCTTGAATAGTAACTTTTACCTTACCAATAAAAAATTCTTCACCATAAAAATTCCATTTGTTTTTATTAAGTAATACCTCGGTGGTATAAGCTAAAAGATTAAACTTTATTTTTGCTAACGTTGTTGTCACATCTAACATCGCCGCCTGCTTGTCAGCGATATGTTGCGCGCTATCAACCTGCATTTTAGCTTTATTACTTACAAATATAGCCAATAACATTAAAATTGTGATAATAAGCAACACCTGAAAAAGAGCCACACCTTTTTGCTTATTCATAATTAAAAGTCACCCGGCAAAAACAAACCTAATAACTTCTCATCACCCGGTGAAACAGCTAAATTAAAATTAACAAAATCACTCGTTATTTTAATTTTATCTGGTTGCAAACTGGTCTTTGTACCATCATATTCAGATGACCAACTAGCCGAAGTTGTTACACGCCCTTCTATATTATATTTTGAATTTCGGTCTGGCCAACCATAATATTCAAAGACTACATCAGGCAAATCATTAGCAATAACTAAACGATATTGAAAATTCAATATTTGATTAGCTTGTGTCAGCATAATAGAAGTTAATGGTGCTTCTTCATAAACCAAGCGATAGCTACCTTCACCTTGTGGCTCTTTAAATATCCGAACAACAGCTGTACCGCCCTGTTGAGCAAAAATAGGCGCATACGTTACAAAAGTAAGTCCTTCGTCACGCCCTAAAAAGTAATATACCCAATTGCCACTACTGTTTTTTACAATATAGGGCGCCATGGCATTAAGGGAGTCTCTTAGTTGTAATTTGCTTCTCATTTGCGCTTGGCGTTGCTCATAACTACCTAGTTTAGTATGCCAATAACGACTATATTGGCTGTAGTTATAGCTAGCAACTGACATCACCATCGCCATGATGGCCATAGTGATCAATAATTCAATTAAGGTAAAGCCTTTATTTTTCACTAATAACGTCCGTATAGTGAAACACTTTCTGTAAGCTTTTAAAGTTAATAATTAACTTAATGTTATATAACATCACAAAACGAGTTATAGGTTGAACTTGCAAAGGCGAATGCAAAATGGGCAGTCGATCTATCTGTTTAGCCTGCCATGTGTAACTTACATCAGCAATATGTAACTCACCATTAGACGACGTTTTCCCTGCATCCATTTCACTCTTAATTTCGTCAATAATAAAAGGCATATTCAACGAAATTGTGATGTTTTTTTCTGCTTGATCGCTTGCAATTGTAGCCGTCCCCATAACTTGAGTCATTACAGCTAGAAAAGAAAAGAGTATTGTGGAAGCAACGAGTACCTCAATAAGAGTCATACCTTGCTGTTTATTGCGATGTGATATTTTATTCTGGCGCATAAATAAACTCATTATCTTGATAACCTAATAAGTTATATATATCTAAAACTTTTTTTTCATCACGATAATTATAAATGATTTCAACTTGATTAGAATAACCATTTCGATTAAAAAAAACAGTTTGATTTGGAAAAGTAAGGTAATGAAAATTTACTTTTCCATTTCCTTCAACCACTTTAAACACTTGATTATTTTTAAATTTAATCGCAATACTTTGACCCTGAGTATATGACTCGGTACTAGTGTAACGAATAATACCTTTTAACTTTTCAATTTCTGATTTAGCTTTAGCTGCATCTATTTGCTCAAAAGCAACAGGGCCGACAAAGGCAATCAGTATTCCTGAAATGGTCAAAACGACAAGTAACTCAATAAGAGTAAAACCTAATGGCTTTTTACAAACCAATGTCATTCACCGTGGTAATGCTGAGCATCATGGTAACCACAACACTACCAACGATTCCACCCATAACTAAAATCAATAAAGGCTCTATAATATTAATAAGCTTACTAACGCTCAGCTCAAACTCTGTTCGGCTGCGTGTGGTTATTTCATTAAAAACAGTGTCTAATTTGCCACTTTGCTCACCAACCTCAATTAACGATAAATAAAAACCGGGAAATAAACTACTTGAAGCAAGTGCTTGGGCTATTGGCTCTCCCTGTCTTATCTGCTTCAAGGAAAAATTAATTTCTTTTTGTAACAAATCACTTTTAACATTACCGCAAGCAAGAGCCACCGCATTATCAATTTTAATACCCGCTTGAAGCATTAAAACAACGCCTGAACAAAATTTTATTCTTTCGGTTTGAACAAATAAGCTCTTAATTATTGGCAGATCTGATAATAAGTTTTCTCGAAAAGTTTTGAATTTTAAATTTTGCCAATTTGTATATATCATCGCAATAAAGATAAGTACACCAATGAATAAAAAGTGTTGATAGGCAATTAGCCAGTCGCTAATAACTAAAATAAGTTCAGTATAAAACGGTAGGCTTTCTTGCTCTCTAAACATAACTGACATGTTAGGAACAACAAAATTAAAGATAAAAAATATTGCTAATAAGCACACAGAAAGAATCACTAATGGATAAACCAATGCTTGAGTAATTTTCTGCTGTAATGCGACCTTAAATTTCATATTTGTCGATAAACCAGCAAACACTTCAGGTAAAGTTGCTGTTTCTTCGCCAATTTTAATTAAATTAACATAGAGACTATCAAAATAATCAGGGAACTCAGCAAAGGCATCAGCCAGTGAAGCGCCTTTATTTATTTTTAAAGAAATAGTTTCAATAACAGCGCCAGCAGAGGTACCTATTTTGGCTTTGGCAAGAATACCGAGTGATTTATCAATTTTCACACCATTATCTAGCAACAGGCTTAATTCTGAAGTGATAAATTCGAAGTCTTTATAGGTAGGCTTAGACTGCTTAGCAAGGAAACTTATGTTCGAATTAGCTTCTGAAATGCTAATAATTAAAATGTTTTGTTTTTTTAAGTTATTTATTGCTAGTACTTTTGATTCTGCGCCAACCACACCTTGTACTTGTGCTCCTGACTTGGCAATGCCCTTATAATTAAATAACATATTTAACCTGCAACCCGTACCACTTCTTCAATTGTGGTAATACCTTTTAATACTTTAAGTAACCCATCTTGATAGAGTGTTCGGCAATTTCTTTGACTATTTAACTCACGAGCTTTTGCAATAAAGGCTTCATCTTTTGGTATTGCATTTAGCTCTACATCACATCGTAAATATTCAATCAAAGCAACTCGACCATTGTAACCGCTATGACCACATTGCTCACAACCAATATTTTTCTTTAATGTGACATTTTTAAGCTGAAAATTAGTTTCAATATCTTTCAATGGGTAACGTTCATACAAAAGGGCTAATTCATTTTCAGGTACAAGTTCAGCACAATGCTGACATAATTTTCTGGCTAATCTTTGTGCTAATATAGACACTAATGCGGCATCGAGTAAAAAAGGTTCTACACCTAAATCCATCAATCGTGTAAAAGCACTTGGAGCATCATTAGTGTGAACAGTACTAAATACCAAATGTCCGGTTAAAGCCGACTGCAAAGCTATTTTAGCGGTTTCGGCATCACGAATTTCACCTACCATAATAATATCAGGATCTTGCCTAACAATAGATCTTAACCCAGCAGAAAAATCAAAACCTATTTCAGGACTGACTTGCACTTGGTTAATGCCATCAAGTTGATATTCAACAGGGTCTTCAAGGGTTATTATTTTAACTTTATCAGTATTTAATTTATTCAAAAATGAATATAGGCTTGTCGTTTTACCACTACCAGTAGGACCGGTTATAAGCATAACACCTGACGTTTTGGTTAAATCTTCTTGAATTAAATTAGCCGTATCTTGCTCAATACCAAGACTAGCCATTTCTAAGTTAATAGCTTGTTTTCTTAAAAATCGAAGAACCACACTCTCCCCTGTTTCCAAAGGTAAAGCAGACACGCGAATATCTAATTCTTCTTGTAATATTTTTAATTCTATCTTACCGTCTTGCGGACGACGTTTTTCAGCAATATCCATCCCTGACAATATTTTTAATCGAGTTATAATTGCTAGTTGTAATTGTGTCGGTATGTATTCTTCACTGTGAAGTACACCATCAATCCTAAAACGTACTCTTAATCGCCCATCAACAGGCTCAATATGCATATCAGAAGCAGATGCTTTTAATGCTTTACTCACTAATTTATTAAACAAGTTAACAACAGGAGCTTCTGCTGCAAGTTCTCTCAATTTATCTTCTTCAACTAAAGATAATACTTGTCCATTATTGTCTAAGATATTATGTTCGGGTAAATATAGCTCTGATAGAGCCTGAGCATGATTTTTTGTGATTATCAATAAGTCATAATCATTTTGATATGCATCCATTAATTGTGAGGCTTCTAAATTTAATGGATCTAAGCAAGCAACAATGTTTATATCAAGCAGATACCAATTATGTTCAGCTAGCTTTAATCTAATATCAGGTAAAGTTTGTATTTTATCTTCTGAAGGAAATTGATTTTCATCAACTAAAAGTTCAATATTTAAAAATTTATGATAAAAAGCAGGTAAATCGTCTTCATCTAACCCACCCATATTAATAAGTATGCTTTCAAGTCGACCACTATGTTTATTTTGAAATTCCTTCGCCTTTATTAAATCATTTTCTGATACAGAGAACTCGTTAATTAAAACTTCTTCAATAACTACCATTGATGTATTATATCCCTTGCATCTTTTTCGCCACCTGACTTACCATCCTTTCCTAAAGAGGCTAGAAAAAACGGATTATCATTATCACCAGGAACTCTGTATTCATAGGGGGTTCCCCAAGGGTCAAGTGGTACTGATTTTGGCAGATATGGCCCATCCCAACTTTTTTTATCACTTAACCTTAGTTCAGATAAATTTTCAGGAAAATCACCTACATCTAAACGGTAAGTATTTATAGCGGTTTCAAAAGATTGCATTTGTGATGCTGCTGTTTTTCTTTGTGCGGTACCAACTTTACCAAACATTTCGGGCGCGACAATTGACGCCAACAATCCTAAAATAACGATCGTTATCAACAATTCTATTAGCGTAAAACCTTTATTTTTATTCATTAACATAACCCTGTAACAACATAGTTGGCAAGTTTAACAACTACCTGAATACTTGTCGATAAAATAAAGGTAAGCTGACACCGCCATATCAGGATAAAAGTTAACAAGTAAATTAATAGTGAGAAATAGCACGAATAGCAAAATTATAGATAACAAAGGTAACTAAAAAAGCACTGAGCATTATAACATCTGCAACATAATAATATTCCGCTAATAACCCAATTGATGATGTAACTACAGCAATGCTTGAAATAATGATTAACGTTTGGCGTGAACTAAAACCTACCCGTTGTAATATATGATGTAGGTGATCTCTATCAGGTTTAAATGGAGACTTACTATTTTTATAACGCCTAACAACAATCGCCAACATATCCATAAGTGGTATAGCACATATCCATAGCGCAGTTACCGGCCTAAAAGATGCTTGTTCACCTTGTGTACCCATAGTTAACAACCAAATAACACTCAGACCAACAAACATACTACCAGCATCGCCCATAAAGATTTTTTTAGAGCCTTTTTTTAAAAAACCTAAATTATACATCAGATAGGGAACAGTAGCTGTCGCGAGTATTAGAGGGTAACTTAGATAATCGGTTTGCCCACTCATAATGAATAAAATAGCAATAGAAACAAAAGTATTGATACTAAGACTACCAATTAAACCATCAATACCATCGATCATATTATAAGCATTAATAACTACAATAATTGCCACATAGGTAAAAATTATACCTACAGGACCAAGAATAACATCACCAAAACCAAACAAATTACCTAAGTTGGAAATATAACCACCAACACCGTATATCATAAGGCTTGCTATAATAATTTGACCGACAATACGAACACGAACGCGTAGGTCAAATTTATCATCTAAGGCGCCAACAAAAACCATCATAGCCGATGCTATAAGGTACATACGCAACTCAAGAGTATTGGGTAACCAAAGAAGGCTAGCTGCTAGCACAGCTAAAAAAATAGAAATCCCGCCAATTAAGGGGATGTGACCTGAGTGCTGCTTTCTATCACTAGGTTTATCAACTAAACCTAGTTCTATAGCAACGGGTTTGAAAAATTTGATAGCTAAAAATGCAAAGCAAAAAGCGGTAAATGCTGTAGCAAGTATATACATATAAGTTCCGTAACGTCCCTATTTACTCTTTAATTGTCCATTCAAACACCAGAAGATGCCCTTAGGTATAACACCTTCCCCAAAGAAAACTAATTTTTTTATTAAAGGAGATCTTTGTACTTTATTTCACTAAGAAAGAAAGTACATCTCTCAATCTATTCTTTTAATTTATTGTATCGACGGGGATTATACTGAAGTTTATATTTTATTACAGCTTTAATTAAAAGATGATAGCACACTCATACTTGATTCAAATCATTGCCTATTGATTTTTTAGAGAAAAAACGAATCAATACGATTATCACAGATAATATTACACCTAGAATAGTGCCTAAAACGACAATCAAAGCACGCTTAGGCTTTGCCTTTTCATCAGGTACTTGTGCTGGGTCTATAGTTTTTAAAACATATTCAGCTTTAACTTTTGTGAGCATCATATTTTTAGTTTGCTCTTCAATGAGCTGATAAAAAATAGTTTCCATACTAGTTACTTGAATATGCTTTAATTGCTCAGTTAAATAATCAATAGAGTTTTGTGCTTCTTTTTGATCTTGGTCACGCATAAATTCATTTACGTCGCTAATTAACCAGCTTAACCACTGTTGCGCCATTGCTGGTGCAAAATATTCAAGCTCTATAGTCACCATTGAGGTGTTTTTATCTTGAGAAACATTCAGTAACCCAGAAAATTTTATAAATGCCTCCCAAGAAGATGGCTCTGCTTTTTTAAGCGCTTTTACTTTTCGTACCCACTTACTATTAGCTTTGTCATACAACTCTTCATTTAAAATCAGGGTGTCTGTTAGCCTATCCCATTTTTCACCTGCCATAAGTGGAATCAACAGGTTATGCTTAATAATAAACCTTTCTATAAATGAGCGTGACTTTATCACCTCCAATGCTAAATTTGTTTTATCACTTCCTCCACCACCTAAATTTATACCTGCCATACTAGCTAAACCGCCAAACTGACCTGCTAATGCAGATAAACCACCTGTACCACCTTCACTTGATGCGGGTGCTAGTATTGCCGAAGCTTTGTAAATATCAGGTTTAGACAAAGCAAAAAGAACAGATGCCACAACAAAAACAAAGCTAACAAGTATAATTGTTAGTTTTCCAGCCCAAATAGCACGCCATAATTCACCTAAATCAATTTCATCATCTTTCATTTTATTCTGTTGCATTTGAGCTAAAAACATTTGCTGCTGTAATGATACGGCATTAACACCTGCTAGTTGAAAATCATCAGAGGAAACGTTAATTTGTTCTTTCTTACCGTGATTTCTATTCTTTTCAATGTTGCTATCTGAGTTTTTTGACACTTAATTTATACACCAATCAAAATCTTACATAACATATTGAACTTATTCTCTAGCTCAATATAAGTTGCGCTATTATAGGAGAGATGCCTTAAAGATGTAAAGAAAGGAATTAAGCGATTAATCGCTTTGCTTACGTTACTTGTTTAGCTTTTAATGGACTTAAAAATAAGAACAACAGTGCTAAACAAAATAACACTAAGTTACTGGGTTCATTTATAGATACTGCAGAGCTTGTATCAATATTTAAAGTTTGTCTAAAATTAGCAACGCCAAAGGTGCTTTTTTTCGAAGCAGCCCAAATAAAATCGCTATATTGTTTGCCTTGCCCTATTAATTGCAGAGAAAAACCTACAGATGTGTCGCTAAACTCTGAAACACCAATATCAATACTTGTTAAGCCAGCGGCAATACCTGAGTTAGCCGTAAAAACCCCTTCATAAGAGAGAAATTGAATAATATTGTCTTGTGCATCGGCTAAAACAATACCATCTGGAGAGCCATTTTGAATGCCTGAAATATTTATACCAGCAAAGCCAAAACCATTAGCCGTGTCATTTAACAGCCAGTCGCTAAAGGTATACTTTTTATACTCGTTACCATTGTTACCATTATAAAAATGTAGTGACCAGCCATCTAAATTTAGCCCTGCCATGCCAGCAAGTTCAATGAACTCACCTTGATCTATTCCACTATTGTCATAATGAATTTCATTAATAAAGACAGTGGGAATTGGACTTGCTTCAACCAATATTGGCGCAAAAAGAGAACTAAAGATGTACAAAAAAGCTAAAAATACAACGGTATGAAGTAGGCGAGAAAACCATTTGAATAGCATAGTAAATTCCTTTTATTAATTAAGTATGACCTAGGTCATTAACGTTCACATTCATGTGATTACGCTTACTTTAATAAGGCTAGCAAAGAATTTTTAAAATGCTAATTTATTTTTGTTTTCAAGCGATGTATTTTATTTAGACAAAAATTTGATATACCAAGGCATTGCTTTATCAATGCCTTGCTGAATTTTAAACTCTGGTTGAAAGCCAAGCAGTGATTGTGCTTTTGAAATATCTGCTTGTGAATGACGCACATCACCCGCTCTAAAGTCTCTGTATGCGGGTGTTTTTTGATAATCAACACCATTACTTTGTAATGCACTCTTCAAACTATCAAATAACGTATTCAAAGTGGTTCTATCACCCAAAGCGACATTATAAACCTGATTTTTACCACTATCTTGCGCGGTTGCCGCTAAGATATTGGCTTGTACCGCATTTTCTATAAAGCAAAAATCTCGGCTGGTTTCACCGTCACCATTAACAAAAACATCTTGATTTTCTATCATGGCGGCAGTCCACTTGGGAATAACAGCAGCATAAGCGCCATCAGGATCTTGTCGTTTACCAAAAACATTAAAATAACGTAAACCAGTAGTATTTAACCCATAAGTTTTATTAAACACATCGGCATATAATTCGTTCACGTATTTAGTTACGGCATAAGGAGATAGAGGTTTACCTATGATTTCTTCAACTTTTGGTAATGCCGGATGGTCACCATAAGTTGAGCTAGAAGCCGCATAAACAAAAGTTGTCACTTGTGCTTCTTTGGCTGCAACTAACATATTCAAAAAGCCGGTAATATTAGCAGAATTGGTTAAAACCGGATCAGCAATTGAACGAGGTACAGAGCCTAATGCTGCTTGATGCAAAATATAATCAACATCATTTACTGTGGTATTAAGCGCTTTTGAACAATCATCGGCATTACGAATATCACCTTCTATAAAGTTAAAATTTTGCCATTGCGTAGCAGATACCTGCGCTTTAACTTCATCTAAATTATACTGGTGTCCGGTTGCAAAGTTATCTAAACCGACAACTTGTTGATCTAACAACAATAGCGTTTCTAATAAATTAGAGCCGATAAAGCCAGCACAACCGGTGACTAACCAAGTTTTTGGCGTTGTTTGTAATTGTGTCTTAATTTCTTGATAACGAGTCACTATGTACTACCTTACTTATTTATTTACTTGCTAAAATCAGACCTACTATAAACGAATATCGGCTAACTGAGGATCAAGCATATATTTCAAATCATAAATGACATGTTCTGCTTTCAATAGTCCTTTAATATCATTATTTGTCAATATTTTGAATTCATTATGAGCTACAGCAAAAATAACCGCATCATAATGGGCAGTTTTAGGCTTATCAATCAAATCGATATCATATTCATGTTTTGCTTCACTTGGATTAACCCAAGGGTCATGCACATCAACATTAACTTCGTATTCAGTAAGTTCTGTTAAAATATCAACAATTTTAGTATTTCTAACATCCGGGCAATTTTCTTTAAAGGTCAACCCCATCACTAACACGTTAGCGCCATTAACAGCTATTTTGCGTTTAATCATGGTCTTGATCAATTGTGAAACAACATAAGCCCCCATACCATCATTAATACGACGACCCGCTAGAATAACTTCTGGGTTATAACCAATCGCTTGTGCTTTATGAGTTAAATAGTAGGGATCAACACCAATACAATGGCCCCCCACTAACCCAGGACGAAAGGGTAAAAAGTTCCACTTTGTGCCAGCGGCTTTTAATACTTCTTCGGTATCAATATTGAGCTTATTAAATATTACCGCTAATTCATTGATTAGTGCGATATTTAAATCTCGCTGGGTATTTTCTATTACTTTTGCAGCTTCAGCCACTTGAATACTAGAGGCTTTATAAGTGCCTGCTGTGATGATTGAACTATATAAACTATCAACAAAATCCGCTATTTCAGCCGTTGAACCTGAAGTAACTTTTAAAATATTCGTCACTCTATGCTCTTTATCACCCGGATTAATACGCTCGGGAGAATAACCAGCAAAGAAATCTTTATTGAACACTAAACCAGAGTTTTTTTCTATTTGTGGGATACAAACTTCTTCCGTTGCGCCAGGATAAACGGTTGACTCATAAATAACAACATCACCTTTATCAATCACTTTAGCTAACATTTCGCTTGCTTTTATTAGGGGCGTTAAATCTGGTTGTTTGTGTTTATCAATAGGCGTTGGCACAGTAACAATATAAACATTGCTACTTTTTAGTGCTTCAACATCACAAGTGTAGGCAATGAATTCAGAGTCAGCTAATTCATCTTTGGATACTTCTAAAGTAAAATCATGCCCTTGTTTTAATTCATCGATACGTTTGACGTTAATATCAAAACCTAGCGTTGGATATTTTTTACCAAACTCCACCGCCAAAGGTAAACCGACATAACCTAAACCAATAATAGCTATTTTAACTTCACTTAATATGTGTGACATTTAACTTTTCCATTTAAAAATTTACATGACATTTTATTGATACTGTATAAATATGAATTATTACCCACACTATTCATAAATAATGAAATATTTTTACTTAATTCCACTAATAGCTGCGACGGCTACTGCCGTGTTATACATAATGGTGGTAGCACTGGTCCACAAACTAATATTATCCATATATTCAGTATCAAGCGGTACTACCACAGTATCCCCAGGCTTTACATAACTATTGGCATGACTAGAAAACCAATTACCACTTGCCATCAATTTAATACTACCATTGGCTGAAATGATATATATCCTACTTTCATCGGCACGTTTTTTACTGCCACCGCTTTGTGCTAAATAATCTTCAGCGGTTAAGCCTGTATCAAAAATATGTGATGATGATACTTGTACCTGACCAATAACATTCACTGAGTTTTGCATCGTTGGTACGTAAAGTATATCGCCACTTTCTAGCAGTACATCATAATCATTATCTTTAATGAGCTTGGGCAAATCTAAGACCAAACGCCCTACTGGTTGCAGTTTAGTTAAATCTTGCAACATTTTTTGTACATCGGTATAAGATTGGGAGAAATTTTGATCAGATAAAGACTTAGATGCCATTTCAACACGTAGATCTCCCGCTAATTTAATCAAATTTTGTTGTTCTAGCGCTTTTAGTTTAGTGCGGGTGAAAACTGAGCCTGCCTGATAAGCAAAATGAGTAAAACCACCGGCTTTTTCGATTAAGTCTGACAAACTTTCGCCGCGTCGTATGGTATATTTTCCCGGAAAGACAAACTCACCACGAAGCTCTACCACATGATTTTCACTCCACGCGGGTATTTGATGAATATTCAATCTATCTTTGCTTTGTAATAATAGATTCGCACTTTCATCCCCATTTAACGCCGCGGCTAAATCAATATTGACCGAACTTTTCGTGACTCCCTGACCATCAAGTTGGCTTCGGGTTATTTCAGCACGCGCTAAATAAGCTGACTCGTCCAAACCGCCGGCAGCGGCAACTAAATCATCAATATAACCATTTATTGGTAATGGGTATATGCCAGGGAACTTTACTGAGCCATCAATTTCAACTAACTGTATTGGTTGCCCTGCAGCACCTTGGCGTTTTAACTTCTGAATGATGGGTTGCAATAATCGTTGACGAGAGAAAATCTCTAGCTCTTTAATATCAAGCACTTTTTTAACCTTACCGCCCGACATTTCTTCAATGGTTTGATTAATTAAATTAGCTGTTTTATTTTCTTCATCATTTAATTCTGATAGTTTTTCTTGATCGCCATACTCCAACCAAAATTGTTTTGTTTTAAATTCTTTCTTGGCGAGTTGCTGCTCTTTAACAAACAATTCTTCTTGGGTAAAAGCTAACATATCAAGCTGCAAGCTGTTGTCGCTAATTTTTTCTACTTGAGAGAAAACTAAAACTTTGTCACTGGCTTGCAAGCTAATATTATGTTCAGACTCTGGTGATGTGATCGCTTTTGCTAATGAGAACTGCAGAACTTCAATATTACGGGCAATATCAATTTCTCGAATTATCAAGCTGTAGTTTAAGTCTGCATTCGCTAATAAGTGAGAGTTAACCTCGGGAAGTAAATCGATAACTTTCTGACTTTGTTGCCACTGATATTTACCCGGACGAGTAATTGCGCCAATTAAGGTTACCGACTGTGAAAACATATCAGCTGCCTTCATTACTCGAATAACATCACCCGCATGCGCTTTGGCTGATCTTTGTTTGGCGTTAGTGAAATCGACATTAATGACACTGCGTAAATTATTTTGATTATAGCGCTCAACTATGGTTGATTTTGCATAAGCACTAGGTAATAAACCACCTGCCATGGCTGCTACAGCGGAGAAGTCATCACCTACTTTCAACTCATAAATTGCTGGTCTGCGCACTTCACCATCAATTGATACGGTTTTGCCTACCGATGAAATAAACACTACATCACCTGATTGTAATAAAACATCATCGCTAGAATCACCACGAATGAGTAAATCATATAGGTCTAGTTTTTTTATTAATTTACCTGAGCGTTTCAATTGGATATTGCGCAAACTGCCAATATCACTAATACCACCGGCAGCAAAAATAGCATGGGTAATGCTCGAAAGTGAACTTAAAGTATACGGGCCAGGTTTATAAGCATCTCCTAAAACAAATATTCGCATTGAGCGCAATGACGCCATGCCAATAACAACATCAACACCAATAATTTTTTCTTTAATTTTAGCACTGAGCAGTTGCTTCATTTCAGCAAAAGATAAACCAGAAACGGTGAACGGCCCGTGCTGAGGAAAAACAACTTGCCCTTCTCTGCTAACTTCTAATTCAAGTTCATTGTTTTCTTTACCAAATACTTGAATTGAAATTCTATCGCCCGGCGCTACCATATAATCAGACGGAATGGCGATATCCATGGTAGGAGCAAAGGTTTGCGGTGAATTAGCAAAAACATCATAACCAAAAGGTTTTAATTCTTTTACCTGTTCAAAGTCCTCTTCTTCTTTTTGGTAATCTAGTTGAATCGGGTTACCTTGTACATCAAACTGCGTCCCTCTTGGGTAAGCTGCTGTATTGATTTGCGTTGAACTATTGTCATATGATAATTGACCTTTCAGCGCATTAATATTAATACCCATACTTTTGGCTAACGCTTGCTGTTGCGACGGCGGTAGTTTTTTAAATTGCTCTATTTGGGCTTGACTCACTTGTGCAGCAACACTTGGCGTAAAAAAGGTAACTAAAACTAAAGTAAATAGCGTTAAAGTAACGGCGATATTTTTTATCAAGGTAATCATTGGCGCAAAAAAATTCCTGTCATACGTATATACTTAATTATCAACGCGAAAGTTTAACAGCATATTCATACTCAAACAACTTCAAAATTATAGCTTTGCAACAGTTTATCCCTTAACTTAGATCAACCAAGTAAAGGGTAAACACAATAATTATTTTATTACTCCACAGGAAAGATTTCTCTACATAAATGACACTCACAAGCACTTTGTCGTTTGTTCAATTTTGCCTTTAGACTTGCCTTTAAGGAGGAGCACAGGTATAACTCTCGTCTGCTAATGTATTTTTAGCACTATATCGTTATGAGCAAATCTATACCCACAATACTTCAAGAGTCGAGTTTCTACTTCTTGAAGTCATATGAGTATTTCAGCCATAATAAAAATCAACACGATATAATGACTTTTATGAGGAAAACTTTATGACAACACAATCAGCAGAAGCCACAAAAGATTTTTGTGGTCACCCTTCAGGGCTTAAAACGCTCTTTCTCACAGAAATGTGGGAGCGCATGAGTTATTACGGCATGCGTATGCTACTGGTTCTATTTATGACAGCAACTTTGCAAGAAGGAGGGTTAGGCTTAACTGTTGCCTCAGCCGCTGCAATTTATGGTTTATATACTGCTTGTGTTTATTTCATGGGCTTGCCTGGTGGTTGGATTGCCGATCGATTAATAGGTGGACAAAAAGCAGTTTGGTATGGCGCGATAATTATCATGATTGGCCATATCATCTTAGCGATACCGAGTGACGAAACTTTCTTTATTGGTTTGATCGTGGTCGTGTTAGGCACGGGTTTATTAAAGCCAAATATTAGTGCCATGGTTGGTCAGTTATATTCAGATAAAGATGTTCGTCGTGACAGTGGTTATGCCCTTTATTACATGGGTATTAATATCGGCGCAGTGATCGGTTATGGTGTTTGTGGTTATTTAATGGAGAATCAAGGTTGGCATTGGGCATTTGGTGCGGCAGCCGTTGGTATGGCAATAGGATTAATTCAATACAAAGTCACCACACCAAACCTTAATGGTATTGGCGCAAAGCCAGTTTATCCATTATCAAAAAAAGCTCAAAAGCTTAGTTGGACTATTATCTCCGGATTTTTAGCTGTTGTCGTTGTAACCACCTACATGATATTCCAAGGTGCGATCACGATAAAACCGGTTACCGTTGCTCAATATGTTGCGGTGGCATTTTCTGCAATTTTCGTTATTTATTACGCTATCATTTATTTCTTTAGTGCATTATCACGAGTAGAAAAGAAAAAATTATTAGCTTTATTAGTCATTTGTGTTGCTTCCGCTTGTTTTTGGTCTGGTTTTGAACAAGCAGGCTCATCAATGAACTTGTTTGCGCGCGATTATACCGATCGTTTTGTTGGTTCATTTGAAGTACCAACAGGTTGGTTTCAATCTTTAAATTCATTTTTTATCATTTTACTATCACCTTTCTTTGCCGCTTTATGGATTAACTTAGGTAAGAAACTGGTTAGCCCATCTTATGGCATAAAATGTGCTGTTGGTTTAATTATTATGGGTAGCGGTTTTATTATTATGTTTTTTGCTGCACAACATGCAGCTGCGGGGCTAAAAGTTGCTCCTTACTGGTTAGTGGCAACCTATTTCTTACATACCGTTGGTGAGTTATGTTTAAGCCCAGTAGCGTTAAGCGCAGTGAGCAAGTTATCGCCTAAACGTTTTGCAGGGCAAATGATGGGCATTTTTGTATTAACTTACTCTATTGGTAATATCATCTCAGGCTTATTAGCGGGCAATTATGATCCAAATAACGTTTCTCAAATACCTGCACTGTATATTCAAATCAGTTTATTTACTATTGGTATTGGCTTGATCGTTTTACTAGTAGGTTTTAAATCAAGATTTTGGGAAAACCTCTCTGAAGATAAAAATGAAGATGAAAAGTCCGAAGAAAATGTGACTTTAGCAAACAATAATGCTTAATTAACACGTAAACTAGTACTAGGTGGGTGTATTTCGACACACCCACCGGTATTATTCGGTTAAGACTTTTTAGGTTAAGTACATGAACAAACCTTTCTTAATACCTACTAAAAAAAACACTCGAACGTTAATTAGACAAAAATTACAGTCCAAAAGAAAAACGCTTACCGCAAACTTCCAAAAAAAAGCCGCACAAGCATTATTGTTCACCTTAAAAAATGATACCAGCATAAAAGAGGCCAAACACATTGCCTTATATTTGGCTAATAACGGTGAATTAGATCTACAACCCTTTATTCAGTGGTGTTGGCAGCAAAATAAACAGCTCTATTTACCGGTTGTTCACCCTTTTGCTAAGGGACATTTGTTATTTTTAAGCTATCTCCCTAATTCAACCATGGTCATTAATCGCTATAACATTAAAGAGCCTAAATTAGATGTTCGAGCTATCATACCGGTTCAACAGCTCGACATTATATTAACCCCCTTAGTTGCCTTTGACAGCACAGGTGCAAGAATAGGCATGGGTGGCGGCTATTATGATAGAACGTTAGCTAAATGGTATGAACATTATCTTCAAGGTAAAAGTCATCAAGGTAAAAAAGATTTTCAAAACAAGCAATTCCCCCTTTCACCGATCGGCATTGCTCACGATTGTCAACAAATAACAAAAGTACCTCATGAAGCTTGGGATATCCCTTTACCAAAAATCATCACACCAACGCGCGTTATAAAAGTTAACACCTTGAAGTAATCCATTGCCTGAGATAGTCACGCTAACAAAAAGTCATCAGTTTAAAATAGAAATTGCGAACAAAAAAGTAGCTAGTAACGAAAATACCACACGCTCAGTAACTTGTCTTCGCAACTATTAAACTCAAAACTCGTAACTCTCTTTTTTAACAATGCTATAATCCACACCATTAATTAAAGTCATAAATAATCACCTTTAAGGCACACTAATGACCCAAGATGAAATGAAAAAAGCAGCCGCAATAAAAGCGCTCGATTACGTAAAAGAAGGCAGCATTGTTGGTGTTGGCACTGGTTCAACCGTGAATCACTTTATTGATGCCTTAGCCACCATTAAATACGAAATTGAAGGCGCAGTTTCCAGCTCAGAAGAATCAAGCAAGCGTTTAAAAGCTCATGGCATTGAAGTATTTGATCTTAATAATATTGATATCTTAGATGTTTATGTCGATGGTGCTGATGAAATCACCAAACATATGAGCATGATTAAAGGGGGTGGTGCGGCGTTAACTCGTGAAAAAATTGTTGCCGCGGTGGCAAAGCAGTTTATTTGCATTGCAGATGATTCAAAGCAAGTTGAAATTTTAGGTAAATTTCCCTTACCCGTTGAAGTAATACCTATGGCGCGTAGCTATGTTGCGCGTGAATTAGTAAAACTTGGCGGCGATCCTGAATACCGTTTAGGTGTTATTACCGATAACGGTAACATTATTCTTGATGTTCATAACTTATCTATCACTGATCCTAAAAAACTAGAAGCCGATATTAACGCTATTGTTGGTGTAGTGACCAATGGTTTGTTTGCTAATAGAGGGGCTGATGTGCTTGTGCTTGGCGGTAAGAATGGCGTTGAAGTGATAAAATAATCATGCAATGTTCATTAAAGAGCTGCTTATAAAAGGTGGATAACTTTCCTTTTTCATCTTTTAAAACTAAATAAATCCTTTAGAGTTTATACACTATATGCTATCTTATCTAAATTATAGATATCTAGCCATCTAAACGTTTGGGTTTGGCTGACTTTTATTTCACTGACAATATAAACATCAACTTTATAAGCGAAGCCAACCCTTATGATCACAAACAAAAACTCATTAGCAAAAAACAAGATCAAAATTTTATTACTTGAAGGGGTACACCAAAGTGCACTTGAAGAATTAAAAGCAAAAGGTTATTCAAACATAGAATACATAAAAACATCTCTTGCTAACGATGATTTAATTGCAAAAATTTCCGATGTCCATTTTATTGGTATTCGCTCTCGTACTCAGTTAACCGATGAAGTATTAAGCCACGCTAAAAAATTAGTCGCTATTGGTTGTTTTTGTATTGGTACTAACCAAGTTGATATTACTGCCGCACAAACACGCGGCGTGCCGGTATTTAACGCGCCTTTTTCTAATACCCGTTCGGTAGCTGAATTGGTTCTCGGTGAAACGTTATTATTATTACGTGGCATACCTGAAAAAAGTGCTAAAGCACACCGCGGTGAATGGTTGAAATCTGCGGTTGGCTCAGTGGAAGCGCGTGGTAAAACCTTAGGAATTATTGGTTATGGCCATATTGGTACTCAGCTAGGTATTTTGGCTGAAACCTTAGGTATGCGTGTGCGTTTTTACGATATTGAAACTAAATTACCTTTAGGTAATGCCAGCCAAGCCCCCTCGTTAAAGGCATTATTAAGTGAAGCTGATGTGATTAGTTTACATGTACCAGAAACTCCACAAACCCAAGATATGATAGGTAAAGCTGAGTTTAACGCGATGAAAGAAGGCGTGATTTTTATCAACGCGTCTCGCGGTACTGTGGTTGATATTGATGCCCTTGCATCGGCATTAGAGTGTAAAAAAGTAGCAGGTGCGGCTATTGATGTTTTCCCTATTGAACCTAAAGGTAACAACGATGAATTTATATCGCTATTACGCGGTTTTGATAATGTTATTTTAACCCCGCACATTGGTGGTAGCACTAAAGAAGCACAGCAGAACATTGGGTTAGAAGTTGCGAGTAAATTGGCTAAATATTCTGATAATGGCTCAAGCTTATCGGCAGTTAATTTCCCTGAAGTATCATTGCCTGAACATGCACTACCAGGGCAAACAGGCATCAGCCGGTTATTGCATATTCACCATAACCAACCAGGCGTGTTAACCCAAATTAACCAAACATTTGCTGAGCATAACATTAATATTGCCGCACAATATCTGCAAACAGATGACAAAATTGGTTATGTGGTTATTGATATTGAATCTGCTGATAGTACCCAAGCACTTAAGGCATTAAAAGCTATTGACGGTACGATTAGAGCAAGAATATTACATTAAGTTTCTAGATTCGAGTAGCGAGTTTCGAATATATACCCATATATGGTATTTTCGAAGCTTGATACTTTTCTAGTTCGTCACTTGTCTTCTTATAACACCGCATCTGCTTGATTTTCAGGTAATGCTAACTGAAATGCTTCAAGTTTATTACAATTATTAACTACCCGGTTTATGTAGGGATATGCGCTCATATCAACATTGAAACGATTAGCATTGTACACTTGCGCCACCAAACAAATATCAGCAAGGGTTATTTGATCTTCAAAGCAATAACAACCTGAGGTTTTCACCAACAACTTTTCTACGGCACTAAAACCAATAGTCATCCAATGATCAATCCATGCTGATTTAGCTTCATTTGCCAAATTAAGATCATTAGCTAAATATTGCTGAACCCTCAAATTATTTAACGGATGAATTTCACAAGCAATATCTAATGCTAACGCTTGCACCTTAGCCCGCGCTTGTTTGTCATCAGGATATAAAGACAAACCAGACTCGCTTGCTTCTAGATAATCAATAATTGCCAATGATTGATTTAATGAAAAGTCACCATCAACCAAGGTTGGTACTAATTGATTTGGATTGATAGCAGCATAGTTTTCATGATGCTGCTCACCACCATTTTTCACCAAGTGTATGGAAACAGACTCAAAATCAATGCTTTTTAAGTGCAAAGCAATACGTACTCGATAAGCGGCAGTTGAGCGCCAGTAACCATACAGTTTCATAACATCTCTTTTTTTATTAATGATAATTATTTAGAATAAACTTCCCCGAGGCAAGCCTACTCGCTTAGACTCGCCTTCACTGCGTGAAGCGGGGTATTTTATTAAGATATAGCTTCGCTATAAAGTGCCAATATAACGTCGCAAGCGGCGGGAGTTAAACCCGAAAAACGTCACGTAGTGACACTTATAAAGATGCGTAGCAGCTTTATTAAGCTTTGTATTCGACTACTGTCTGTTCAATCGCACCAAAGATGCTATTACCATTTTCGTCGAACATTTCAATGCGAACATTATCACCAAATTTCATAAACTCTGTACTTGGTGTACCGTCGGCAATAATTTCTAACATGCGTTTTTCGGCTAAACAGCTTGAGCCAGCAGAACGGTCGTAGTTGGAAATAGTACCGGAACCAACAATACAACCCGCTGATAATGGTCGTGTTTTTGCTGCATGAGCAACAATAGTTGGAAAATCAAAGGTCATATCAACACCACAGCTAGGTTGACCAAATAACTCGCTATTAAAATGAGTGGTTAGCGGAAGATGCAACTTAGCGCCATCCCAAGCAGCACCTAATTCATCTGGTGTGATAGCGACAGGAGAAAAAGCACTAGAGGGTTTTGAACCGAAAAATCCAAAACCTTTGCCTAACTCAGCAGGAATTAAATTACGTAATGACACATCGTTTACTAACATTAATAATTTGATGTGAGAGGCAGTTTGTTCAACTGAGGCGCCCATAGGCACGTCGTCAGTAATCACCGCAACTTCTGATTCAAAATCAATACCAAAGCTTTCACTAGCCACCATAATGTCATCGCGTGGGCCAATAAATGCGTCTGAACCACCTTGATACATTAGTGGGTCGGTCCAAAAAGTTGCTGGCATTTCCGCATTACGCGCTTTACGTACTAACTCAACATGATTTACATAAGCGCTACCGTCTGCCCATTGATAAGCTCTAGGTAATGGTGATTCACATTTGGTTTGGTCAAAACCTATAGTGTTAGCAACGTTGTCCATGTTAAGTGCTTGATACACCTCATCTAATTTCGGGGCGATTTCTTGCCAATTATCTAGGGCATTTTGCAGTGTATGGGCAATATCAGCCACAACAACGGCTTTATCAAGATTACGGCTGACAACAACTAATTGCCCGTCACGGGTGTTGTTTTTAAGAGTAGCTAATTTCAT
>JAESPR010000059.1 GCA_016765685.1 Colwellia sp. | reverse complement strand
TTAATTAATGGTTCAAATTTTAATGAGGGTAAATTTTCAAGAACAAGGCGCTTGATTGACTAATAGCTGGCTATTAGGATTGAAAGCAACGATGTTATTGGATATTTAAGCCATTTAAAAAGATCACTTAGTTAGTCTGGTTGGTATTACAAGCATAATATTATAAAAAGTCGTAATACCGACTTTGTTGCCCATGGCAATGATGAAATTGAGCACAGTTTAAAAATAAATTTAAGTTATGAAACGGAATTATTTGAAGGTTACTATTTCAACTTATTCTTTGAACGTCGCTCTGGTCGTCCATTTAGTTGGATTATGGGCTCTTTCAACGATAGTGATTTTGGTAATACTTAACAAGGCCTTAAATTCAATTACCTATTGATTTAAGGCCTTTTTATATGCGTTCCTCAGTAAAGGCTGATGACAAAAATAATCAAGGAACTATTCTCCTTTAGCCCGACAATATGACGATAAGCTAACACCAAGTTGCTTAATACTAACGTTAAAGCGGATTTTTCGGTAATACGTAATTAATGCCAGCCCTAATAAAAACAAATAATAAAAACTGCCACTACTCGATGTTTCCGGTGGTGTTTCTTTTGCTATGGTGGCATTTGAAACTACCGCGATTCCGCCGGGATCGTCAATAACGCCATTAGCAATACCGTCATTATCGTTCGCACCACCATCTTCAATAAATAAGCGTAAACACACATTACCGATAACAAGCCCATCTTGATAAAGCTCACTTTGCGGTGCTGGACAAACGCCATTAACCGCTTCACTAGAGGCGATAGCATTATTAGCATTAACTACGAAGTCTTGCCAACTATTTTCAGGGCTAAACTTACGATAAACCGCATATTGCTCTATCGGTTGAGACAAAGGCATAACAATAAATACTGAGCGACCAAAAGGGGTCAGTCCATGAATTTCAAAATCAAAATATCCCCCTTGATGCACTAAATCATCGGCAATAATCAAACCGGTATCGTCGATTTCTTGTTGTGATAATTGCAGGCCATCAGAGGATTGTAATTTTGCATACTTACCTAACTGCAAAGACAAACCAGGCTCTGTTTCTACTAATCTAACCACAGCGGAATTTACATGTAATGGCTGTAAGTAAGGTATGGCTGAAACATCTAAGAATGCGGGCAAACCATCTAAATCGTCATCATTGTAACCTTCATCAATATCTGAAATGCCATCCCTGTCGGTATCAGTACTACTCAACCTTGGTAAACTTTCAACGAGTGACAAAGAAAAACTCATGGTTTGCGACAATGGTTCACTACCACTATTATTGGTATTACCACTATCAGTAACCGTTACAGTAACTTCTATGAGCCCTTTATTTTCATCGGGTATCGCCACGTTAAGTGGGTCAATAAATACTTGTAATTTATTAGCACTAATTTGTGCGGATAAATAATCGGGTAATTGCCAGTCAATCACATGGGTATCATCAACATTAGAGTCTCTAATAGTTAAACTAATAGTCGCTTCACCCGCATCTTTAGCGATTTGGTTAACGTTGATATTATTTTGCTGCAATGACAAGGTTATTTCAGGTGCAACATTGGTTTCGACCACATTAATAATATGTGTCTTGTTAATACCGCCATTAACACCTGGCGCAAAGGTGATAATAAGCTGCTCTTGACCTTCTAATTCAAAGTCACTCGTTAAAGTAATATCAATAAAACCTTGTGTACCTTGGCTGATGACAATTTTATTACTGCTAAGTTGATAATCTGCGCTATCGGTAGTTCCGGTAATAATGAACGGTATTTCAAGTGGATAACTTGGCGCTAAACCCGATAGAGTCACTTTCACTCTAGCGATACCACCTTCAGCAACTATTTGCTCAGCCGAAAAGTTAACTAATGGATTTACATTAAGCGTTTGCTCTATGGTGGCGATATTACCTGCCTCATCAATGGCTCGCCAGATAACCGAATATAAACCAGAGCTAATGTTTTTAGCCCCTGTTTCAAAACCTAGCGCGGTTAAATTACAACAATTTGCACCGTCTTTACCGTCAGCAACCGAAATTTGCGTTAACGCAATGAGATCTGCTAATTCCAATGGTGTAAATGTATGTTTCGCATCAATATGAACGGCCTGTGGCGGCGTAATAATCGGTGCATAATCATCAAGTAATGGATTAGTACCCGCTTGTGCTTCTTCGGCATTAGTAATGCCATCAAGATCGGTGTCATAGGTACCGTCCGCTCTATCTAAGGGGTCGAAATTATACTGAAGTTCAAAGGCATCGCTCATGCCATCGCCATCATCATCTAGATCGGCATTATTACCTATACCGTCTTTGTCTGTGTCTATTTGCTCGTTGGCATCAAGGGGCAAATCATCATAAAAGTCTAAGACGCCATCACCATCATCATCGGTGTCAAGTACATCACCGATGCCATCATTATCGGTGTCAGTGGTTTCAAAGGGATCAAGTGGAAACGCATCAAGATGATCAGGGGTTCCGTCATTATCATCATCACTGTCTTCATTGTTTCCTAAACCATCACTATCACTGTCTTCAAACTCATTTGCATTTAAGGGGAATAAATCTAAGGCGTCAATAACACCATCGCCATCATCATCTTGATCAGCAACATTACCAATACCATCGTTATCCGTGTCTAGGTGCTCAAGTGGATCATTCGGCAGTGCATCAATACTATCAACAAAACCGTCGTTATCATCATCGCTATCGGCATTATTACCTAAACCATCACCATCACTGTCTAATTGTTCGTTGGCATCAAGAGGAAAGGCATCTTGACCATCTAATACGCCATCATTGTCATCGTCATCGTCAGCATTGTTACCAATACCGTCATTATCAGTGTCAAACCATTCGAGAGGATCGAGAATAAAAGCATCAATAACATCGGTAAAAGCATCATTATCATCATCACTGTCAATATTATTACCAATACCATCACCATCCGTATCTAACTGTTCAGTTGGGTCTAAACGAAAAGCATCAAGAAAATCTAACACCCCATCGTTATCGTCATCATCATCGGTATTGTTACCCAAACCGTCGTTATCCGTATCGAGATATTCGCTTAAATCAAGGGGGAATTGATCAACACTATCAACGATGCCATCACCATCATCATCGGCATCGCTATTATTACCAATACCATCACCATCAGTATCAACACTTTCAGTGGGATCAAGAGGAAAAGCGTCCACTGCATCATTTACGCCATCACCATCATCATCAACATCAATGATATTAGCAATACCATCACCATCCGTGTCAGTTGTAGCACTCATATCAAGAGGAAAGTCGTCGTCATCATTAGCAATGCCATCACCATCAATGTCGGGATCGCTATTATTACCAATACCATCGCCGTCTAAATCTTCACTTTCTGAAAAATCGAGCGGAAAAATATCATTAATATCTATCACGCCATCGCCATCATCATCAGCGTCGGTATTATTGCCGATACCGTCAAAGTCAGTATCAATAAATTCGGTGGCATCATCGGGAAAAACATCACTTAGGTTAGCAACACCGTCACCGTCTCTATCTGCATCGGCATTATCACCAATACCATCATTGTCTAAATCAAATTGCTCTGAACTGTCTAAGGGAAAAATATCTAATGAATCAGCAATGCCATCGTTGTCAGCATCAGGATCGGGGCCATCACAAATACCATCATTATCGGTATCTAATCGTTCTAAGGGGTCTAGTGGGCATTTATCAAGTGCATCTGACACGCCATCGTTATCATCGTCGTCGTCAGCATTATTGCCAATGCCATCATTATCGGTATCAATAGTTTCAGTGGCATCTAAGGGTAAAGCATCATTAATATCAAGTATGCCATCGCCATCATCATCAGTATCGGTATTGTTACCAATACCATCTAAATCGGTATCAAACCATTCGCTTGCATCATCAGGAAAAATATCATTGGCATTAACCACACCATCACCGTCACGATCGGCATCGGCATTATTGCCTAAACCATCGCCATCAGCATCCGCAGATTCGGTTGGATCTAGTGGATATAAATCATCCGCATCAAGGACACCATCACCATCATCATCGTTATCTGCATTATTACCAATACCATCTAGATCCGTATCAATGGTTTCTAATGGGTCAAGGGGAAAGGCATCATAAATATCGATTACACCGTCATTATCATCATCAGAATCGGCATTATCACCGATAGTATCATTGTCTGAATCTTTGGTTTCGGTCGGATCTAAAGGAAAAGCATCAATCACATCTGGGGCAGAGTCGTTATCGTCATTAGTGTCCGCATTATTGCCTAAACCGTCACCATCAGTGTCTAACCATTCAAAATGATTGATTGGAAAAGGGTCGTGGAAATCAATAACTAAATCACCATCATCATTGTTATCAATAGCATTATTTAAACCGTCACCATCAATATCGGGATCAGAGTTATTACCGATACCGTCAAGGTCGGTATCAAACCACTCAGTGGGGTCATTTGGGAACGCATCAACCTCATCATGATAACCATCACCATCGGTATCGACACCGGTAGTGAACGCAAAAACAGTACCGCAAAAAATCACTATTAGTGATAAATATTTTAATCCACGCATTGTAAACTTCTCCACACGCTTCCCTGACAAAAACAATAAAAAATGTCAAAACTTATGCTTATAACAACATAAATTTAACAAGACCTGGTTATAAAACGGTTAAAGTTTAATAACCTTTTTGGCGTCCAAATCGATAGCTAAAACCAAAATATACGGAAGATATATCGCCAAATTCAGAATAACTTGGGTAATGCTTTACCCCTATTTGCAGTGACATTTGTTTTGTCAATTTTTTATGTACAATAAAAGCCAAAACACCATTAACATCACCTTGCTCAGAAAAATATACATCATCGGTATCTATCTTGGGTCTAAACACAAACTTATTCTCAGTTAGCGCTACCCCAATACCTGCTTGAAATTCAAAAACCATACTTTTGATAAAAGCATTGTACGACTTTGGGTAGTAACGATAACTCAACATTAAATCAATAGTGTCTAACGAAAAGTTGATATCATCACCATTCCAGTGAACATTAGTATCTTCTAAGCGATTATAGCTTATTGCCCAGTTAAACTCCTGTTGCTCAAAAAAATTATCACTTAAACCAATACTGACACCATAAGCACCTGACTGATCTGCCTTATGAGCTTGAATTGAGGTCTCTAGGGCATAACTATTTAAGTGCATCATAAAAAAAATGCTGGTGATTAGCTTTAACAAACCATTAGCTATTTTAGGGAACATTATTTTAGAAAACATTTTATTAGGTAGTTTAATACGGCTCACATGATTCTCCTGACAGGTAATTGTCGACTTAGTGTTCTTCGATTAGAAAGCATAACGATTGCAATTATTACAATAAAATTAAGCAAGCAATTATCAAACCAAAATGCAGATAAAGTAAAGGCTGTCATGCACTGACAGCCTTTAGCGTAAATATTTGTATTTATATTAAAGTATTCTCGCTACAACAACGGCAAAAATACAACCTTAATTGCCAGTTTTTGCCGCTGTTATTGCCATCAGGTTACTTAGCAAGCACAATACCTTCCCTGCGGGGATCAGCTCCTCCAAGTAGCCCTGCTTTGGTTACTTCAATAACATGCAAACCACTATTTAAGTCACGTATTTGCACTTTATGTCCCTTAGCTTCTAAAAACGGTTTTAATGCTTCTGCCGAGGTATTACGTTCGAGTGTTGTTACATAATTTCGATTAGTAATTTTTGGCAGATTAATGGCTTCTTGTGGGTCAAGTTGCCAATCAAGCACACCGATGATGGTTTGGGCAACATAATTAATAATACGGCTACCGCCGGGCGAGCCTACAACTAATTTTAATGACTTATCGTTATTAAAAATCATCATAGGTGCCATAGAGCTTCTAGGGCGCTTATTAGGCTCCACTCTATTTGCTACCCATTGACCCTCTTTCTTTGGCGCCAAAGAAAAGTCAGTTAATTGGTTATTCAAAATAAAACCTTCTACCATCAAGGCTGAGCCAAAACCATTTTCGATACTACTGGTCATCGACACCGCGTTTCCTTGACCGTCTATAATTGATAAATGGCTAGTTGATGGTCGCTCAATAGCGGAGTCATTGGCTAGTGCCAATGCGCCGGTAGGGTTTCCGGCAACCGCTTTGCCCATGTCTTTGTTTGGGTCAATTAATAAAGATCGTTTTGCTAAATACTGTGGTGCAATAAGTCCCGCAGTAGGTACTTCTACAAAATCAGCATCGGCTATATAGCGATTTCTATCGGCAAAAGCCAATCGTGAACTTTGGGTATATAAATGCATCGCATCGAGTGAGTTAGGTTTATATTTAGCTAAATCAAAAGCTTGCAATTGCCCTAAAATTTGAATAACCGCAATACCACCGGAGCTTGGCGGTGCCATACCACAAATATTATATTGGTGATAAAAACCACAAACAGGCGCACGTTCTTTCACCTGATAAGCAGCCATATCTTTTAGGGTAAGTAAACCCGGAGCAATAGCTGCATTTTGTATTTTCTCAATAATTTTTTTTGCAATCCAACCTCGATAAAAAACGTCGATACCCTCTTTAGCAATACTTCGATAAACCTTAGCCAATTTTTTGTTAACTAAAATATCACCTGCTTTAAGTGATTTTCCTTCAGGAAAAAAGTATTGATTAATTTCCGGCAGTTTATGGATACCCGGATTAAAATTCATGCTAAGTAGTTTTTCTAAACGAGGAGAAACTACGAAACCATTTGTCGCGAGAGTGATAGCTTGCTCGAACAAAACAGGCCATGGCAATCTACCAAATTGATCATGGGCAGCTTTAAAAGTTGCTAGTAAACCGGGCACGCCAACAGAGCGGCCACCAACGACGGCATCAATCCATCGCAGTGGTTTTCTTTGTTTATCTAGGAATAATTCACTTGTTGCCGCTGATGGCGCAGTTTCCCTACCATCAAAAGTAGTCATATTTTTCTTATTATTATCCCAATGCAGCATAAAAGTGCCACCACCAATGCCAGAAGATTGTGGTTCAACCAGTGTTAATACCAGTTGCACGGCAATAGCGGCATCAACCGCACTGCCACCTTGCGCTAATATATTAAAACCTGCTTGGCTCGCATAAGGATTCGCAGCAGCAACCATAAACTGCGTACCATGAATTGTTTTTTTAGTTAGGTAACCCGTTGCGGCTTCAGGCTCTCTGGATTCTCTTTTTATTTTAACGGGTTCAGCAAAAATGGTATTGCTGATCAACAGTAAAAAAGTAGTAGATAAAGTGAAAAAGTTTTTAAAAGTCATTAGGCAAATTTTATTTTTAGTTGAAGTCATTCGTTACTTTAGCGTATTGATGCATTAATTTGTGATAATACTAAGTGCGGGTTTCCAGCTTTGGTAATTGGACGTCCGATCACCAAGTAATCTACCCCAACATTAATGGCTTGCTCAGGTGTCATAATGCGTTGTTGATCATCTTGTGCTGAGCCTGCAGGTCTAATACCTGGGGTGATCAGTTTGAATTCTTTACCAAGGGATAATTTTAACTGCTCTGCTTCCCATGCTGAACATACCACGCCATCTAAACCGCTTTCTTTAGTTAAGTTAGCTAGGAAGTCTACTTGCTCTGCAGGTGTTTTGGTAATGCCTAAACCACGTAAATCAGCTTCAGACATACTAGTTAGCACCGTTACCGCAATCAGTAGTGGCGCGTCATTACCATAGTTAACCAAAGCTTCCTTGGCATTAATCATCATTTGGCTGCCACCGCTAGCATGAACATTAACCATCCACACACCTAAATCAGCTGCAGCGGTTACCGCTTTGGCGACTGTATTGGGAATATCATGAAATTTTAAATCAAGAAAAACATCAAAGCCCTTTCCTGTCAAAGTTTTCACAAACTCTGGGCCAAAGTAAGTGAACATTTCTTTACCTACTTTAAGCTTGCAATCAGTTGGCGAAATTTTATCGACAAAAGACAACGCTTCATTTTTTTTATCAAAATCTAACGCAACCACTACTTTTGCATCTAACATCAAATTTCCTATTTTCAATTCTGTTTATGAACTAAGTCACTTTTACATTCTAAATTACATTAATAAATGATTAGATTCAAAGCTAGTTTCTTCAAGATTGAGGAAAGCGCACGGAGCTGACTTTAGTCAGTGAGTACGGTTGACAAAAATATTGATGGAAATAGCAAAGAAGCTATTATTTATTCGCCTTCAAGGCCTATGAACGGTTTGAGCTGTTCCCACTCATGACAAGATGGACAAGACCAATAATGAGTTGAACTATTAAAACCACAACTGCGGCAACTATATCGATGCTTTACTTTTAAATATTCACTAATAAGCTCTTTAATTAAATCTAAACTGGTATTATTATCCAATTCATCGGCATTACTCATTTGCATTTTCACAAAGTGCTGAAAGCCCATTATTGTTGGTCTGCGTTTCAGCGCTGATAACATGAACTCTTTCGCTTTTTTATTACCGTGCTTTTTTTCTACATAACTTATATAGGCAATTAATGCACTAGAGTTGGCGGTTTCATCATAAACTTTTTTGATAAATTTAAAAAACTCATCCTCAGCACCAAGTTCAAGGTAACATTGTTGCATTTTATCTATAACATCTGGAAAAAACTCTCGGTCTTGTTGATAAATATCTTGATAACATTGGCAAGCTAATTCACATTGTTTGTGGTTTTCATAAATTTTGGCCATTAGCCAATTAGCTCGACATGAATTAGGATCTAATTTCAGTGCTTGCTCAAGCAGCTCAATCACTTCAATAAAATGATCTTGTTCAAAAGCAGTGGTTGCTTGTTCACAGTAAAAGTTTGCTAAGGTATGTAATAAACGTTTATCGTTTAACTTAATAATCGATTTTCTATAATTAATGCCTTGCTGCCAATCTTTGGTTGATTGAAAAATTTGTAATAAATAAGTAAATGATTTTAAACTGTAATCGTCAGACTTTAATAACTTACTAAACATTTTTTCAGCACGGTCATACAAACCGGCACTTAAAAAATCTTTACCTAACTCAAATACCGCTTGTTGTTTGTCTTTGGTTGGTAAGTTGCCATGACGAACTAAATGTTCATGCACTTTTAGCGCCCTATCAAGCTCTCCACGTTTACGAAAAAGATTAGCCATCGCAAAATGGGCTTCAACACTATCATCTTCTACTTTTAATGCTTCAAGTAGTGAGTCTATTGCTTTGTCTTTTTGGTTAGATAACAGGTAATTCAAACCGGTAGAGTATTTAATCGACAAATCTTGCTTGATGCTTTGATCTTTTTGTTTAATGCTGTTTCGTCCCATAAACCAGCCATAAGCCATGGCAACAGGAAGTAGTAAGAAAAGTAGCTCTATCATAATATACTTACTCTTAAACCTCTGAGGAACGTTTTTTGGCTAAGGCTTTTTTGCTTTTACGAATTAAACGCCATAATAAGGTTACCAATACCCCTAAAACAAAACCAATAGCAGTAAATAAGCTCACCGCAGCAGCGACAGAAAGCTCAACTCTAGCAATAAGATAATTTAATGAAACTATTTGTTCATTTTGGCTACCAAAAACAAAAGCAATACTAAGTAAAATGAAAACAAAGAAAAGAGTGAAATAAATTTGCACCGTAGATAAACCCGCTTAAATAGTAAAGTTAAAAATAATTGCAGCCAAAAAAAAACGACATACAATGTATGTCGTTTATTATCTGATTTTTTTGCTTTTATTGCAATAAAGGGTGCAATGAAGCCGCAATAAAGAGACAACAAAACCACAATAAAGAGTCAATTAAGCTGCTGAAAGATTAACTCTTTCTCGCAATTCTTTACCTGGTTTAAAGTGAGGTACGTATTTACCACTTAACTCTACTGATTCACCAGTTTTTGGGTTTCTACCAACACGTGGCGCGCGATAATGTAATGAAAAACTACCAAACCCTCTAATTTCAATGCGGTCGCCTTTTGACAAAGATTGCGCCATTAATTCTAAGATTTCTTTAATCGATTGTTCTACATCTCGAGCTGACAAATGACTTAATTTATCGGCTAATTTTTCAATGAGTTCTGATTTGGTCATAGACCCTCCAGTATTCACCTAGCGTCGCGCTAATGAGGTTAATAATATAAAGGGGAGAATATGACTATTCTCCCCTCTCGTCTCTTTCTAGTGTAATACAAATTAAAAAGAGTGCAAACAATTAAAAAACATAAGTTTTTTAAAAATTAGTTTTTAGCATTTTTGAATGCTGCAGCCATAGCACTTAAACCAGATTCTTCAACTTGGTTCAAGCTATCCATTGCTTCACGTTCGTCAGCTTGGTCTTTCGCTTTGATAGATAAGCTAATAGTACGGTTCTTACGATCCACACCCATAAACTTAGCTTCAACGTCATCACCAACTTTTATTACGGTAGATGCATCTTCAACACGCTCAACAGAAATATCGCTAACACGTAAATAACCTTCAACACTTTCAGCTAACTCAATAGTTGCGCCTTTAGCATCAACTGCTGTTACTTTACCAGTAACAATTGTACCTTTCTTCTTATCAGTTAGGTACATATTGAATGGGTCATCTTCAGCTTGTTTAACACCAAGAGAGATACGCTCACGCTCTGGGTCAACTTGAAGTACGATAGCGTCGATTTCATCGCCTTTCTTATAATCACGAACCGCTTCTTCACCGCCAGCCCATGAAATATCAGATAAGTGAACTAAACCATCTATGCCGCCGTCAAGACCAATGAAGATACCAAAGTCAGTAATTGACTTGATCTTACCTGATACTTTGTCGCCTTTGTTGAAGTTTTTAGCAAACTCTTCCCAAGGGTTAGCGATACATTGTTTAAGACCTAAAGAAATACGACGACGTTCCTCGTCAATTTCTAGTACGAGTACTTCAACCGTATCACCTAAATTAACCACTTTAGATGGGTGGATGTTTTTGTTAGTCCAATCCATTTCAGATACGTGAACTAAACCTTCAACGCCTTCTTGGATTTCAACGAAACAACCGTAGTCAGTTAAGTTAGTTACNCGACCAGNAAGTTTAGANCCTTCTGGNTAACGGTTAGCAATNGCTACCCATGGATCTTCGCCTAACTGNTTCATACCNAGAGATACACGAGTACGCTCACGGTCNAANTTTAATACTTTAACTTGGATTTCATCACCAACATTNACGATTTCACTTGGNTGCTTAACNCGNTTCCAAGCCATATCTGTGATGTGAAGTAGGCCNTCAATGCCGCCTAAGTCTACGAACGCACCGTAATCAGTAAGGTTCTTNANNATACCTTTAACTTCTTGGCCTTCCGCTAATGACTCTAGTAATTCATCACGTTCTGCACTGCCTTCAGCTTCGATAACAGCACGACGTGAAACAACTACGTTATTACGCTTTTGATCAAGCTTAATAACTTTGAATTCTAAATCTTTACCTTCAAGGTGAGCCGTGTCACGTACTGGACGTACATCGACTAATGAACCCGGTAAGAAAGCACGAATATTGCTAACTTCAACCGTGAAACCACCTTTAACTTTACCGTTGATAACACCGATAACAGTTTCTTTTTCTTCGTAGGCTTTTTCAAGCACTTGCCATGCTTCGTGACGTTTTGCGTCATCACGAGAAAGCACTGTTTCACCAAAACCATCATCTGTTGCTTTAAGTGATACATCTACTTGATCACCAACAACAACTTCTACTTCACCAGAAGCATTTTTAAATTGGTTGATGTCAATAACACTTTCAGATTTAAGGCCAGCGTCAACAATGACGTTGTCTTTGGTTACTTTAACGATTGTACCCTTGATAATTGAACCCGGGCGTGTTTCGATTTCTTTTAAACTTTCTTCAAAAAGCTCTGCAAAATTTTCCATCATAACTTGTCTATTAACTCAGTTATTAATCCAATCAACGTCGCTGTTTCATGGGGTTGTTAAATTAGCCTCGGTACATCCATGACGTAGGCCTTAGTTAAGTTTATTGTTTAACGCGGTTAAACAATAACGATTTATGTTAATTTTCCATTCGCGAATGAAAGGACTTTATTGACCACTTCTTGTATAGAAAGATCAGTAGAATCAACTATTAACGCACCTTCTGCCGGCACAAGCGGGGCAACTTTTCGGCTGCTATCTCGCTCATCTCGTTGACGTATGTCATCCAAAAGGCGCCCGATTTTAACATCAAAGCCCTTCGCTTTCAACTGATTAAATCGACGTTCAGCTCGCTCTTGTGCGCTAGCAGTCAAAAACACTTTCACTGGTGCTTTAGTAAAAACTACAGTACCCATGTCACGGCCATCAGCAACTAACCCAGGAGTAACGCTAAAAGCGCGTTGCCTGCGTAATAATGCTTCACGTACACGAGGGAAAGCAGCAACCCTTGATGCTAGTTCGCCAATTTCTTCTGTGCGAATAGTGTTAGTGACATTCTCACCTTCTAAAATGACCTTGCTTTCACCTTGGCTGCTTATTTCAAATTGCACATCAAGGTGTGCTGCCATAGGTATCAGTGGTTCTTCATCATCAAGACTAACGTGATGATGCTGAGTTGCTACCGCAAGTACACGGTAAATAGCTCCGCTATCAAGTAAATGCCAACCTAATTGTTCAGCAACAATTCTGGCAACAGTTCCTTTGCCTGCCCCGCTAGGGCCATCGATGGTGATTACAGGAACACTTTCCGGCATATATCCTACTCCTAATATCAAAAATCGGCAGCATTATACGTGATTTACATTTCTAAATCGCGTATAAAATTATTTGGTAACACAATTAACAGGAAACAGTCGCTAATTTATCAAAGTAGTCGGGAAATGTTTTAGCAGTACAACCGGGATCATTAATTGTGACTGGCGTATCTCCTAATGCGACTAAAGAAAAGCACATGGCAACTCGATGATCATTATAGGTATCTATTTCAGCATGCTTTAATGACGTTGGTGGCGTTATGGATATATAATCTTCACCTTCTACCACCTCAGCACCCACTTTTCTTAGCTCTGTTGCCATTGCCGTTAAACGGTCAGTTTCTTTTACTCGCCAGTTATAAATATTTCGAATCGTTGTAGTACCTTTGGCAAAAAGTGCTGTTGTAGCAATGGTCATCGCTGCATCGGGTATATGATTCATATCCATATCTACCGCAGTAAGTGCTTTAGCGTTTACAGTAATTGACTCATCATTCCAAATCACTTCTGCACCCATTTTTTCAAGCACATCCGCAAAATGTTTGTCGCCTTGAACACTTAGTTTACCTACGCCATGTACCGTTATCGTTCCGCCTTTTATCGCACCTGCGGCTAAAAAATATGATGCCGAAGAAGCATCGCCTTCCACCATGTATTTTTCAATTGCCTGATAAGATTGGTTACCTTTTACGGTGAACGATTGATAATTATTATTTTGCACTTCAACACCCAATCGACTCATTATATTAAGTGTTATATCAATATAAGGCTTAGAAACTAATTCACCTTCAATATTGATATGGGTGTCGGTTTTTAATAACGGAGCAATCATCAAAATAGAAGTTAAAAACTGACTCGAGATAGAGCCGTCTATGTTTACTGAATTGCCCACTGTACTACCCGTTGAATTAGCCACTGAACTAGCCACTAAAGTTTTGCCCTTTATTTTTACTGGTGGGTAATGCTGGCTTTCCAAATATTCAATGTCAGCATCAATTTGCACTAAGGCGTCAACTAAATGACCAATAGGCCTTTCTTTCATGCGAGGTTCACCGGTTAAAGTAAAGTCACCTTCACTGGCGGCAAGTGCAGCACATAAAGGGCGCATAGCCGTACCCGCGTTACCTAAGTATATTTCTAAAGGTTCATTAGACTTGAAAAAACCATCATTGCCGGTAACGATGCACTCAGTGCCACAATCACTTAAAGCATACTTAACTCCGAGTGTTGTTAGTGCCTTTAGCATATGTTTAATATCGTCACTCACCAACAAGTTGGTAATTTTAGTCGTACCTTTAGCTAACGCCGCAATCAACAATGCGCGATTAGATAAACTTTTTGATCCCGGCAAAAAAACTTCGCCATTGATTTTACCTATTGGATTTAATGTTAACTGCTCCATTCTATTTTGTTTCCTGCTCAAATTTTTGCATAAAATCAACTAACGCCTGAACGCCTTCAATAGGCATCGCATTGTAAATACTCGCGCGCATACCGCCAACAGCCCGATGACCTTCTAATGCCATCAAACCTTGTTGCTCGGCTTGAGATAAAAATTGTTCATTTAAGCTTTCATCAGTAAGCCAAAAGGGGATATTCATTTTACTGCGATATTGTTGTTCAATATTGTTTTGATAAAAATCACTCTTATCTATCGTTTGATAAAGTAACTCAGCTTTAGCTTGATTCACTTTAGCAATGGCTTTTACGCCACCTAGCTCCTTAAGCCACTGAAAAACTAACCCTGCTAGATACCACGCGTAGGTTGGTGGCGTATTATACATTGAGTTATTATTCGCTGAGGTTTGATAGTTCATAATGCAAGGCGTTGCTTGTTGGGCATTGCCCTTTCCTTCACCTAAAAGATCTTCACGGACAATCACTATAGTTAACCCTGACGGGCCGATATTTTTTTGCGCGCCAGCATAAATCAAAGCAAATTTAGTCACATCTATTTCATGAGATAAAATAGTGGATGACATGTCAGCCACTAAAGGCACACCGTTAGTATCAGGAATGTCATTAATTTCAATGCCATCAACGGTTTCATTAGGGCAATAATGCACATAAGCTGCATCAGCACTTAACGGCCATTTATCAACAGCTGTGAGGCTAACTCTGCCATTATCATGGGTCTCTCGGATATTAATAACATTAATGTCGCCAAAGTTTTTAGCTTCAATAGCCGCGGCTTTTGACCAAGAGCCGTTAACAATGTAATCAGCTGATTTCCCTTGAGGCAGTAAATTCAACGGCACGGCAGAGAATTGACCACGACCACCACCATGACAAAACAATACTTTATAATTGTCAGGAATTGCCATTAAGTCACGCAAGTCTGCTTCAGCTTGCGTAGCCATTGCCATGTAAATACTGCTACGATGGCTTAACTCCATCACAGAGCAACCCGTGTTATTCCAATTAATAAATTCTTTTTGTGCTTTTGCCATAACTGCCGCGGGTAACATGGCAGGGCCAGCACAAAAATTAAAAACTTCGGGCATTTTCTTTTCTCAAATAATAGTAAACTAAATTGTCGAGCCTCACTTCGTTCGAGTCGACCTACAAATAATAAGTTATATCTCTATAATATTATGGCACCACGACATACGACCGCCACGGATGGCGGAAGTGCAGTTTTTGCAGGAGCAAAAAACTGCCCGTTCATCCTGAACATACACGCTCTTTGCCATCCATGGCACCGCGACATACCGTTCATCCTGAACATACACGCTCTTTGCCATCCATGGCACCGCGACATACCGTTCATCCTGAACATAAAAGCCGCCTAATTAAATATCAGGCGGCTTTGTAAAATATACACGTTGTTTGGAACGCGTTTATTTAACCGCGCGCCCTTCACGTTTACGCTCATTTTCTTTTAAGAATCTTTTACGAATACGAATGCTCTTTGGTGTTACTTCAACCAATTCATCGTTATCAATAAACTCTAATGCTTGCTCTAAGGTCATTTTTATTGCTGGCGTTAAGGTTTGTGCTTCATCAGTACCTGAAGAGCGTACGTTAGTTAACTGCTTACCTTTAAGTACGTTAACGGTTAAATCGTTGTCACGGCTGTGAATACCAACTACTTGACCTTCATATACCTCAACACCGTGACCAATCATCATACGGCCACGAGATTGCAAGTTAAAGATAGCGTTGGTTAATGCTTTACCGGTAGCGTTAGCGATCATAACACCGTTTAAGCGTTGCCCAATATCACCACCTTTATGAGGGCCATATTCGAAGAACGTATGGTAAATTAAACCAGAGCCTGACGTTAGTGTCATAAATTCAGTTTGGAAACCAATTAAACCACGACTTGGCATAATGAAGTCCATGCGAATACGACCAGTACCATCAGGTGCCATGTCAGTTAATTCAGCTTTACGAATACCCATTTTTTCCATGATCGGACCTTGATGCTGCTCTTCTACATCAATGGTTACTGTTTCATAAGGTTCTTGTAATTCGCCATCAATCATACGTTCAATAACTTCTGGGCGAGAAACCGCTAATTCAAAACCTTCACGACGCATGTTTTCAATTAAAATGCCTAAGTGAAGTTCACCACGGCCTGATACTTTAAATTTATCAGGATCAGCTAATTGCTCAACACGTAAGGCAACGTTATGTACTAATTCTTTTTCCAAACGCTCTTTAATATTGCGTGAAGTAACATACTTACCTTCTTTACCACAAAATGGTGAGGTGTTAACTTGGAAAGTCATATTGATAGTTGGCTCATCAATTGATAAAGCGGGTAAACCTTCAACTTCAGTAGGACAACAAACAGTATCAGATATTTTTAATTCACCTAAACCAGTAACAGCAATAATATCGCCAGCAAAGCCTTCGCTAATGTCATGACGTTCAAGCCCTAAGTAACCAAATACTTTACCTACTTTGCCGTTATGTACGCCACCGCTTGCAAGCTTTATGGTTACTTGTTGGTTAGGTTTAACACTACCACGCTTAATTCGACCAACCCCAATTACGCCCAAGTATGAGCTGTAATCAAGTTGCGAAATTTGCATTTGAAATGCACCTTCAAGGTCGGCATCTGGTGCCGGCACTTCTGCTATAATAGTATCAAACAAAGGGCTCATGTCGGTGCCAGTTACGCCTTCTTCTAATGAAGACCAACCGTTAATAGCTGATGCGTACACAACTTTAAAGTCGAGTTGTTCATCAGTAGCACCAAGATTGTCAAATAATTCAAACACTTGATCCATCACCCAATCAGGGCGAGAACCGGGCTTGTCAACTTTATTGATAACTAAAATTGGCTTTAAACCTTGAGCAAAAGCTTTTTGGGTAACAAAGCGCGTTTGTGGCATAGGGCCTTCTTGTGCATCAACAATCAATAGTACTGAATCAACCATTGACATAACACGCTCTACTTCACCACCAAAATCGGCATGGCCTGGAGTGTCGACAATGTTTATTCGGTAGTCGCCCCAGTTAACAGCGGTATTTTTCGCTAAAATAGTAATACCACGTTCTTTTTCAATATCATTTGAGTCCATCACACGTTCATCATGACCAACACGGGCATCTAAAGTGCCTGATTGCTCAAGTAGTTTATCAACAAGGGTGGTTTTTCCATGGTCAACGTGGGCAATGATGGCGACGTTACGTAATTTATCTAACACAGGCGTTTACTCGCTGTTCTTTACAGTCTTTTTCATGCAAAGACATGTAAAAGAATATAGGGCTATAATTGGGCGCGCATTATACAGGGGATTAATTTATAAAGATATCAATTATTAACTGTACTCCCTGTCACGGCTTAGCTAAACTGGCTATCTTCGTGAAAACAATTAGATATTATTCTGTATGCAAGTATTGCTTTATAACGACCTCAACGCAAAAAAAATAACCGGCTTTAGTAAGTTTAAAAAAGCGATTGAAACGAATAATTTTGCACAGGCAGATGTCAAAAAAGTTTCAGACAATCTTTATCGGGCAAAATTAAGCCAAAAAGCTCGCTTGTTGTTTGCCATTTATCAATACCAAGAGCAACGTTATTGTTTGGTATTAGAATACTTGCCAGAGCACGATTATCAAAAATCCCGTTTTTTAGCTAACAAAACTCAGATCAATGAAGATAAAATAACCAACATCAACTTAGCTGAGATCACGCCTGAGCCAGCGGTTTACCTTAATCAAACACAAGCACATTTTTATTATCTCGACAAAATATTATCGTTTGATCAACAGCAACAAGTTATTTATGACACGCCTGCACCTGTTGTCATAATTGGCTCAGCCGGCAGCGGCAAAACCGCCTTGATGTTAGAAAAAATGAAGCAAGCGGTGGGTGATATACTTTATGTCAGTCATTCACCCTATTTAGTGCAAAGTGCTCGTAACTTGTATTACGCCAATGGTTACCAAAACGCCCATCAAGAAGAGGTTGATTTTCTCTCTTTTCGTGAATATATAGAAACCATTGCCGTGCCTGACGGACGCGAAGTCACTCGACAAGATTTTGAATCTTGGTTTAATCAACAACGTTATAAAAATCTAGCCGCCCATAAGTTATATGAAGAGTTTCGCGGAGTATTAACAGGGCCTTCAGTAGAGTCTCCTTGGTTAAAGCGCCCACAATATTTAGCTTTAGGGGTTCGACAATCTTTGTTTAGTGTTGATCAGCGCACTGCTGTTTATGATGTTTTTGAAAAATACCGGCGCTTTATGACCGAGAAAAAACTCTATGACACCAACATTGTCAGTCAGCAATATCTATCTAAAGTTGTGCCGCGTTATGATTTTGTTGTAGTTGATGAAGTGCAAGACATTACCAATACTCAGTTATTACTGATTTTGAAATCATTATACCAAGCGGGTGAGTTTATTCTGTGTGGTGACGCAAACCAAATTGTTCATCCTAACTTCTTTTCTTGGTCGAAAGTGAAAAGTTTGTTTTTCAAGCTAGACGATTTGCATCACGGTGATCAGGCACTGCGTATATTACAAGCAAACTATCGAAACTCTCCTTTGATCACTGAGGTTGCCAATCGTATTTTAAAACTCAAACATGCGCGTTTTGGCTCGGTAGACAAAGAGAGTAACTTTTTGGTTACCAGTATTGGTGAGCAGCAAGGGCAACTGCAATTGTTGGCAGATTCTGAAAAAGTGCGTCAACAACTGGATGCGAGTACCTCACGCTCAACTAAGTTTGCTGTTATTGTGATGCATCCTGAGCAAAAACTCGCCGCTTCACGCATTTTTTCAACCCCGTTAGTGTTTTCAATTCAAGAAGCCAAAGGGCTAGAATACGATAGTATTATCTTGTTTAACTTTATTGCAGGTGAGCAGGATATTTTTAAAGAAATTGCTCGTGGAGTGCAGGTAAGCGATCTTGACGTCAGTGAGTTGAACTATGCTAGGGCGAAAAATAAAACCGATAAATCCCTTGAAGCGTATAAATTTTATATAAACTCTTTGTATGTGGCAATAACACGCTCGGTGCATAATCTGTATGTGGTTGAAACAGATTTGTCACATCCGCTGATGGCTTTGCTTGATCTTGCTCGTTATACTGGTGAGCTCAATTTGCAAAAACAAGAGTCATCATTAGAGGAATGGCAACAAGAAGCACACAAGCTAGAGTTACAAGGTAAACAGCAGCAAGCTGAGCATATTCGTCAGCATATTCTCAAAGAAAAACAGGTGCCTTGGCCAGTGTGTGATGCTGAACAGGCCAATGAGCTGTATCAAAGCGTGCAGAGCCAAGTAAACAAGAAACAACAGTTACTCTTGCTAGAATACAGCTTATTTCATCAAGATAACGCTGCCTTAAATTTATTGGCAGAGCAAGGCTTTAATGGTGCGCTTAAGGCGCGTAAAAACCGGCAGCAAGCCATTAAACAGATCTATAAAAACCACTTTATGCTTTATGATTTAAAGCAGCCTAAAGGTGTGTTGCGCGACATAGATAACTATGGGGTTGATCACCGTAACCGTTTTAATTTAACCCCGCTGATGACCGCAGGCTTTATTGGTAACACCACCTTGGTACAAGTTATTAGCGAACGTGGCGCTGATAAGGCCTTGCTAGCGAATCACGGCCTTAACGCTTGGCAAATGTTGTTGGCTCGACTATTAACAGAGCACAGCAGTATTCATCATATTGGTGAACTTTATGACATGTTAGCCCCACAAGCAATATCTGTTCAGGTGGATGGACGTTTAGAAAAACTTGATGATCATAATATGTTTGGCTTTTTAGTGAATGTGTTTTTTAGCCTTTGGTATGACTATTTGCCGACAAAAATTAGCCATGGCGAGGCGATTACCGCCGCAAATTTACATAAAATGTTAGCAAAATTACCTGATACGGTATTACCGCCAATGAAGAAAAAACAGGCTTATATTAGCCGTTACTTATCTAGCAATGAAGTGGATCGTGATGACACTCGTAACAAAAAATTATTCAAACGCTTACGCCGTGGTCACTATATTTTAAATCCACAGCTTAAAATTCGCCAAGGTGAAACATGGCTGCCGTTGCATCAGGTATTAAAATTAGACCACTGGCAATACCCATATCCCGATTATTTAGTGCAACCAAATGAATATCAAGAAAATTTACAGGAAATGAAAGCCTATACAGAAAATTATTTTCAATATTATAAAAACTGGATCGTAGCGCAGCAATAATAATCTGTTAAAAACATAATAAGCAAGGGTAGGTGTAGCGCTGTTAATGCGCCCCAGCTATTGCACCAAAAAGATCAGCTGACGCACCATTATGGTGCTAATTAACTTTTAAAAATTATCTAAGCCTTTATTTATAAAGGATATTTTTATTGGCATAATTTTAGCTTATTATCACTATAACAATTGGCGAAAGCCAAAAAAATTTAAAACTAACCTCACTGGAGAGACAAAAAATGTCACAAGCAGTATTCGATTTAATTAAAGAGCACGATGTCAAATTTGTTGACCTTCGTTTTACTGATTCAAAAGGTAAAGAGCAACATATTTCTATTCCTCATCATCAAGTCACTGAAGATTTTTTTGAAGACGGTAAAATGTTCGATGGCTCTTCAATTGAAGGTTGGAAAGGCATTGATGAATCAGACATGGTTATGATGCCTGATGCTGAAACCGCTGTATTAGACCCCTTCACTGAAGCTGTTACCTTAAATATTCGTTGTGACATTTTAGAGCCAAATACAATGCAAGGTTACAGCCGCGACCCACGTTCTGTTGCTAATCGCGCTGAAGAGTATCTACGCAGTACGGGTATCGCTGATACCGTATTAATTGGCCCAGAGCCAGAATTCTTCGTTTTCGATGATGTGCGTTTCCACACTGACATGAGCGGTTCATTTTACAAAATTGATGATAAAGAAGCGGCTTGGAATTCTGGTACTGAATACGAAGAAGGCAATATGGGCCATCGTCCGGGTATTAAAGGCGGTTACTTCCCAACAGCGCCAGTTGATTCATCACAAGATTTACGTTCAGCCATGTGTTTAGTAATGGAAGATATGGGCTTAGTCGTTGAAGCGCATCATCATGAAGTAGCTACTTGTGGTCAAAATGAAATTGCTTGTCGCTTTAATACCATGGTTAAAAAAGCTGATGAAGTGCAAATTTATAAGTATGTTGTTCATAATGTAGCGCATGCATACGGTAAAACAGCCACCTTTATGCCTAAGCCTTTAGTAGGTGATAATGGTACAGGCATGCATGTGCATCAATCACTTGCCAAAGATGGTGTTAACTTATTCTCTGGTGATAAGTACGGCGGGCTATCTGAATTAGCACTTTATTATGTTGGGGGTATCATCAAACATGCTAAAGCACTAAATGCTTTTACTAACGCTTCAACCAATTCATATAAACGCCTTGTTCCGGGTTTTGAAGCGCCAGTAATGCTTGCCTACTCTGCCCGTAACCGCTCAGCTTCTATTCGTATTCCTATGGTGCCATCACCAAAAGCAATGCGTATTGAAGTGCGTTTCCCTGATCCAACGATGAACCCTTACTTAGGCTTCACCGCAATGTTAATGGCTGGTCTTGACGGCATTAAGAACAAAATCCATCCTGGCGATGCCATGGATAAAGATTTATACGACCTACCGGCAGAAGAAGCAGCAGAAATCCCACAAGTTTGTTCTTCTTTTGAAGAAGCGCTTGATGCATTAGAAGCTGACAACGAGTTCTTAACGGTTGGTGGTGTTATGGATATCGATATGATTAATGCTTATATTGGTCTTAAGCGTAAAGAGATTGAATTATTAAACTCTACTACTCACCCAGTAGAATTTGATATGTACTACAGTGTTTAATTTTTACCATTAACGCTGAATAAAGCTCACTTCGGTGAGCTTTTTTTATCTAAAATTTAAAATAAAAGAAAGTTAGTTTTCAGTGGTAAACCTCACGTTTTTTGTATAGATTATAATTACCTATGTTCGCACTTTAGTGTGCTTGGATATATCTGAAGGAACGGGATATACTTGATACTCATGATTATGATTAGATTTTTATTACCGACATTATTAGCTTTATCAATAGCAACTCCTACCAACGCGAGTACTGCTAAAATATATGTGTGGGTGAATGAAAAAGGCCAAACTGTCTATTCCGACACACCTAGACCCGGCGCTGAAGTAGTGAAAATCAAACCCGGAAATGTCATGAAATCCTCTAGTACCATAGAAACACAACTGTTAGACATCAAAACAAAAAAAATAGCAGATGACTATCAAGTCGTTATTGATCAACCCAAAGATAATTCTACTATTAGAGACAACACGGGTTCAGTTTATATTAGTGGTAGTATCAAACCAATATTTAAACGTGGTTTAAAAATTCAGCTGCTATTGGACGACAAACCTTATCAAAAACCTCAAACTCACACCATGTTTTCTCTGCGCAACATCGACCGTGGTGAGCATCAAATAAAAATGCAATTGCTTAACGAAAAGGGCAAGGTAATTGCATTATCTAAACCGATAACGTTTTATATGCACAGAGCCTCGGTAAATTAACGCAAATAGCACAAAATAGTGGCATTTAGCTCGGCAAATAAAACTTTTCTAGAATATACTAAATTTAACGCACCAAATTGGTGCATAGATGGTATAAATATGAGACTTTATGTTGCAAACTAGACAAGAAATACAACAACTTAAATTAAGCTATCAAAAGACATTGGCCAATCAGCTAGTAACCGCGGTGCTGATACTCGATCAAAAACTAGATATTTGTTATCTTAACCCTGCTGCAGAAGCTTTATTGATTCGAAGTTTGAACAAGTTATATGGCCGCTCACATGATTGTATTTTTGCCAACACCTCTATTACCCAATTTCGTTTAGCACAACTGCTTGCAACTGGCCAAGAGTTTACCGATAGTGAAATTGTTATCGAGTTTAGTGAAAGTCACCGCTTTACCGCAGAAGTGACCGCCTCTGCGGTAGAGTTTAATCGTATTCCCCATGTATTAATTGAATTCAAACAAATTGACCAACAAAAACAAATCAGTCTCGAGGTTTTTCAACAACAACAGTGGCTTGCTGCTCGTGATTTAATCAAAGGTTTAGCCCACGAAATCAAAAACCCGCTAGGCGGTTTGCGTGGTGCAGCGCAATTGTTAAATAAAGAGTTAAATACAGAGCAACAAGAATACACAGCGATGATTATTGAACAAGCCGACCGACTAACAAACTTAGTTGATCGGCTGTTGGGGCCAAATCAGTTACCACAAATTAAAAACTATAATATTCATTCAGTACTCGAGAAAGTTTGCCAAGTTATTAACTTTTCTAATGAGAAGGAAGTTGTATTAAAACGCGACTATGATCCCTCATTACCAACCGTTGATTGTGATCAAGAAAAAATACAGCAAGCAGTATTGAATATCGTCAACAATGCTATTCAAGCAATAACTCCTGACAATGTGATAACGCTTAAAACCCGTATTGCTAGCAATAAAACCATCAATGGCAAGCAGGTAAAATTATCCGTACAAATTAGCATTATAGATGATGGCCCCGGCATTCCAACTAAGATACAAGATACCTTGTTCTATCCTATGGTATCTGGGCGTTATAATGGTACCGGGCTTGGTTTATCTATTGCCCAAACCTTGATAAACCAACATCAGGGGAAGTTATCTTGCCATAGTCGCCCCGGACATACCGAATTTAATATACTTTTACCTTTAACTTAATAAAAAAACGGTATCAACGAACCTGATAACTAAACCCTATGACTTTAACGCAAGAGAATCCCTAATGATCACCGAACAAGTATGGATAGTTGACGACGATAGTTCAATTCGCTGGATTTTAGAAAAAGCCTTTGCCAAGGCAAATATTACCTGTGCTTCTTTTGAAAGCGCCAGTAATTTGCTAATCGCTTTGGATCATGATCAACCCGAAGTAATTATCTCAGATATTCGCATGCCCGATATGGACGGTATGACACTACTCAACACCATCAGTAAAGATCATCCTAATATTCCTGTTATTATCATGACTGCACATTCCGATCTCGACAGTGCCGTAAATGCTTATCAAGGAGGTGCTTTTGAATATTTACCCAAACCTTTTGATATGGATGAAGCCGTTAGTTTGACTAAACGAGCATTAATTCATGCCCGCGAACACAATGCAAAAAATAAGCCCAAAGAAACGACCCCACTTGCTGCTGGTTTAATTGGCGAAGCGCCAGCGATGCAAGAGGTTTACCGTGCCATTGGGCGTTTATCTCGTTCAAGTATCAGCGTACTTATTAATGGTGAATCTGGCACAGGTAAAGAGC